>NZ_QTLP01000029.1:0-70895 GCF_003635405.1 Parabacteroides sp. AF39-10AC | reverse complement strand
TAGCCGCCGTCTTAGGTGAAAGGAGTCAGTCGAAAGATTGGCTCCTTTTTTTGTTATATATCCTCTCTGTCTTTTTCTATTTTTAGGTGTACTTTGTTGTTCGGATGGATAAGAAATTGTAATTTTGTGCTTTTGTAATAGCTAAGAACCTCATATGGATACTGAAAAGAAAGAGAATAAAGAAGTAAATAAACTTTCGCTACTTATCGTAGCAGTTATAGTATTGGTACTGATTATTGCTGGTGCCGGTTATTATATTTATCATCAAAAGCAGCAAATGACTGATTTGGTGGAAACCTTTGATCTTGAGAAAGAATCTTTGGAGGATGAATATAATGAATTGTCTCTTCAATATGAAGGTTATAAGTTTAGCGTAGGCAATGATTCCCTTGTTGCCCTATTATCTACGGAGCAAGCAAAGGTACAACGTTTATTGGAAGAATTGCGTACGGTGAAGGCTACGAATGCGAAGGAAATAGCTCGCTTGAAAAAGGAATTGGATACCTTACGTAAAATCATGCGTAACTATGTTGTCCAAATCGATTCCTTGAATCGTGAGAATGAGCAATTGAAGGTTGAGAAGAAAGAGGCTGTTCAGAAATATCAGAGGGCTACTTCACAAGCTGCTACCTTGAAAAAGGAAAAAGAGAAATTGACGGAAAGAGTAACGTTAGCTAGTCGTTTGGATGCGACGGATATTAACGTGACTCCTGTGAACTCTCGAGGTAAACTAGCTAAGCGTATTAAAAAGATGCAGCAATTTGTCGTGACTTTCAAGATAGCGAAGAACATTACCGCTCCTGTCGGCGAAAAGATGGTATATGTACGGATCATGAAACCGGATGACGATATATTGGTGAAAAGCCGTGCGGACGTATTCGCTTTTGAAGGAAAGGAAATCAATTATTCTATGAAGAAAATGATAGAATATGAAGGTGAGGAGGTGGCTGTGACCATGTATTGGAATATCGAGGAATTCTTATCTCCGGGTACTTACCGTGTGGATATTTTCTCTGACGGTAATTTGATCGGACAGAAGAGATTTACCTTGGATGATTAACTATGAAATTATCTCCTGACTTTGAGAAGTTCCTAAGTTTTATTCCGGAGATTCTGTCTCGAGATGAATCTTTCCTAAGGGATTTGGAAAGTTGTACTCGAGGTGTGACAATCCGGAAAGGGGATTATTTGATTCGTACGGGCGAGTTGTGCCAAGATGCCTATTTTATTAATAAAGGGCTTTTTATCAATCAATATATTAATGAGAATGGGAATGAATGCGTAACCGGTTTCTCCTCGGACAGTATGTACCCTTTTGTTTCTACAATCGGTTATTTTACACAAGTCCCTTCCGAGTTTGAAGTGAAAGCTATCGAGGATGGTGAATTACTTTGTTTCTCCCGGACGGATATCGAACGTTTGACGTTGGGATATCCAGCTTTCGCTACCTGTTATCAGAATGTGATGCTGATGATTATTTCCAAGCTCTATTCAATGTTCGCTGTCCGTCAAACCTGTAAGGCGGAAGAATTCCTGAAATATCTTTATACGAACCACCAATGGATCGTAAGCCGGGTACCTGATAAATATATAGCTCAATATATGGGGGTTAGTGATTCTTGGTATTGTAAGTTGAAGAAACGTATCCTTTATTGAATTAGTTCAATTTTATATTCGCTTTAAACCTATACTTTTGTGCGGGTTTTTATATTTTTGTCACATAGGGAATATGATGGCATTATATAGGTAGGTTAAAACGATATAAAGATGAAACGAACTATCTTACTATTAACATTTGTAGTCACGGTGAGCTGTATGCACGCTCAGCGAATGTTGACATTGGAAGAGTGCCGGAATCTGGCGATCCAGAACAATAAGGAGCTACAAATCTCTGGCGAAAAGATCAAGATGGCGGATAACGAGAAGAAAGCCGCTTTTACCAAGTATTTTCCTCAATTATCGGCAAACGGTGCCTATATGTGGAACCAGAAGGATATAAACTTACTGGACATGGGCGCTTTGTCCTCATCCTTGAGCTCTTCTTTAGGTGGCTTGGCCCAATTACCGATGATCCAACATTTGATGAGTGGGGTGAACGATATGCAACATTTGGATGTGCAGAATATCTGGGTGGGTAATGTATCGTTGGTGCAGCCTGTATTCATGGGCGGGAAGATCGTTAATTATAACCAAATCACTAAGTTTGCCAAGCAATTAGCGGAGTCAATGAATAATTTACAGTTGCAGGACTTGATTTATAAGACTGACGAGACCTATTGGCAGGTCATATCTTTGGTGAATAAGAAGAAATTGGCGGACGCTTATGTGGATTTGCTCCGTAAGATGGATAGTGATGTGACCGCTATGATCTATGAGGGAGTCGCTACCGAGGCCGATGGTCTTTCTGTCAAGGTGAAACTGAATGAGGCGGAGATGGCTCAGACTAAGGTTGAGAATGGTCTGGCTTTAACCCGAATGCTTTTAGCGCAAATTTGTGGTCTGTCTTTAGAGGAGGATTTATCGCTTGCAGACGAGAAGCTGGATAATTTTCCGGTAGAGACAACACAAGCCTCGGCCGATCTGAATGAGGCTTTCATGAATCGTAATGAACTGAGAAGTTTGGATCTGGCAACGAAAATCTATAAGCGAAAAGAACGTATTGCTTTGGCAGAGATGTTGCCTAATGTCGCTTTAGCGGCGAATTACTTCGTCACGAATCCGAATGTTTTTAATGGTTTTAAAAATGATTTCGCCGGTATGTTTAATGTCGGAGTTATGGTAAAGGTACCCTTGTCCGGTTGGTGGGAAGGCACTTATAGGCGTAACTCGGCGAAAGCGGAAACGCGCATAAAAACACTGGAATGGCAGGATGCTCGTGAAAAGATCGAGTTGCAGGTAAATCAATCCGTTTATAAAGTGAATGAAGCGGGCAAAAAGTTGATCGCTTCTTCCCGTAATATGGAAAATGCGGAAGAGAATTTGCGGTGTGCGAATTTCGGTTTTGAGGAAGGGGTTATCCCGGCTTTGAACTTAATGGAGGCGCAGACAGCATGGGTTTCTGCTCGCTCTAGTTTGATTGATGCTCAAATCGAGGTGAAATTAACAGAAGTTTATCTAAGCAAGGCTTTGGGTAAACTGTCCGCAAATGAATAAGAGTAATAACAAATAAAAATATACACAGAGATGAATGAGAACAAGAAGTTTTCTATCAGTAACATGATGTTAGCTTTTATCACGGTATTGGTCGTGATCGGATTGGTAGCCTTGGCAGGTTTCTTCCTGCTTACACCGCCTGACGATATTATAATGGGGCAGGCCGAGGCCACCCAAGTTCGTATCTCCGGTAAGGTTCCCGGACGTATCGCTTCTTATCGTTTTGGCGAAGGCGATCAGGTAAAAGCCGGAGATACTTTGGTCTTTTTAGATACGCCCGAGGTTATGGCGAAGCTGAAACAAGCGGAGGCGGCTCGTGCGGCAGCGGAGGCGCAGAACGCTAAAGCGATTAAAGGAGCCCGTGAACAGGAAATCACGGCCGCTTATGAGATGTGGCAAAAGGCGCAAGCTGGATTAACTATCGCTAAGAAATCTTTCGATCGTATTCAGAATTTATACGAGAAAGGGGTGATGTCCGCTCAAAAAAGAGACGAGGTGGAGGCTAATTATAACGCTATGGTAGCGACAGAGAAGGCTGCCCGTTCTCAATATGAGATGGCAAAAGAAGGTGCCCGTAAGGAAGATAAGGCTGCCGCTGCCGCTATGGTCCAACGTGCGGAAGGTGCTATCGCCGAAGTGGAGTCGTATGTGGGCGAGAGCGCTTTGGTGGCTCCGATTGACGGGGAGGTTTCAGAACGGTTCCCGGAAGTCGGTGAGTTGGTTGGTACAGGCGCTCCGATCATGAATATCTCTGATTTAAATGATGTATGGGTAACTTTCAGTATTCGTGAGGATCTGTTGAAAGATATCAAGATTGGCTCGGAAGTAAATGCTTTTATACCGGCGTTGGGGGACCTACCGGTGAAGTTGAAAGTCTATTATATGAAGGATATGGGCTCGTATGCCGCATGGAAAGCGACAAAGACGAATGGACAATATGACTCGAAGACTTTCGAGGTGCGTGCCCGTCCGTTGGAGAAAGTCGCTGATCTTCGTCCGGGAATGTCCGTGATCTTAAAGAAAAAAGGGAAAGAGATCGTATGACCTATAAAGAAAGTTTGCATAGAATCTGGCTTATCGCGAAGCGTGAGGTGCATCGGCTGGTGGCTCAACCGATTTACTTCTTTTGTATGCTGATCGCTCCGGCTATCTGTGTCATTTTCTTTGTATCGTTGATGCATGAGGGATTGCCGACCGATCTGCCGATAGCAGTGGTGGATATGGATAACTCTGCTACCTCGCGCAATTTGATTCGCCAGTTGGATGCCTTTGAGCAGACAGAGGTGTATATGAAAACCATGTCGTTTACCGAGGCTCGTCAGGAAATGCAGAAAGGGAATGTATATGGAATTTTTTACATTCCATCCGGTTTCGCCGTGGACGCCACATCTGGAAAGCAGCCCCGGTTGTCTTTCTATACGAATGGTACCTATTTGATCGCCGCTTCCTTGCTGTTTCGGGATATGAAAACGATGTCAGTATTGGCGGGGGCCGCTGTGGGTTTACAAACCGGACAAGCTAAAGGATATACCGAAGCGCAGATCATGGGACAGCTACAACCGATCGTGATCGATACGCATCCGATCGGCAATCCGTGGTTGAATTATTCGGTATATTTGAATAATACGGTTTTGCCGGGTATCATTCAGTTGATGGTATTTCTGGTGACAGTATTCAGTATCGGTACGGAAATTAAATATTCCACATCCCGTAAATGGTTGGATCTGGGAGGGAATTCCATCGCAGTTAGTTTGTTGGGAAAGTTATTGCCGCAGACAGCTATTTTCACGGTCGTAGGCTTTATGTATTGTGCGGTGTTGTATGGAATTAATTCTTTCCCGTTAAATAGCGGTTGGTTTCCGATGCTTTTGGCGATGTTTTTGCTGATTATATCCTCTCAGGCGGTAGGCGTATTTATGATCGGCGTATTACCGACTCCCCGTTTAGGGCTTAGTTTCGCCAGTCTGTTCGGAATGATCTCGTTCTCCATTGTCGGATTCTCGTTTCCGGTACAAGGTATGGACCCTACGTTGCAAGCGTTGGCACGTTTGTTTCCTCTGCGGCATTATTTCTTGATTTATGTCGATCAAGCCTTGAACGGGCGGGCACTATTCTATACGTTGGGCGAGTACGCTTGGTTGTTGGGATTTCTGATCTTGCCGTTCCTTATCGGGCGGAACTTGAAGAGGGCGTTGTTGGATTTCAAATATCTACCGTAAAAACTGTATGTGATGAAAAGAGAACATCGTTTACGATATATCATAAAGGAAGGTCTTCTGGATACGTTTTATATTTGGAAGGATGAATTGAGAAACGTGTTTAAAGATGCGGGGGTCATGATTTTCTTTTTCTTGGTGCCTTTCGTATATCCGCTGCTTTATTCATTTATATATAATAACGAGGTAGTACACGAGGCGAAGATGGTGGTGGTAGACCAAAGTGATTCCTATTTGAGTCGTGAGTTTACCAGACGGGTTAACGCCACGCCGGATGTGGAAGTAGTGGGTGTTTGTCCGGATATGGCGGAAGCCAAGAAGATGTTAGATGAGAAGAAGGCCTATGGAATTTTGCTTTTTCCCCCGGATTATAGTAAGGACCTGCATGAAGGGCGACAGACAACCGTCTCGTTGTATTGCGATATGAGCGCCTTATTGTTTTATAAGGCTTTCCTTTTGGCGGCGACAGAGGTATCGTTGGATATGGGTAAGGAACTTCGGATGCATAATAATCCGTCGTCTACGGATAAGATGGACCAGATCACGGTAGACCCGATCCCGTATGAATCGGTAGCGTTGTTTAATTCCCAGAATGGTTTTGCCAGTTTTTTGGTACCGGTAATCTTGATCTTGGTATTGCAACAGACCTTGATATTGGGCATCGGAATGTTGGGAGGAACGGCACGGGAAAAGAACCGCTTTCATAGTCTGGTACCTATTTGCAGGCATTTTAACGGGACTTTGCGTATCGTGTTCGGCAAGTCGCTGACTTATCTTTTGCTGTATGTGGTGGTTTGCATCTGGGTATTGGCTATTGTCCCAAAGTTATTCTCCTTACCTCAGGTTGGTGAGCCACTGACTATTTTGTTGTTTTTACTGCCTTACCTGTTTGCCTGTATTTTTATGTCTATGACGCTATCGGGATTTATGACGAGTCGCGAATCGCCTATGTTGGTATTCGTTTTCACGTCTGTCATCTTGTTATTTATCTCGGGTGTCTCTTGGCCGGAGGCGGCTATTCCTCCGTTTTGGAAAGTGGTGGGTTATTTGTTTCCTTCTACTCCGGGTATCCAGGGATTTATCCGTATCAATACGGCTGGCGCTTCCTTGCATGAGGTGGCGCATGAATATCGGGTATTATGGATTCAGGCAGGTGTATATTTCATCTTGTCTTGTATCATTTACCGTTATCAGATCATACGTAGCCGCAAGATGATTATAAAGCAATATCGGTATATGAAGATGCGACGGATGTTGCGAGAAAGAGAATAATTCCTCGTTTAGGTCTACCCTAATCGCTCATTTAGGGTGTCCCTAAACGGGGGATTAGGGTGAGGGTAAATGTGTGATTAGATTTTAACTTTCGGTTTATACATATCCTCAGCCGTCAGGCCACATTCTTTCATCATGCGGATACTGTAAGACAGATCGCTGACGTTTGGTGTCACGTTGTTACTTCCAAACGTGAATTTAACGCCGGCGGCTTTCGCCTTCATAATGATCGCTTTATTTGGAATATTGTATAGTTCGTTGATCTCTAAAGCTTTTCCGCTTTTTGCCAATGCCTCGACGAAACGGTTCATGCGGGCCTCCGTCCAGAATTCGTCAAAACGCTTATCCATCGGAGATGGCAAGAAACAAGGATTTACATAGATATCTACCGGCTCTTCCAATACGGAGCAGATACGATCTACGATCATGTCCATATATTGCTCCTCATTCTCGATCCAAGTCTCTTCCGGAATCCATAGGCGGGTACGGCGACCTTTATTGTCCTTGAACGTCAAAGCGTCCGTAAACACATAGTCGAATTCTTTAAGAGTCTCGGGAGAGAATGTGGTTATCCATTCGCGTCCTTCCGCTTGCATACCAAGGATGAAAGGCTGTGAGCGCATCTCATTTAGGTAATCCATGACTTGTTGGTCGTTCGTGATCGGGAAACCGATGCCGCAGTTCGGTGCGATCGTATAATTGATACCGGTCTTGCGGGATTGCTTAGCGGCAACTTCCTTGGTTAATCCACCTTTTAAATGCACGTGATAATCCAATACAGGGAAATCCGATTGATGTAATTTTATGATCTCGTCATTTTGCTCATCGTTAGCTTCCGCCAATTGTGCGTTGATATCGATCGTGGATTCATCAATTACGTTCACGGTGATGTTCTTGATCTGGATCTCACCGCTACCATCACTCTCTATGCCAAATGTCCCTTCCGATAATAAGGCATAGGCGTTAGCGTCCGTACGATACGGTGCGGTCGGTTGGATATACTCTACAACCGGTTCGCCGTTTATATTTACATCGATCTCTTGTCCGGCTACCCGGATATCCATCTTGAACCATTGATCTTCTTTTACGAAGCTTTTGGTCAAATTCCTCACGGAAACAAGACTTCCTGTCATTTTCCACCAAACCTTATCAGCCCTGTCATTATTGATAGCGATACGATATCCTTTTTTCAATGTAGGGTCCGTATGGAACCAGACGGCGCCTTTGCCTCCCGGGGTAGTACGTAAATCAAGGGTTAGATCGAAGTTTTTGTATTTGCCGTTTTTCAGTATGGCCAGCGCATCCGTACCTTTCAAGGTCATTATGTCGTCTTGAACGGAGACATCGCCTGTCATTTTCCATTTGTTACTATCTTTGCCATCGAATAAGGTACCACTGCCGGAAACACTACAGGCTGTGGTCAGGACAAAGAGAAGGCCCATCGCTAGAATTGATAATTTTTTCATGATATAAATGATTTAAGTAATAATATATCCTCCAAAGATAACGAAAATTAAAATACAATGTCCTTTTTGAAGATTTTAACTTCTATAAAGATATAAACCTAAGAATATAGTCTTACTTTTGTAAAAATTCTCAATCAAACTTAATTAATAGTACTATGCAGAACAGACGTAATTTTTTGAAGCAAGCCTCTTTGATGCTTGCGGGTGGGTTGGTAGCCCCGCAGTTATTATCTTCTTGTGGCGGTAAATCAGGACAAGCTGCCGCTACAGCATCGGAGTCTTCTAAATATATAGGGCTTCAATTGTATTCTTTAAGAGACCTTGTAAAAGAAGAAGGTATCCAGAAAGTATTGGAAACCGCCGCTAAGATGGGTTATAAGAATCTGGAGACAGCAAGCTATGATAACGGTAAGATTTACGGTTTAGCTCCCGCTGAATTTAAGAAAATGGTGAATGACCTAGGTATGAAGTGTACGAGCGCTCACCTTGGACAGGCCTTTACGAAAGAAAAAGAAGCCGAGGTTATGAGTTGGTGGGATCAAGCGATCGATGCTCATAATGAGTTAGGCGTTAAATATATGGTTCAACCGTGGATGCCGGTTAACGATAAGACTACATTGGATGACTTGAAGATGTACTGCGATTATTTCAATACGGTTGGTTATAAGACCGCTGCCGCTAGCATTGCGTTCGGTTATCACAACCACGACTTCGAGTTCCGTAAGATCGACGATCAATTGATCTATGATTTCTTGCTGGATAACGTAAGCCCGAACCACGTATTCTTCGAAATGGATGTATACTGGGTAATGATGGGTGGCGGTGATCCTGTCGCTTACTTGAAGAACCGTCCGAGCCAGTTCAAGGCTATCCATATCAAGGATGAGAAAGAGATCGGCGCAAGCGGTAAGATGGATTTCAAGCCTATCTTCGATCAAATGTACGCTAATAACGTAAAGGATTGGTATGTTGAAGTGGAACAATATACTAACAATGATCCGGTTGCCAGCGTTCAGCAAAGCTATGATTTCTTGAATAAGGCTGATTATGTGAAATAATCCGTTCGATGATAAAAAAGAAGAGGCTACTTCATTATCGGGTAGCCTCTTTTTTTATGTTTGCTTATTTGGAATACTCGTTCAATCGGGTGGATTTCGCAAGCTCGATGATTTGTTTCCAATCTTTAGCTAAGTTTTCCATATCCGGATATAGTAAATCCGCTCCGGCATCTAATAAAACTTGATCGGGGAGAGGTCCGGTGTTTACGGCTATCGTAAAGATATTGGCTGCCACGGCAGCTTCTACTCCCATGGGAGCGTTCTCTACCACAAAAGTTTCATTAGGCTTCGCATGCGCTTTTTGAAGTCCCATTAAATAAGGTTCGGGGTGTGGCTTGCCATATTTCACGTCGAAAGCCGTAACCATTTTCTCTCGGTTGAAATGTCCCGGATAGGTATGGTTTAGCTTATCGATCAAGCTATGTTGGCCGGAACCGGTGACAACCAATCGTTGCAGTCCGGATGCTTCCACTTCTTTTAGAACCTCTGCGGCGCCGGTCATGGGGGCACCGTCATTATAGGTATTGAATAGATCCGCTTTCTCTTTATAGATCGTTTGCTTCTCCTCGGCGGTAGCGTCTCGTTGGAAAGTGCGTTGGTATAGCTCGTTGATCGTGCTTTCCCCAGTACGTCCTTCGAACATATAAAAGTCTTCCGGCCGAGAAGTTAGCTGATGGAGGGTCGCTACCTCATGCCATGCCCGTGCATGAAAACGCATAGAGTCATATAATACACCATCCATATCGAAAAGAACAGCTTTGGGAGAAAGGGATTCCTGCCTGTGTTTACGCAGATATCGGATAATCGCTTCTTGAATCATGTTATTACCTTCTTAAAAACCAATACAAAGGTACGTAATAAATCGGAATTAACAGAAATGGGAGGAAAGCTTCTTGAAATTAAATAAATATGATATATAATGGAATTTCATTTTATGAAACAAAAATGGTTTAAATGGGTGCTTACTTTTGATCCACCTACATGTACACCCTAACCGGATTGATAAATTCTATAATTATCTGGATGAGTTGATAGATGTATTGAAAAATAAGGGATATAAATTTATTTCGTTGAGATAATTAATCAATAAATTATGACGTAGTTCGGTGAGAACTCTAGTAAGCGTATTAATAACGAATTTTCAAAGGCTATAACTTGCTATGAATAAGTGATATCATAATACTGTATACTATTTCTTATTAATTATATTTCTACCAAAGTCTCACTTGTCTATCTGAAAGGGGTTCAATTATACCTACATTTAGGTATATAATATTTCTGTATGCATTGATTTTTAATATATGATATTTTGATATTCCCCAAATATTCATATATTTGCAATGATTAAACAACTAAGTTCTCACCGGACTCTTTTCTGGTGAAGAATGGTATATTTATTATCTAGTATGAATAGAGGAGAATTAGTACAATCTCTTGTGGAAGAAACAGGATTGCCGAAAAATGTTGTTAGAACCGTAGTGAATGCGTTACCGACTGTTGTGGCGAAAGGAATACGGGAAGGAGAATCTATTTCCATGAAAGGATTTGGATCTTTTGTACCTTGGCAACAATCCGAGCGATTGGCACGTAATCCGAAAACAGGGGAGGAAGTAATGATTACTCCACGTGTCTCGGTCAAATTCAAGGCCGGGAGCGATTTACTTAAAGAATTAAATGAGTAATAAAAAACTATTCAAACGAAAAAACGGTTTCCTCGTGATGAGAAAACCGTTTTTTTATGGGATAAATCGTATTATAAACGTGCTTTGATAGCTTCGCTTTCTTTCTCGTATCCCGGCTTATTCAACAGGGCGAACATATTCTTCTTATAAGCCTCGACACCCGGTTGATTGAATGGGTTAACGCCCAACATATAACCACTGATGCCACAAGCTTTCTCGAAGAAATAGAACAACTGACCAATATAGAACGCACTTACTTCCGGCATAGTTACCTTGATATTAGGAACGCCACCATCTACGTGAGCTAACTGAGTACCTAACTCAGCCATCTTGTTTACCTCGTCTACATGCTTGCCTGCCAAGAAGTTCAATCCATCCAAATCAGCCTCGTCTGTAGGAACCAATACGCTATGATCTGTAGCTTCCACGGAGATAACCGTTTCGAAAATCGTACGCTCACCGTCTTGAATCCATTGACCCATGGAATGCAAATCGGTTGTCAAATCTACAGATGCGGGGAAAATACCTTTACCGTCTTTACCTTCGCTCTCTCCATAAAGTTGTTTCCACCATTCTGCGATATAATGCAATTTCGGATGGAAGTTAGCCAAGATCTCAATCTTTTTACCGCTCTTATACAACTCGTTACGAGTAGCGGCATAGATAGCGGCCATATTATCAGCGAAAGGAACGCTCGCGTCTGTAGCTTTTTCCATGGAAACAGCTCCAGCAACCAAGTCGCGGATGCTGATACCTGCCACGGCGATCGGAAGCAAACCTACCGGAGTCAAAACAGAGAAACGTCCACCTACGTTATCAGGGATGATGAAAGTCTTGTAACCTTCTTGATCCGCCAAGGTACGCAAAGCGCCTCTCTTAGCGTCCGTGATAGCTACGATACGATGTTTAGCCTCTTCCTTGCCAACAGCATCTTCCAATTGTTTCTTCAAGATACGGAAAGCCAAAGCCGGCTCTGTAGTCGTACCAGACTTGGAGATATTGATAATACCGAATTGCTTACCTTTCAAAACTTCGCTTAATTCATAAAGATAATCCTCTCCGATATTGTGTCCGGCGTATAACATAACCGGGTTTTTACGGTCGTTTTGCAACCAGTCGAAGCTGTTGTTTAACGCTTCTACTACCGCTTTGGTACCCAAATAGCTACCACCGATACCAATGGCTACGACCACTTCACATTTAGAACGAAGCACGTTCGCCGTATTCTCGATGTCGGCCAACTCTGCGTCCGTAATAGAAGAGGGGAGATGCAACCAACCCAAAAAGTCGTTACCTGCTCCGTTACCGTTATGTAATGTGGCAATACATTCCATTGCCTTGGCCTCTTGAGCGTAAACCTGTTCCTTGGAGACAGTGCCCAGAGCCTTGTCGATGTTTAAACTGATGTTTTTCATATGCTATTTTATTTAAACGTTTCCGTTAATTGACGAATGACCGTTGTCGGCGATTTCTTCTCGTACAATATATCATAAACAGCGTCCAGTATCGGCATGTTCACTTTATATTTCTCGTTGATCTCACGCATACACTTGGTTCCATAATATCCCTCGGCTATCATTTCCATCTCCAGCTGCGCTGTCTTCACGGAATATCCTTTACCGATCATGGTTCCGAAAGTACGGTTACGGCTGAACCGGGAATAAGCGGTAACCAGCAAATCGCCAAGGTAGACGGAGTCGGTGATATCCCGCTCCAGCCCGTGTACGGCGTCCACGAAATTACGCATCTCCTCAATAGCGTTCGAGATAAATACGGCTTGGAAGTTATCGCCATATTTCATCCCATGGCAAATACCGGCGGCGATAGCGTACACGTTCTTCAGTACGGCGGCGTATTCGATACCGGTGACATCCTTACAGAAGGAATTCTTTAAGTATTGATTCTTGAAAACGGGGGATATCGTACGGACCTTCTCGATGTCGGAACAAGCCAACGTAATGTACGAGAGCCGCTCCAGAGCGATCTCTTCCGCATGACAGGGACCACCGATAACTGCTATATTTTCTGTCGGAACCTTGTAATACTCTGCGAAGTAATCCGTAATCAACATATTCTCATCCGGTACGATACCCTTGATCGCCGAGATGATAAACTTATCTTTCAAAGAGGTCTTCACCTTCTTCAAATGTTGTTTCAAGAAAGGGGAAGGCGTAGCGAAGATCAAGGTATCCGAGTCCTTGATCGCTTGGTTGATATTGGAATAGAAGTTTATCTTGTTCGTGTCGAATTTCACGGCGGTGAGGTAACACGGGTTGTGTCCCAACTGCTTGAACTCCTCGATACGATCGGGCCTACGCATGTACCAGTTGATACTATCTTGAGTTGAAAGTACGATCTTGGCTAAGGCGGTAGCCCAGCTACCACCTCCCATTATCGCGATTTTTCCGGGCAAATCCATCGTATCACGCTTTTATTCTCCTACATTGGCTATCCAAGCTTCTATTTCTTGGATCGTAGGATTTTGCAGTTCTAACTTATATTTTTTATTAAGCTCACAAAGCTCTTGTCTTAATTTGTTGGCGTTCGCTTCTTTCAGCGTGTCAACCGTCAGGTAGCCGGCTTTCTGCAAAGCGGGAACCCACTCCTCGGAAATACCCAAGGCTACGTATTTGTCGGCGTTATCTTTCTTTGCGGTTTTCTCCGGACGCATTTGCGGGAAAAGCAATACCTCTTGGATCGTTGTCTGTCCGGTCATCAACATAACCAGTCGGTCGATACCGATACCGATACCCGACGTAGGAGGCATACCGAATTGAAGGGCGCGTAAGAAATCTTGATCGATGAACATCGCCTCGTCGTCCCCTTTCTCGCTCAAGCGTAATTGCTCCTTGAAACGTTCTTCTTGGTCGATCGGATCGTTCAGCTCGCTATAAGCGTTCGCCAATTCCTTCCCGTTTACCATCAACTCGAAGCGTTCGGTCAATCCCGGTTTGCTACGGTGCATTTTAGTCAGCGGGCTCATCTCAACCGGATAGTCGATGATGAAGGTCGGCTGGATAAACGTACCCTCGCAGAACTCCCCGAAGATCTCGTCGATCAATTTACCTTTACCCATCGTATCGTCGATCTCCATCTTCAATTCCTTGCAGATCGTACGGATCTCGTCCTCGCTCTTACCTTCCAAGTCGTAACCCGTCTTTTCCTTGATCGCCTCCAAGATCGGCAAACGGCGGAAAGGAGCCTTGAAGCTGATTGTCTTACCGTCGATCGTGCTCTCGCTCGTACCGTTCACGGCGATACAGATACGCTCCAACAGCTTCTCAGTGAAGCTCATCATCCAGTTATAGTCTTTGTATTGGACATAAAGTTCCATACAAGTGAACTCCGGGTTGTGCGTACGGTCCATACCCTCGTTACGGAAATTCTTACCGATCTCGTATACACCCTCGAATCCACCGACGATCAATCGTTTCAAATACAACTCGGTAGCGATACGTAAATATAAATCGATGTCCAAGGAGTTATGATGTGTCGTGAACGGACGTGCGCTAGCTCCTCCGGCGATAGATTGCAGGATCGGAGTCTCTACCTCCGTATATCCGGCCTCATCCAAAGCGGTACGCATGGTCTTGATGATAGCCGCACGTTTCATGAAAATATCTTTTACGCCATCGTTTACTACCAAATCCACGTAACGTTGACGGTAGCGAAGCTCCG
The DNA here is from genome assembly GCF_003635405.1 of Parabacteroides sp. AF39-10AC. Classification (NCBI taxonomy): domain Bacteria; kingdom Pseudomonadati; phylum Bacteroidota; class Bacteroidia; order Bacteroidales; family Tannerellaceae; genus Parabacteroides; species Parabacteroides sp. AF39-10AC. Next base: position 56,370 of record NZ_QTLP01000029.1, on the reverse strand, counting down.
GGTCATTAAAACCGTCGTAAGCGACACCGTCCTTATATTTAACGACCGGTAGCGGACGAAGTGATTTAGACAGAACTGTCAATTCTTGAGCATGAACGGAAATTTCTCCCATCTGAGTACGGAAAACGAATCCCTTGATCCCGACGAAATCACCGATATCCAGTAATTTCTTGAAAACGACATTGTAGGTGTCCTTATTCTCATCCGGACAAATATCGTCACGGGAGATATAGACCTGTATTCTGCCCTCGGAATCCTGCAATTCCATGAAGGAAGCCTTACCCATGATACGACGGCTCATGATACGGCCGGCGATACTTACCGGGCGTGGCTCAGCGTCGTCTTTGAATGTCTCTTTTATTTCTTTGGAAAATGCGTTCGTTACATACTCAGCTGCGGGATAAGGCTCTATCCCCATCTGACGCAACTGCTCCATGCTATTACGTCTTATTATTTCCTGTTCACTCAGTTCTAATAGATTCATTATGCTATTATTTTGTATAATACGGCGCAAAAGTACAAAATATTTCTGATTTATGCTGACTTATGTGGTAAAAGGTTGAGGTCACCGATCTTGTTTGTTCATGGATAAAGTATCTTAGGTTCATCGGTAAAGTATCTTAGGATCCTTGGTGAAGTATCTTAGGTTTGTAGGCCAATGAACTTAAGACCCAATAATTTTATCTTTACATCCTGTTTTGATCCCGGGGATGAGACAAATGGAATAAACAGCCCTCACTCCGATAAATCCGGTAGCCAAAACTCAACCAACGGTAATGTCTTTCTCCGTCCTCCAAGCCCCAGCCATAGAAATCCTCATTTTCCATACCCGCTTGCAGGTATTTGTTCGTTTGGACAAAAATCGCTCCTCCGACTGCCCCAATTACTCCTTCCACCATATACAAAGAGTTCATTTTTCTTTGGTGTTTTTTTAGGAAGTCAATGTCTCTATGTGTCCAGTAGTGTTCCCTCAATATATTTGAAGTGTCCAAAGCATTCCCATCGTATGGATAAGCTACCTCGTATGTCTTAGATCTTGTCAAGTCTATTCGCATAAATATCTTTGCTTAATGTTCAACAATGCCAATATCACACCGGGGAAACCATTCAGTAATCCTCGGTGTAACCGTTAGTTATTCACTTGACAAGGCTCAAATTATATATTTGGATACTCCAAAAAGATTATCGAGTGAGCCTGTTTTGATGTTACGGGGATCATCTTTAACGGCTGTGCTGTAAAACATGTTTTAATGGGAATTTTGGCAGATTGCCCTAAGATGGCAAAGCTGTAAATAATCACGGTATAACTTCCCTTCTCGAAGAATATATACTTCAAGTGGCATAGGATATATACTTCATAGCCCAAGTAAGTATATCTTCTATCGCAGGTATGTCACTGATTTGCTACTGACCCGAAATAAGGCCGCACTCCTTCCGGCAGGAAGAAACGGATATCCTTGCCGGTTTGGTAAGCGTTACGGATAAATGTGGAGGAGATTTCCATCAAGGGAGCGTCTACCTTTTTCACGTTCGGATAAATGGTTGGGATCGAGATATCGAATCCTAGGCGGGGATAAATCAGCAGTTTGTAGTTTTGGAGTATTTTTTCATATTCTTTCCATCGGGGAAAAAGCAGCCAGTTATCGGCTCCCATGATAAAATAAAAGTCCCTATCCGGATAGTTGCTGGATAAGGCTCGCAAGGTATCAATGGAATAAGAAGGTTTCGGCAGGTGGAACTCAATATCGCAGACCTTGAATTTCGGATATCCGTCAATGGCGGCTTGGGCCATTTCCAACCGTAGTGAGTCATCTAGCAAGTCATCCTTTTTCTTCAGCGGATTGTGAGGCGTGACTACGAACCACACCTCATCCAATCCCTCGAACTCACATAGCCAGTTCGCCAAGGCGAGATGGCCTATGTGAATGGGATTGAATGATCCACTGTAAATCCCGGTCTTGAGTCCCATACGATTTTTACTTAACCCTTCTTTTGCCAACCCTTATAGTTGATAAAACAAATGAATATATTAAATATCAGGGCACCCCCGATGATATACTCCTTATAATACAGGCTGATACCACCTAATACGAGGCTCGCTATCCCACAAACGATAGAAAGCCCCATCATAAAACGGGTATTCTTGAATATATTAGGCATAGACTATTTGTTTAAGAACTCACGAATGATCTTCAACGCGTCTTTTTGGGCAGTCTCCAGATCATCGTTTACGACAACCTTATCAAACTGTCCCGTGAACCCTAATTCATACTCAGCCTTGGCGATACGGCTTTCGATAACTTCCGGGCTGTCTGTTCCCCGTCCTTCCAATCGCTTCCGCAGGTCATCGATGCAAGGAGGTTGGATAAAGACAGACAGGGCACGGTCTCCATAGAATTTCTTGATATTGCATCCGCCTACCACATCCACATCGAAAATCACGTTGTCCCCTTCATTCAAGATACGCTCTACCTCGCTCTTTAACGTACCGTAATATTTATCGGTATACACCTCCTCATATTCCAAGAAGTCTCCATTAGCGATACGACTGCGGAACTCTTCCGGCGTAAGGAAATAATATTCCACACCATTCTTCTCGGTTCCCCGCGGAGCCCGGCTGGTAGCCGAGATGGAGAAACGAAGGTGTAAATCTTGTTTCAAAAGATAATTAATAATGGTTGATTTTCCGGAACCCGAGGGTGCGGAGAAGATAATTAATTTGCCAGCCATTCTCGTTAATCTTATTATAATACGTTTAGTACCTGTTCCTTGATTTGTTCCAACTCGTCTTTCATCTGGACCACGATCTTCTGCATCTCGGCGTGGTTGCTCTTTGATCCGAGCGTATTGATCTCACGCCCCATTTCCTGAGCGATAAAACCGAGCTTCTTGCCTTGGCCGTGACCGGATTCCATGGTTGAGATAAAATATTTCAAGTGGTTGTCCAAACGGTTCTTTTCCTCGTTGACATCCAGCTTCTCTATGTAATAGATCATCTCCTGCTCGAAACGATTCTTGTCGTAGTCCTTCTCGGCTATCTTTTGCAGGTTATCCATGATACGAGCCTTGATCTTCTCGATACGTTCCCCCTCGTATTTCTCCACTTCTTTCAACAGAGTGGCGATATTGGCTATCTTTTGCTCGAAAAGCTTTTGAAGCATGGCTCCTTCTTGGATACGGAAATCACACAGGTGCTTGATAGCGTCCTTTACCGTTTCTAAAACCACCTCCCATTCGGATTCGTCCGGTTCTACGGTCTCGGACTTGATTGCGTCCGGCATTCGGAGCAAGGTCTGGAACCAATCGTTCGGAACGCTGATATTCAGTTTCTCTGCGATCTCCTTGATTTGGTTGTAATAATTCTCTACGGCGGCAAGATTGATCTGTGTAGGAGTATCTTTGCCTATATATTCTATAAAGATATTGAACTCAACTTTTCCCCGCTCCAAAGATTGAAGTAACAGGCTCCGAAGCTCCATTTCCTTATCCTTGTATATGGAAGGGATACGGGTGGACAAATCCAATTGCTTACTGTTTAAAGCCTTTATCTCTACGGTTACTTTTTTTGAAGGGAGCTCGGCAGTAACCTTACCGAACCCAGTCATTGATTGTATCATTTTTCTCAAAAGTTTGCGCAAAGATAGAGATAAAAACTGAAAGGTGCTCTGTTATCCTTTAATATAGTTGTCGGTAAAAGGTTTAGAATATCTATTGCGTAAAAAATACGCATAAATACTTGTGGGTTGAATTAATCTTCATATCTTTGCGTAATAATTACGCAATATATGTGTGCTGCAAGAAATAAATAGCATGGAAGAATTAAATTATAGGTATAAATATCCTCATCCATCCATAACAACGGATTGTGTGATGTTCGGCTTTGATGGTGTGAATCTTAAGGTGTTATTAATTGAGAGAGGTCTTGATCCGTATAAAGGACATTGGGCTTTTCCCGGAGGGTTTATGCGGATAGATGAGACGGCTGAGGCATGTGCTAGGAGAGAGTTAGAAGAAGAAACCGGTTTTAAAAGTGGTTTTATGGAGCAGTTGCAAGCTTTTTCTGATGTTAACCGTGATCCAAGAGAGCGTGTTGTTACAATTGCTTTTTATGCATTGGTTAAAATTGCAGAAGTTAAAGGTGGGGATGATGCGGTTAAGGCACGATGGTTTGGGTTGAATGAGATCCCGCAATTAGCCTTTGATCACGATTTGATACTTCGTGTAGCGATGAGTAAATTGAAGGAAAGAATTCATTTTGAACCGATCGGTTTTGAGCTATTACCGGAAGTGTTTACGATGACAGAGTTGCAAAATTTATATGAGGCGATACTTGAGGTGAAATTCGATCGCCGGAATTTTTATAAGAAGATGATAAAATTGGGATTACTGACAGTCGTGGAAGAACGTTCGGGAAAGGTTTCGTTAAAACAACCGATTAGGTATAGCTTTAATGCGGAACAATATGAGAAATTGAAACAAAAAGGATTGAGATTAGAATTTTAGAATGAATCATTAAATTATTTATTATGTTTAAGACTATAGAGATTTCAGATCATCAACTTGTCCCAAAATATTCTTTGGATTGGGCTAAGGCATGTGTTTCTGATGGAAAGGATTTAAATTATTTGTTTTTCTGGGGACATACAAATAATGCGCCTCGATTGACAAAAGTTTGTTTTAGTCAATGGTGGCGTTGCGGTTTTGAGGTTGATGGGCGTATCTATAATTGTGCTGAGCAATATATGATGGCAGAAAAGGCTCGGATCTTTGGGGATATGAAAATTCTCCAAGCAATTCTTCAAGAGACGGATCAAAAAACGATTAAGGGGTTGGGAAGGAAAGTGAGGAATTTCGATGAGGCCATTTGGGATAAACTCAAATATGCGGTTGTAATTAAAGGTAATTATCACAAATTCTCTCAGAATAAGAATATGAGGGATTTCCTTTTGAAAACAGAAGATGCCGTAATAGTTGAAGCTAGTCCTTATGATCGCATATGGGGAATTGGGTTAAAAGAATCTGATTTGGATGCTCAAGATCCTTTTTCTTGGAGAGGTAAGAACCTTTTAGGCTTTGCGCTTATGGAAGTAAGAGACGAACTGAGATAATTTATTAGGATAAGTGACAGATCAATAATAATTCAAATATTTATATGCGCTTTACTATGGGGGGCTTATGTGTGCACCCCTATGGATATTTTAAGTTGAACTAGACTTGTTACTTAATCATTTAGTATCTTATTACAGATTAAGATTAAATTCTCTTTTTTTCTTTTCTTTTGTGCATTGAACAATTAAAAGTTAAATGTATGGAAAATCTAAAAAAGTTATGTGCTGGCTTATTGCTAAGTTGCATGATCTCATGTTCGGCTCCAATGGATGAACAGGTAGTAAAAGATTATTTATCCCAATCTCCTGCGGTTACTTTATATGCGCCCGGTTATAGCGAAAAGAAATTAGAAGGTTGTGATGAGGATTATTTGGGAAAGAAAGATGGGCTTTGGAAAAATTCGGAACCTACCTATTATTATAAGGCATATAATTATGAGGTGGATCGAATAGAAAAATTTAGAAAAGATGATTACCAAGCGGTTTGTATCGTTTATTTACTACCTGATAATTTAACCAAGGCAGGGAAGATCTTGGAAGACAATAGCCCCCGGAGTCCTTATAAGGCACAGCTTAAAGATGGCTTGGATTGTGAGGTCGTATTTAAGAAAATTGAAGGGGAATGGAAACTTATTGTTTTTAAATCGCTAAACTTCCAACGTTCTTATTGGTACGAAGAAGATCAACAGCCATATGGCTATACGAATTTGTTACAATGGGATGAATGAAATTTTTGATGGAATTAGTTTAATGAATAAGAGGAGTGCTAAATTCCTCTTATTTATTCTATCTCCTGTGAGACTGGATAGATTTTCTCAAAATGAATGGAGTCCAAGAATACCGAAAACTTGGGAATTTTAGAATACGGGTCATATAAATTGGTTTCTAGTTCATATTTAATGATATGCAATGGCAGTTCGGAGCAGAAAAACGCCGAGGTGTCTCTGATATTGAATGCATTGTCGAATGGTTTATGTATGGATAGATAATATTGTGCCTTTTGACTTAATACTTGATTGGAATCGTTTCTGAATCGTACGATAATGATGGAATTTTCAATGCTTTCGGAGCAGAATTGGTCTATTGTACATTCCTGCAAACCATCTATACCGGAAATCTCTTTAGATAAGGAGTGAATGATAGATATGGAGTCTTTTTCTTTTATGAGTATACCGCAATGTGAAATCTCGATGCTGTCGGCCAATACATTTTTAATGGTTTCACTTATAATGCCTTTTCCCATTCTTAGAATGATATCTCCATTTTTTATACTTGCCTTGATCTGGTCGTCAAGTATATAAGGAATGTCTGTTTTAGGATCATGGCAAGATCCTAAAGACAGACATATTAATGCGATATAAAAGAAAAGTATGATTATTTTATCTTGAAAATAACTTCCCATTTACCATCTTTTTTCTTTAGCTGGACATCTTGCAGTTTGGGCTTTTTCTGTATTCTTCCTGTTATGTCTACTGTATTTATCACTGAGAGTTTTACGATGGCAGTTTTCTGGTCATCGGAAAGCTCACAGCTCACTACGGTGGCTTTAACGTCGGCAGATTTTATGGCTTCTGTCGTTTCGTCGGATAGCATTTCTTTTAATTGGTCGAAAACTTCTTTAGAATCATTACTGCAAAGACTTTTCGCCTTCTTGAAGTCTGCCGTGTAAAAAGCCTCAGTGAATGTTTTAGCCACTGATTCGGGGGAGTTACTCCCTGAACATCCTGTCATACCGATAAAGATTAGTATGAAAATGAAAATGTTTGATAGTTTCATGGTGTATTATGATTTAAATGCTATTATACTGTCTTTTTTGCAAATGTATATATAGGAAATGATAAAAAGCTTGACATAGATTAAGTAATGTAGAGACACTACACGCTACTATCGCTTTGCGAAGGGTTAATTCACTAGTAAGGGTAAGATCTTTGTACTGTGATTTGTCCCAGTTGCTTACCTTGTAGATTAAATAGTATTACCATGAGAGCATTTCGCATGAATTATAAACATAAGAGGCTATTTCCTATATACTTTACATCGTCATCTGACAATGTATGGTGACACCCTACAAAAAAAGCATGTTGCGACATGTAAATGGCATTAGAGCAATTATCATATGATATTTTATTAGTAAAGGCTGGTTGTTGACAAGTAGCTCCTCCCATGAGTGTTCGTATCTCAATATTCTTTTTTTTGAGAAACTCATAAATATCATTCACGGACTTATTTTTACAAAATACAGGAAATACAAATGGAGAATCATGCCTTGCATTATGAAATGGGTATACATGCAAATTGGTATTAGCTGACACTATATCATATAAAGTCTGATAATTACGTTGTCTTTGGTTCTCTATCTCTTTCCAATTTTTCAACTGCCAACGTCCAAAGCAAGCATTGAGTTCCGACATCTCTATATTAACACTGATATTCTCATAAGTAAACTGATGGGCGGGACCAGATGGAACGAAACAGAGTTTCTCATCTATATGGCATTTACAAGCACGACCCCAATGGGCAATACTGTCTAAAAGTGAATAATCTTCTCCCGAAATTGAAAATATAGCCCCTCCTCCATAAGAGGAAAGATGATGTGGGTGATAAAATGACCAAGTGATTATATCTCCATATTTGTATAAAGGTTTGTTACCAAGGTAGGTGTCAAGTGTTTCACAAGCATCTTGAAGAATGAAACATTTTGTTAGTGACTGATATTTTTTTAGGGCCTCCATGTCGGCGGGAAAGCCTAGGAAGTGTGTTACGACTACTAAAGATGGGATTTCTTTCTCGGCAGTAAGTCTGTCAATAGACATATTGAATCCCGATTTATCCACATCTATTAGCTTTATCTTGAATCCGGCAAGCAGTAAGGAACTTACCGTTGTAGGAAAAGTGAAAGCAGAGGCAACAGCAGTTAAGGGTTTATTAGCCTTTTTGCATTTCTCTGCTATAGTAAGAGCTGCCACAAGGTTTGCTGAAGATCCGCTATTCACTAGCACTAAATGATCTGCGATATTGTCTCCTTGGGCAGAGATAAGATTCCCGAATTCATTTGCAAAAAGTCGAAGATTTCGACGTGGTTCACCAATTTCTTTTTCAAGATATGTGCCAAAGCCATCTATGTTGATGTTGCGTGTGCAAGGATATTTGTAATTGTTATCAATTTTTCTCATGTTTATAATGAATTAGAATAAAATAATGAAAATACTGCACCATAATGGCGGAATCCATTGGCGGTAATATATACACGTTCATTTTCAACAGAAACCAAATCATTAGCCAAACAAAAGTCTAGTTGTTTTTTGAAATAATCAATCGCGCTTTGTCCGATAAGCTTAGTCACATGATTCAATGAAAAAGATCCATTATAAGCGCCGATGGCTATATACTTTGATGCAAGTTCTGCTGGCGGCAATTTATAGATATATTCATCAAGGAATGAACTTGATGACAGAAGTTTTTTTAATTGGCAGGAGTTTTTGCCAATATTATATGATATGCCTTCATTGTTCATACTTTGGGCAGATAAACCAAAACCTTTATATGCCACCCCGTCAAGCATACGGCTACGAAGATATGAGGATACACCATGATCTGCAATATACTTTGAAAATGTATTTTGACCAAATCGGGCATGATATCCTAATGCTATTAACCCTTCATATAAACACCTATAGGCATAATAAAGCTCATCTTTTGACAAATAGGATGGTTCACGTATCATGTTCGTTCGCAATTCATAGAGCGTAACTTGTTCGGGATTTAGAATCTCAATAGCTTTCAAATCTTTGGCTATACTTTTTGTGGTTTGTCCCTTCAATCCATACATCAAATCCAGATTAACTTTCTCGATACCTGCATGATGTAGCATTTCGATGGTTTCTAACATTGAAGTAAGATTGACTGTCACACGGTGATTGTCTTTTAATACGTTGGGGTCGGTGGATTGAATACCAAGGGATACTCGTCGGATTCCTGCTTCTGTAATCATTCTTGCTTTGTTGAGGGTAATCGTATCGAACGTGGTTTCTATACTTGGTTCAAAATCATCATTCCTACTAAGGCGATCAATAACCTTTCGGAATATATTCAAAAGAAATTGAAAATTTTCTTCACTCAATGTGGTCGGTGTACCTCCACCAATATCAAATCCACGTAAAGGCATATTTGCGTGGGTATGGACAAAATGCAGAACATCCTTTTCAAGATTAACTAGATAATTATATTGTAACTCTATGCTAGGACATTCCATTCTAGTATATTCACAGAATGAACATAGTTTTTTACAGAAAGGAATATGGATATAATATGAAATGCCATCTTTTTCGTTAAAGATCAAGGAGGTGTCCGTTCGATACTTTACCCAGTCATTCGGTGATAATGGGTAGGACGTATTCCACTTAGAATTATTCTTTCTGGACTCGAAAATCTGAGTTATATCCATTGTTTAGCTAATTATTTTGTTGATTTCTTAATCTTGCGAAGAATCAATGTGCTGGAAAAATAGAGATACTGTGTTTTTCCAGTCATAATTCTTATTTTTCTTTTCTACGGAAACCTCCTATGACTTCCTCCCAATCATCACCTTTATCATCTGTATATGTACTACCCCATTTTTTTTTCAGTTCTCTGGTATAACCATTTTCGTCTGTGATTTCAAAGTTATCATCTTCAGGCTCTTTGTTGGACTGGTCTGAACTGCTGTTGTCGAATAAGAAATCGATAAAGCCACCTTTCTTTCCACTGCTACCTGAATTGCCTAATAAGGCTCCGAAAATGAACTTAAGCATCAAATAAAGAAAGACCAAAATGATAACTAGGATAACGCCAAATATAGAAGTGCAAAGTAGTAGGAATGTAGTGATAACATAGTAAACTCCTTTTAGTGCGCCTTTCTTCTTATCTGTTGCGGTAAAAGTGAAATAGAGGATGGTGCCGATCGCCAGCGCTCCCATTATGTAGAGGGTAAGATCTTCATATGGTTTTAGAACTGAACTGATGAAAGCTAGGATAACTCCTAATATACAGCCGATAATCAATGTGATTTTATGTACGAGAAGAGTGCTTGGAGTGACTTCAACCGATAAGAGTTTCCGCACTTTGGCTTGATACCATTCGGACTTGCGAAACATAAAAAAAACTAAAGTTAATCCGATGATTAATAGAATAAAAGATTCTGCTGACATGGTGTTTAATTTTTAAGTTGTTAATTAATGAGTGATTATATTCGATATTACTTTTACTTTTGCGTCTTTCAATTGTGGCATCGCCTTTCCGATTGGCGCATTGATATAGGTGGGGTCGCAAACCGTATATCTTTTTCCGGAAACGTTCACGAAGTCACCATTTATCGGTCCGTTGAAAAGGACCGCTGTGGCCAAGTGCTGCGGGTAATTGAGCAGTACGACATCTAGTCCTAATAGCTCTCTTACCAAATAGGCGTAAAGAACAGCACGGTCTTCACAATCGCAATAGGGATAATAGAATGTCTCTTCCACGAAGAATGGTTTTTCGTATCCGAACTGTTCATGATCGGTTTGATAGAGGAATGCCGTTTGGACAAAATTCAGTAAGATGTTTGCTGCGTCTGTCTCGCTTTTCCCTTGAATAGCTTCTTGTAATGGAGGTAATATAGAGCTTGTTACCTCATCGCTTACGGGAGCGCAGGCATAGACTGTGAATTCACATTGAGGATATTCCTTATAGAAGTCAATAAGATCTTGATTTAGATTAACGGTTACTTTTACCGGATATCTTTTGGCTTCCAATGTACGGCTGAAGAGGGTTGAACTCCCTGTTTGCTTATCTTGAATATGCATGTGAATAGTCTGCGTGGAAGCGGAGAAATCTTTCTTATAGGTATAAATCTCTTGTTGGCTGAGTTTGGGAGTATTGATAATAAAGTATCTTTCCTTATCTATTGTGAGATAAGGAAAGCCGTAAACAATACAATCCGTGGAGATCATAAGGAGTAGTTGGTCCTCGGTCCGGCCGTTTTTCACTTTATAGCCGGATTGACAAAGTAAGAACATCTGCATGAACGCTATCTCGTTCTTTGCGTTTTCCCCGCAAAAATGTTGAGCGATCTTTTGGGTTAGTAGGAAGTAGGCCCAATCACAAAGATGTGATTTTTTCCGGATATGCAAGCAATCGTCTATTAGCGTTTTGTAAGGGGTTTCGCTTAGTCTGCTCCATGCTTGGGATATCTCGTTTTCCGTGATGCCGGTCAAGCGGAATGGTGCATCCAGTATTTTTGATAGGCGTAAGGATGCTCCGTAAAAGGTGAGTATAAAATGCTCATCATCCTCTTGAGGTTGCGGATTCTCATGAGGAATTGGCCGTAGGGGACGGGGCTTGTCTTCCGGATTGATTTTTAGGGGAGGAACAGTTGGTACGTTTGGTATTCGGTCGGGTTCCCGCAAAGGGTCGGTATAGACTACCGGATTTACAGGTTCAGGCTGGGTAGGAGCCTTGATAGCTTCCTCCTTAGTATAGGGTTTCCAATAGTTTTTTAGGAAGGAGGCGAATTCTTGATTTTCCTTTCTGCGGAAATCATTATATTCTTGCTTTTGTTTCTTTATGAATTCCTTATATTCCGTATATGGATCTTGTGCATACAGTTTTCCTATAGGAATAAAGGTATGAATGCAAATTAGTATCAATAGAGCTTTTCTCATGGTATAGGAGATTTAAGTTTATTGGATCGTCTGAATCGACCAATCCAAGAAAATATGGTTGTTCTGTATGCTCAAGATGACCGGTCTGGCAGATAAGGAGCAACAGTTTTTTTCTCTGTATAACTGTTGGTTCGTATCTTGATAGCTCTCAAAAACTTCTTGGATGGTTACTCCCGGAAAGTCAAAGTTTGTGAGGGCATCGTTTAGTGATTCCAGCAGGGTACTCCAATATCCGCTTGAAAGAGGATATTCTTTTTTTTCTTGTGCCAGCAGCGTTCCTTTATCCTTGTATAGATATAGATCGGTCGGAAGAGGAAGCGAAATGTCATTGATTTGTGTGGAGATGATTAGCTTTTCTTTGTTCCCTTTGAGCGTGAATGAATGATTTTTGAGGATCGAGTCATTGTCGCAGCGTATCGAAAGAGATAGTCTTTCCTCTTGTCGTTCATGGGATTCTTGGCTGGTACTTAGCATGAATTCATAAAAAGAAGAGAGCGTACGTTGCTCCTTGCCTTGGCTATTTACGGTGAGCCAGACGAACTGTTCCCCATATATTGAGGTGTGTTCTCGGATGACGGAAAAAGAATAGGTCTGAGGCTCGGAATGTAGTGTCGCCATGACCATCATTTTCTCGTGTTTGTAATCATTCATATTGGTGGCGACTTAATTTATGATGAAATAGTCCGTCAGCATACTCATATGTGTGCCTCGCTTTAGCGAATACAGGAATAAGGCCCGTTGTATGGCTTGTTCCCGGGCGATTTCCGGGCATAGTCCGGGATCTGAAGTACCCATGGTTTCCTCATCTCGTAAAGCCAATGGAAAATCATGTGGGATATTTTCCAAATACCCACTAGCCCAATGATATGATTGCGTATAGTTCTCATTATCTTGGGCAAATAGGGCTGAGAACCCTGATAGGAAAAGGACTAAATGTATAAGCCGTTTGCTCATTCTTCGTCTTTAGGTGATTGGTAAACCGTTTGGCCGTCCCCCTTACTTCGGTGAAGAAGTGAGAGGGGACGGGTGGAACAGTTAGTTAAACATAGTAACTTTAATTTTCCTTGCTCATCTCTTCCTCGAATACTTTTTTGAATTTCTCGTACTCGAAGTCAATTCGAAGTTTATCATCATTCTTGATGGAATTGCTGATTCCTTCCAAAAGTTCGTTGCCGGCTAGTTCTAGTGCGATATACACCTTATATTTATTATCCGGAGTTCTCATTGTTTGTTCGCAAATCGTTCGCAACCCGTTTAGCTTCTGTTGTACGGTAGTTCGTGCGATGTCTTGAAAACGTCTTTTACTCTCGTCATTTTCACCATTTTGATAAGAAGACGTATAGTCTTCCACCATAGCTTTTACTTTAGCCTCGATAGCGGTAGCTATTTCCGTACGGGCAGATGACTGCGCTTTCTTTTTGGCGATAGTCATATCCGTAGATAACCCCATGGCGCTAGCCCGTATATATTGGCTATTGGTCATGTATTCAGGACCGGAGCAAGGTACGATCACGGCGACATCTTGTTGCGCTACGCTTTTAGGACCTCCACATGCGGTTAATAAAAAGACGATCCCCATCGCCATTCCCATTACATAATTTAATCGTTTCATTTTTATTCTTTTTTAATTAAAAGCCTACTCTATCATTGGGTTTTTCGGCCTCCCCCCTTATTGCTATTCTAAGTTCCTGAGTTTGATCGTTCGATGATTCGTATTCGTGAGCTGGAAAAGAGCGATCTTTCCCGTCTTCATTATCTCTACTTCCAATAAAGTAGGGGTATTGGGTACAATGGTAGCTTGTATGCCATAGCTGTCTGATTTGGAACCAATTTTCACGGTGATACATTTCATTTCCTCCCCATTTCCATTGACGATGAGCAGCTCACGGTTATACAGGCCTAGCTTGTAATCTTCTTGATTCTTGTTCTCTATGTTGAATCTAAGAAACGTACGGTCGCTCATATCTTTTTTCCCATTATAACTTATGAATATCCCCGGCTCCAACTCCGCTTCTGTTTTTTTCTTGGCAAGAGTAGGAGAGACCGTAGATTGAGGTTTCTCCACCGGTGTCTGGCTTGTGGGTTTAGGATGTATCACAATGACAGGTTGGCTGGGTGGGGTGCTTACATGGCTCGGTCGCTTAGGTGCCGGTGGTGTATCATTTACTTGAGGGATTTCCCCGTTCGTATCTATTTTTACCTCTTTCAATTGTTTGCCAAGTTCTCTGTTGATTATTTTCATGGCTTCTCGAATAGCAGAATTACGTGCGTTCGCTATTGATGTATTTGCGGGAGATAAAGTCCTCTTTTTTTCCAATAGGTAATTTAACAGGATAGCGCCACTGCGGTTATTTTTGATTTGTATACTTATCGTGGTGAAATATTCTTTCATGTTGTATATATCTCCTTCCACGATATTCCCTTGTGAAAAATCACTTTGGATGAGTATAAGGACATCCGCTTTGTTCTGAGAGTCAGTGATGTCAAAGTAATTATTCGTCAGTAGATTATGTATTCCTCTGACTAGACCTTCATTTCCTTGTTGCTTGGATTGGATATACGCACGGATGTTCTTCTCCGAATCGCTACTTACCAACACTTGGCATCTGGGCGTATTGGCTGATAACTGTCGCTTTAGGGTGTTGAACAGAGGGTTCTTGATCTGCGTGAATGGGTGTATGTCCAGCGTAAAAAGAATCTCTTGGTTCGTGTTCTTTGAAGTGATATTCTGTAGATAAACAGTTGTTTCCCCATTGTCATCCGTTGGGATGATCTCTGATAATGAGCCTCCGCCGGAGTTGAATTCTCCTTTGATGGGTAAATTTCTTAATGGAATATTGTTTTTGTGTATGGTTAGTATGATCGGGGTACGGGAGGCTTGAAATGCGCTCGCTTGGATTTCCGAATTGGACGGTTTTAGCTGGATACCATCGAACACGCTTTGCAGTGAGGTATATAGGGCGTTGCCTACTAAAATGGTCTGTCCTTCATAAGAGCAGCTTAGATCCTCGTTAACGCAGGGTTCGATAGCGGTCAAACCCTGCATGAATAAGTCTATAGCGGTCAATAGATCACCTTGCCGCAAGGCGTTCTCCCCGTTATACCAAAAATCGAATCCTTGCCGGATTGCTAGTTCCCTGCGCTTCTGTACTTGCTCGGCGTATGTCTCTTTGTCGAGGCGGTAATAGACCCAATAATTTTGTTCGTCTTGCCAGTTGTCTACTTGTTCGAAATCCTTGATATGTTGTTTCACGGATGTTTGGATGATCTCCGAGAAGTAGGAGGATACAGATTCGTCCTCCTTTTCCAAGGTCGTCATTAAGGAGCTAGCCTCTACCTTGATCTCGATCTCGGAGACAAGTTCGGCTATCGCGTTTTGTTTCGCTACTTGTTGGTAGTTGGGAGAAGACTTCGAGGCGCTTCCTATACCAATATAAAAGATAGTCCCGTTGGGGCGTTCTGTCAACCAGTCCGGCTTTTTCTCCGCATGTATAGTGATTGACAGGCTGCTTATAAGTAGCCAACTGATCAGTGCTATAATGTATCTCATATGTTTATTGTATCGTTATATAATAGGTTTTACCGCTTTGCCTACGATTGCAACTAATGCCTAACTCATCACGCAAATAGGTATACAAACTCAAGATGAATTCTTGCTCTTGCCCTTGCTGTATTTGAACTTGGTCAAACTTGATATATTCATCTACGCTTCCAGCCAGATGGTATTTTCCGTTAAAGGCATGTTTTTTTATCCATAGGGTTAATACGTCGGCTAGTGGAAAACCCATGCTACCTACTTCGGTGCTCATATCGATGGCCGATTCCGGGGCGATGGCGAAATTGATGGCATATTGGTTCCCATCCGTGATCTTGCTTGCCCAATTGCTGGTAAGCTGCTGGATGAAACCATCTAAGCAATTCTCTAGGGCTCTGTCGTAAAGATTCGCGATTATGTAATCTCTGTAACGTTTTGATTTCCCTTCGGCAGAGCTGAGCAAGTTGCCGGTTGATACCTCATAAGCTTTTAGGTTTACGACCCCCATACCGCCATCCGGCCTCCTGTTATTCGCTAGGTCGACCGTGATATATACGTCAGCTTGGGTTTGATTGATAAGCTGTTTATCGTTTGACATGACTGTCTTGTCCATCTCGAATTGCAGGTCTCTTTCTGCGGCAGCCACTACCGCTAGGAAATCTTTAACCTCATATTTCTTGGTTTTTAGCATCGCCTCGATACGTGTGATCGCATTTCGTATTTCATAATCATTTTTTAATATGCCGCTATAGGTGGTTCCTTCCGGTTTGAAAGGAACGACGGTCAACGTGAATTGAGGTATCTCTTGGCGGATCTCAGTCGTGTTCATTCTTTCCAAGTCCTTTTTTATGACTTTGGAACGAAGCATGTCTTTATATAAGGCATCTGTTTTTAATTCGAATTGTATGGTTGCCTTAAATTGTCTTGTGGGCATTTTTTCAGGGGAGCCGTTGACTTCTGTTACTAGACCGATAAATTGAGTGTATCGGTTTTCCTTAAATATGCGTTTTACATAATCTTTCTGTTCTTGGGTCTCTAACTCTCCAATGAGGGGCATATCATCATTTAGTCCTGCAATGCCGGAAAAGAAATAAGTGTCGAAGGCTGATAGTATAGCCATGGCTACAGCCTCTTTTTTCTTCTCGTGGATACCGGACGAAAGGATGATAGCGGTTCTCCCTTGGTCAGATACCAAGGTAGCGTCGTTCGTGAAATTTTCACTGGATTGAGCAGAGACCGTATTTGGGATTATTAAGCAAATTCCTAGAATATAGGCATACAAGTAAATGATAAATTTGTTTCGCATATCCAATGTCGTTATTGAAAAGGCCATGGGCTGCAGAAATGCGGCCCATGACTGAATTTATAAACTAATAATACTGCCGTTAGATTTAGAACGAGATTCGATGGATAATGACTGGTTTTCCTCTAGGGCTTGTATTTTCTCAAGGATCACCTTTCCTTCTTTGGTTACATTACATAATGAAATATCATCACCTTCAACAGCTTTCACTTTCAGCTCTCCTATTTTTTTTCGGCTATTTCTTCCAGCGATTACTCGTTGCTCAAATACATCGAAGATATCTCCCTTTTTCACGCCACTTGTTTCTCCAAGGCTAATGTATACTTCTTCTGCTTTTCCTTTTTTCTCGGATGCGACTTCAAGGATCGTTCCTTTTAATGGAAAACATCCTTCTGCAAACGATTTGGCCTTATTCTTAAGAACTTTACTAGCGTTGGCAATAGCTTCTTCTTCGGTGTTTCCTATTGTTGTTTCTTTGCCAATGCCTGTTAAATCTATAAGGGCGTTTCCTTCAGTTGTGATTGTCTTTGTCTCTGTAATGGTTCCACTCGCTACATCGATAATGTTGGCAGAAACATTGATGGCTGCGTCGTAGTAATAACTACCATCACTATATTTTTTTCGGACAGCTTCTACATGAGTGATAGTTCCTGCAATTACCCAACGAGCGTTCATATTCCTTAAGACTGTGAAGCCATATTCCTCCTCGGATACGGAGGCATCGGCTGCTCTTTTAGTCATTTCAGCTTGGAATTGGGCATCCGACTTTAAATCTTTTACGATGAGCCTTTTAGCGTCTATCAATCCTTCTATTATGTTGTTGCGGATGGCGGCGATGGTAGAGCCCTCTAAATTGCCGCTGCCTTTAAACTCATTTACAAAAACGATTTCTTTGCCGGTTGTTTCTGTTGTTTGTGCTCTCATACTGAACGCTCCGATCAATAAGAGAAGTAGAAGTGCGATTCGATTCATAATCATTTTTTTGTTTAATGTTATTTTGGTAATAATGTTTGTTATCTTCGTAATACCCCATGACTCAAGAGTCGGCTATATAATTTTTTACAAAATTATAAGGTAAAAAGGATAAAAATCTTGTCTTAGATTAACTTTTCGATTGTATGATCATTAATGTCACATAGTAATAGGTCTAGCCGAATATAAAGACATTAATTTTGTGTGAATCCTTGATCAAAGACCGTTTCTGTCGAGATACTGAGTTATTCTTTTTCGAATATCAATTCTCCGGATGAGGTTTCTTCTGGAAAATAGACGAAGGTAAGAATCATCTTCTTATTGTTTAGTTCAACAACTGTATATTGGTTCTCCATATTATCGCCTGTTATTTTTAGTCGCATGACAATCGTGTTACTCATTAGGGAATAATTAGATTGATTTTTTTTAGATGTGTATACCTCGGTCAATTTATATGCGTTTCCTCCATTGGATGTTTCGGTAAAGATGAGTTTACATTGGGCTAATGGAACGGATTGGCCCTCTTTTTTCTCGGAAACCAATCGCCAAGTTCCTTTGAGATTGTCTGGGGTTAGTTTATTGCTTGATTCTGCCCGGATCATTTCTTCCGGACTAGGGTCTGTCACAGAGTCGACATGCTTGGATAAAAAGTACCCAATACCTATATATAGAGCTGTACTACAAACAAGCGTTATGATTAAAGGAATACGTTTTTCCTCATTTGCCATTTTTAGAAGTAAGCGAAATGATGCGAATAAACCTCCCACAATTACGATTCCCGCAACGTATGGTAGCAGGAATATCGCTATCTCTATCAAAAAATATAAGGCATAGTAGATAATAAGCGTGACTATCGCAGGCTTGATAATGAAATTACTTAATAATGTAGCTATACAACCATCCGTAGCGTTCTCTTCCTTGTGACCATCGGCGTATGTGTCCACCGCTTTATAATCATCCCAGCCTGTACCAAAAGAGATGATAAGGCCTATGATGAATAGCCCTCCAAACCAACTGCCTCCTTCAAAAACATTCGAGTCGATAGGGTTGTCGGAGATTGATAAAGCTCCTTGGTAGATTGAGTAAATACTCCAAATACAAACTCCTGCTGTTATGATCAAGTATATGATAATTAATAGCTTGTTTTGTTTGATTGTTGTGTTTTCCATAATCATAAGTTGTTTTTGTTGGCCAAATATAAAGATTAGATATAAGATAAATCTTATCCGATATTAAGATTTGTTCTAGGGTATAATGGGTTAAGAGGGGATTTGTAGATACTGATGCCTTAGTCCTATCGGAACTAATACAATAATATTTTCGCAAAAATACAATATATATAATGTAGAGCCTATTACTTTTTGTTGAAATTTTAATAAAAATACGATTTGATAGTCCTACTATATTTCCGCAAGTGTGCCTTTCTTATATCTTTTTCAATTTGAGCATATTGTAATTCCGCTATTTGAAATAGTTCCGATAGGACTAAATTTATTGTTAAATGATACTAAACGTAAACTATTGTGAAACAAAGAATAGATCTTTTTCCAGACCGGGCTTATGAGAGATTGTTTACTTTGGTCAGTGAATATGTACCAGTCTCGGATCGTTTCCGTGAATTGATTTATGAGAGGAGCTATATGGTCTCTTTTGCCAAAGAGGAATTATTACAAGAGGAGGGAAAGCTCTGTAATTCACTTTTTTTTATTGCTGGAGGTTTTTGTGCTTCTTATTATAGTACGGTAACGAAGGAGTGTATATTAGGCTTTTTCGAAGAGGGGCAATTCTGCACCTCTTGGTATAGTTTCCAAAGTAAAAGAAAATCTTTTATGGCGATAAAAGCGGTAGTGGATACGGCTGCCGTGGTAATCTCATATGAGCATTATGACTTTATATTAAGGGAATGTCCGGAATTCGCTTATGTCATTTGTAGGGTCTTGTCAAATATAATCCAAGTAGGTGAAGAGAGGAGCTATGTACTGCGTAGCCGATCCGCCCGAGGACGGGTGCAATATTATAAAGATAATCATGATATCTATTATTTAATGAAGCATGTTCCACAGTATAGCATCGCTTCTTTCTTAAATATGACACCGGAAACCTTTTCGAAGATAATCTCCGAACGTGATAAAGATAGAAAGTGATTTTTTGTATACCTTTGCGACATAATCTAATTATAATGTTGGTATTCCTATAGAAGAGATGCTAACTATCAACTGTTAATAGTCTATTATTATGTCATTGATCTTAAATATCGAGACATCCACTTCCGTATGTTCAGTAGCCCTGTCGGAAGGGGAGGAGGTGGTCTTTGAGAAGGCTTCCTTTGAGGGGCCGTCTCATGCGGCGTTATTGGGCGTTTATATGGAAGAGGCATTAGAAGCCGCGAAGTCGAAAGGGATAAAACTGGATGCCGTGGCGGTAAGTAGCGGACCCGGATCTTATACGGGGTTACGCATCGGGGTGTCTGTGGCTAAAGGATTATGCTTTGGGTATGGTATTCCTTTGATCGGTATTCATACGCTGGATATTTTAGCGTCTGCCGCTATCCGGAAAAATAAGGAGGAGGCCGATTGCTTGTATTGCGCTATGTTGGATGCCCGTCGTATGGAAGTCTACTCTTCGATTTATGATTCCCATCTCAACACGATACGTGCCACGACTGTTGATATCGTAGATGCTGATTCGTATGCTTCTTTTTTAGAGAACGGTAAGGTTTGTTTCTTTGGAGACGGTGCCGCTAAATGTGAGACGGTAATCACTTCTTCGAACGCCTGTTTTATAGATGGTATCTATCCATTAGCTGTAAATATGGCATCCTTGTCGCAGCAAGCATATGATGATGGCCGTTTTGAGAATGTGGCTTATTTTGAGCCTTTCTATTTGAAAGAATTCCAAGCAACGATCGCTAAGAACAAAGTGCTGAACGAGGCGTTAGGGAAAAACAAATAAGAGTAAGGGTACACAACCAAATTCATGTTCCGGCTGTTTATTCTAAAATGAATAAATCAGTTAAAGACATGAGAAAGAAAAGTGTGAATACGCTATTGGTATTTGGTGTGGTTGTCGCTATAATCCTTTTGATGATCTGGTTGTTCCTCGGGACAACGTTGGTGGAGGATACGAGTACGGAGATTAGTCCGGTTCCTATAGAGCAAGCTAACTGAGAACAATAACATAAAAAGGCGGGATCCTTTCGGACCTCGCCTTTTTTAATATAGATAGTTGTTTTTATTAACCAAGGAATCCTAGCAAGATACCGGCAGCTACAGCGGAACCGATTACACCTGCTACGTTCGGACCCATAGCGTGCATCAACAAGTAGTTGGTCGGGTCATATTCCAAACCTACAACTTGTGAGATACGAGCTGAGTCAGGAACGGCGGATACACCGGCGTTACCGATAAGCGGATTGATCTTATTGCCGTCTTTCAATATTAAATTGAATAACTTAACGAACAATACACCGGCGCAAGTAGCGATCACGAATGATAACGCACCTAGACCGAAGATCTTGATAGAGTTCAATGTCAAGAACTGTGTAGCTTGGGTAGAAGCACCTACCGTGATACCCAATAAGATCGTGATTGTATCGATCAGCGGACCACGAGCAGTCTCTGCCAAACGACGAGTCACGCCACTTTCTTTCAATAAGTTTCCGAAGAATAGCATACCTAACAATGGTAAACCGGACGGAACCAAGAAGCAAGTAAGCAACAAACCAACGATCGGGAAGATAATTTTTTCCGTGGAAGAAACGGCTCTCGGCGGTTTCATACGGATCAAACGCTCTTTCTTAGTCGTAAGCAATCTCATGAACGGCGGTTGGATAATAGGAACCAACGCCATGTATGAGTAAGCGGATACCGCGATCGCACCCATTAAGTTTGGCGCTAACTTAGAAGACAGGAAGATAGCCGTCGGACCGTCAGCACCACCGATAATACCGATAGCACCTGCTTGGTTCGGCTCAAATCCCATTTGAAGAGCAATCGTATAAGCACCAAAGATACCGAACTGAGCCGCTGCACCGATCAACATCAACTTAGGATTGGAGATCAATGCGGAGAAGTCGGTCATGGCCCCGATACCGAGGAAGATCAATGGCGGATACCATCCAGAGGTCACACCCTGATAGAGGATGTTCAGTACAGACCCTTGCTCATAAATACCTACCTGAAGACCTGCGTCCTTGAAAGGGATATTACCGATCAAGATACCAAATCCGATAGGGATCAAAAGCATCGGTTCAAACTCATATTTAATCGCCAGGAATATAAACAACAGACCTACCATAATCATGATGAGATGTCCCGGAGTAGCGTTGTATACACCTGTATAGGTAAGGAACAGTTGTAAGTTCTCACCTAAGAATGTTAAAAAGCTCTCTTGCATAGTCTTATCCGATTACTACGAGATCAGCACCTTCTAGCACAGAGTCTCCCTTGTGTACTTTAATTTCTATAATCTTACCGTCACGGTCTGCGTTGATGTTGTTCTCCATCTTCATAGCCTCAAGGATAATCAATGTTTGACCTCTCTTCACGGTATCACCTACGTTGCACTTAACCTGCAAGATAACACCTGGTAGCGGAGTCTTAACAGCGCCTTGTGTAGTAGAGGCTGCCGGACGAGTAACTACAGGGTCGCCACTTGCTGTTGTCGGCGCTTGAGCCGGACGTTTCAATGTAACCATTTGTTTCTTCGCCGGTTTCTCTAATTTTACTTGATAAGGTGTACCATTTACTTCAACATCTGCGATGTCATCCACTACAGAATTGATGTGTACTTTATATACGTTACCGTTAATGGTATATTTAAAACTTTTCATTCTTTGTTCGTTTTTAGATAATTACTTATGTGGGGTTTGACGCAAACCGTAGAGTTTTGAACTCCAAGGAGAATAAGTCCTTTGTACCTTGTGGATCGTAAGAACCGTGTGCTCGATGTCATGATTGTCATCACTCATCTCGTACAAAGCGGTAGCGATAGCGGCGAAGATCTCACCAGACTCTTGTCCGGCGTCAACCGATACACTTGTTGTTCCCGCAGCTTTCTGAGCGTTACGTTTGCTCGCGGATATAGACAATCTACCGATCTGTTTAAAGATGATGTATAACAAAAATAATCCCAAGAACACTACAGCCATAGCGGTAATGGTCATACCGATACCTAAAGAGTCATTCTGTTTGAAATTATCGATTTTCTCATTAGAATCCAATGTTAGGTTATTCGTACTGGGAGTAACTTTCTTCAGCTGTGCCCATTCATCTTTACCATCGATCACTCTACCGTAACTGATATCAGCCATTTGTCCGGCAGGGATCGTAACTTCGTCGATCAATGTTTTACCATCTGCATCATACAGAGCTATATAATTCTCTTTAAACGGGTCTAATACGAAGTTTACGTGGAAAGTACCCCGACTCGGTTCTCCGTCCGCCCAGAACAATGAGTGCTGGCGGGGTTGGATCTGAGTTAATACGTCTCCCTTCGGGATCGGATATTTCATGGGATTGTTTTTGTCGTCTGTCAAATAACATCCCGCGATATTTACCGTTCCGGCCGAAGTGTTGAACAACTCAATCCAGCCATGACGTTTGCCATAGTCATCAACGAAGTTATCCTCGTTGATAACCAATACTTCATTAATACGCATGGAGGTTGCGCGCTGTGCCTTTGCCCCGAATGAAATGAGCAAAGCGAACAGTAGCAATACCCCTATTTTCTTATTTATCATATTCATCTCCTGTTTTACGGATTATAGAGGCAGGTTATCATGTTTCTTAGCAGGATTGCTTAACTTCTTAGTCTGCAATTGCTGCAAAGCACGAATAATACGGAAACGAGTGTTACGCGGTTCGATAACATCGTCGATATAACCGTATTGAGCTGCGTTATAAGGATTAGCGAATGCTTTCTTATATTCAGCTTCTTTCTCTGCTGCGCATGCTTTCGGATCTTCAGCGGCTGCTACTTCCTTGGCGAAGATAACCTCTACGGCACCGCTCGGGCCCATAACGGCGATCTCGGCTGTCGGCCATGCGTAATTCATATCACCACGTAAATGTTTAGAACTCATCACGCAATAAGCTCCACCGTAAGACTTACGCAATGTAACGGTAATCTTAGGAACGGTAGCCTCACCATAAGCGTAAAGCAATTTAGCGCCGTGAAGGATTACACCGTTGTATTCCTGACCTGTACCCGGAAGGAATCCCGGAACGTCAACCAATGTTACCAAAGGAATATTGAAAGCGTCGCAGAAACGAACGAAGCGACCTGCTTTACGAGATGCGTTGCTATCCAAGCATCCTGCCATAACCTTCGGCTGGTTGGCTACGATACCGACGGATTGTCCGTTGAAACGAGCGAAACCTACGATGATATTCTTAGCGTAGTCCGCATGGACCTCTAGGAACTCGTTGTTATCGACGATTGTACCGATAACCTCATACATATCGTAAGATTGGTTGGCGTTATCGGGAATGATATCGTTCAATACATCATCCAGACGATCGATCGGGTCTTTGCACTCAACTAACGGAGTTTCTTCCAAGTTGTTCTGTGGTAAGAAACTGAGCAATTTACGGATCAATTGCAAACCATCCTCTTCTGTATCGACAGCGAAATGGGCTACACCCGATTTCGTGGTGTGTACGCTGGCTCCACCCAACTGCTCTTGGGTTACATCCTCACCTGTTACGGTTTTTACTACTTTCGGACCTGTCAAGAACATGTAGCTGGTACCACGTGTCATGATGTTGAAGTCTGTCAAAGCCGGAGAATAAACGGCTCCACCGGCGCAAGGGCCGAAGATACCGGAAATCTGGGGAACAACACCAGATGCCAAGATGTTACGTTGGAAAATCTCTGCGTATCCTGCCAAGGCGTTTACACCTTCTTGGATACGAGCTCCACCGGAGTCGTTCAAACCGATAACGGGAGCGCCCATCTTCATGGCTTGATCCATTACTTTACAGATCTTCATAGCCAAAGCCTCAGACAAGGCTCCACCGAATACGGTGAAATCTTGAGCGAAGATATATACCAAACGTCCGTCGATCGTACCATAACCTGTTACGATACCATCGCCTAAATATTTAGTTTTCTCGATACCGAAGTTTGTACAACGGTGTTGAACAAACATGTCGAATTCCTCGAAACTACCTTCGTCAAGCAACATGGCGATACGCTCACGAGCGGTATATTTGCCTTTTTTGTGCTGTGATTCGATTCTTTTCTCTCCTCCACCCAAACGAGCTTGCTCACGAAGTGCGATGAGCTCTTTTACTTTTTCAAGCTGGTTACTCATTGTATTTTGATTTGTTGTTAGAAATGAACGGATTAATTATTTGTTGCCCGGCATGCAAAGTTCTGTCAATACGCTGCAAGTTGATTTCGGGTGAAGGAAAGCGATGTTCAAGCCTTCCGCGCCACCACGGGGAGCTTTATCGATTAATTTAACGCCTTTTTCCTCAGCCTCGTTCAAAGCTGCCTGTACATCAGGTACCGCAAATGCGATATGGTGGATACCTTCACCTTTTTTCTCGATAAATTTCGCAATCGTGCTATCTTCGCTGGTCGGCTCTAGTAATTCAATCTTAGTCTGTCCTACCTTGAAAAATGCGGTTTTTACTTTTTGGTCTGCTACTACTTCGATATTGTAGCATTTTAATCCAAGAACGCCTTCATAATAGGGTAAACAAGCCTCGATACTCTTCACTGCGATACCTAAATGTTCGATATGTGTAAGTTCCATGTCAATAATAATTTAAAGATTTAGTAAATGTTTGTTTCTATTGTGTGCAAATGTACACTACTTTTTATGAATGAGGAAATAATTTTTTGTTTTTATCTCCCAGTAAATGTGTTTAAAGATACATTTTATTAAAAATCGACAATCAGACGAACGTTCAATTGACGTCCGGTCAGATAGTTTGGAACTGCGTATTGGACATTATATACATCTGTTATCCAATAGTAGGAACTAACATTTTTGATGTCTAATATGTTAAACACATCCAGACCTAGCCAAATGTTTTTCAAATGGCGGAAGAAGCCCCTGTCCATGATAGCGTCCGTGCCTCCTGCCAATTGATAGGAGAGGCCGATATCCACACGTTTGTAGGCGGGCGTACGGAAATAGCCGGCTTCGTATCCTTTGCCCGGGATTGTCTGGGGAAGTCCTCCGGATAGAACTCCTTTCAGATTTAGCTTGACTCGTTTATAGCCCGGGAAATAATCTTGAAAGAAGAGTGAGATGTTGTAGCCTTGGCTATTGGCCATAGGAACGGTCGTTGTTTCCCGGATGGTTTGCTGGGCTTTCATCAAGGAGAAGCTGATCCATGAGTCGGTACCCGGTACGAATTCTCCGAAGAATTTGACATCGAGTCCCATGGCGTAACCTTTGGCGCAGTTCTCGCCGTAATAGCGGATCTTGACGTTATCTACGGTGTAGGGATTCAGATTGTCCAGCTTTTTATAGTACATCTCGGCGGTCACCTTGAAATTCCGGTCTACGGCACGGAACGTATAATCTCCTCCCAATATGAAATGGATGGAGCGTTGTGACTTTAGATCTTTGTTCAATACCGTGATATTATTGCCGTTCTTATCTTTGTCTACTCTACGTAATTCCTTGTAGAAGGGCGATTGATAATACAGTCCGGTGGCGAAACGGAGCGTCAAGTCTTGGTCGAAGTTCGGGATAAAGCCCAATGAGGCACGGGGACTGAAAAGGAACTCCTTATTATAAGTCCAATAACTACCTCTAACCCCTGCGACTAACGTGAACAGACCTTGCTTGGTCCTGAATTTGAACGCGTCTTGCGCATAAGCGGAAAAGCGTGTGCTTTCTATCTGATTATCAGAAAAGAGGTTCGAATATACACTTACGTTATTACCGGTTTGGGGCAAAGAATAACCTGAGGAATCCCTTTTTTCCCATTCACTGATCTTATCATTGATTTTCTCCATTTGTACCGTGGCTCCCCATTTCAACGTATTGTTTAAAAGGCGGGCCATCCCATAATGCCCGACATTCATGACGGTGGAGTTCAAACGGTTTCGTGCGTGCTCGTGATAACGGCCTACGGACATGGCGGCTGACGCGTCGTCATCCGGATTTTCCGCTCCGTTCTCGCTCAGCCAATATTCTCCGGCGATATCGTATCCCTCTTCTTCCTTGCTTTTGAAAGCGGAGGCTTGAAGTCCCAACTCTGTGTTCTCATTGGGGTTGTGTTTCAATGTAAGCGCACCGAATAAGGTTTGGAAACGGTCTCTTTCCCTTCCGTCGAAATAGACTTTGAAGTTCTTGGGATGCTCGGCTGTACCGAAAGAGGTTTCCCGGCTATAAGGGGTGAATTTATAATTATTGTTAGCGAGGTTTCCCAAGAAATTGATTTCCCATTTAGGGGCCAATTGGTACGTGATGTAAGTTTGCAGATCGATAAATTTAGGGTCGTATTCAGCGTCTGTATCCATGGTACCCAAGATAGACCGACCGCTTTTAAAGCGGAAACCCGTTACTTGGGTAAATTTACCGATAGAACTGCCTACATAAGCATTTGCGCCCAACAAGCTCGCAGAAGCCGAGCCTTCGAACATCTTAGGCTTTTTATAGGTAATATCCAGCACGGAACTCATCTTGTCTCCGTAACGAGCCTCGAAGCCACCGGCGGCGAAATTGACCGCCTCCGTCAGGTCCGGATTGATAAAGCTAAGGCCCTCTTGTTGTCCCGAGCGAATCAGAAGCGGACGGAATACCTCGATCCCATTCACATAAACGATATTTTCATCATAACTACCTCCACGTACGGAGTACTGGGAACTTAACTCGTTATTGGACGATACTCCGGCAAACGTAACGACCAAGCTCTCTATACTACCTCCGGAGGGATCGGGCAATAACTTAATTTTGTCCGCATTTAGGGACTCCATGGTCGTGGTCTGCTTGCGGATGGCAGTAACGGATACTTCCCCTAAATCAAATGAGGTATTGTTCATCTGTACGTTCAGGCGCATATCGGCTTGTGCCGAAGGAATGATACGTTCAGCTTTATTATATCCCAGACAAGAGTAAATAACGGAGATAGAATCCCCCGGCGATATGGAAAAGGAATAATATCCCTTCTCGTTGGTCATGGAGCCGATCAACGTGTTCTTAACCCGGACATTCACTAATTCCAGAGGGTTACCGTCGGCGTCACGGACATAACCAGTGATTTTTATGCGGCCTTCGCCAAAGGCACTCACGGAAATAAGTATAAATAGCAGCGCGGCTATCGCACGAATCTTCATAATCTATTGTTCAATTATAAAAATACTAACGAGAAAAAAGAACGATACGTATATATGGGTGCAAAAAATTATATTTATATTTGCGAATCTTAATATTAAAAGAGTACAAAGAACGAAAAAAATGGAGAGTTTTGCAACACTTATACAAAATAGAAGAAGTACACGTAAGTTTACCGAACAACTACTTTCACCCGAGCAGGTAGAACTGATCTTGAAAGCGGCGTTGATGGCTCCGGCCTCAAAACGTAGTAATCCTTGGCAGTTCGTGGTCGTGGAAGATAAGGAAATGTTGAAGAAACTTGCCGGGTGTAAGAAAAATGGTTCCGCTTTTCTGGAGGGTTGTGCCTTGGCCGTGGTTGTCTTGGCGAATGTGATGGAAAGCGATGTTTGGATCGAGGACGCTTCGGTCGCTTCTATTTATATGCAATTGCAGGCGGAGGATTTGGGATTGGGCAGTTGCTGGTGTCAGATCCGGAACCGGGTAACAGAGGACGAGGCGGATTCGAATAATTATGTTCGTTCGTTGCTGGATATCCCTTATCAATTGGATGTCTTGTCTATCATTGGTATCGGTTATAAGGATCAGGTTCGTAAGCCTTTTGATGAATCCCATTTACAATGGGAGAAGATACATATAGGAAAGTTCTCTCTTCCGGAAGAAAATAAAGAGGCGGAAGAATGAGAGTCGTATTTGTTGGTGCTGGAAACTTAGCTACCCGGCTTTCGTTGGAAATGCGTAAGTCCGGAATGAGTATCGGGCAAGTGTATAGTCACACAAGTGAGCATGCTAAGATTTTAGCCGATGAATTGGGATGTGGGTGGACTGTTGTCCCGGAAGATATTGTGGAAGATGCCGACTTGTATGTTTTCTCTTTGAAAGATGCCGTGCTCCAAGATGTTATCGCCCGTGTAAAACCGAATAACGGTTTGTGGGTGCATACGGCAGGGAGTATGCCAATCTCTGTATTTGAAGGTCTTACGGCTAGATATGGGGTGGTTTATGCGTTACAAACGTTTAGTAAGAGTAGGGAGGTGGATTTCAAGAAAATACCGTTCTTTTTAGAGGCGAACTCGTCTGAAGATGAGAAGGTGCTGGGAGAGGTGGCTAGGGCGCTCTCCAGTGATGTCCGTTTCCTCTCCTCCGAGAAGCGAAAGAACTTACATTTAGCGGCGGTTTTCGCTTGTAATTTTACGAATCATATGTATGCGCTAGCTGAAAAGATCTTGGAAGAACAGCAAATACCGGGAGAGGTCTTGCTACCTTTGATAGACGAGACAGCCGCTAAGGTACATGTAATGTCGCCGGCGCGAGCCCAAACGGGACCAGCTATACGATATGACGAGAATGTGATAAACAAACATATGGCTATGCTTAAAGATCCGGATATGCGAAATCTATATGAGCTGATTAGCCGAAGTATACATAAGGAGGCTCGACATGAGTAGTATAAACTATGATTTGAGAAAAATAAAGGCTTTTGTCTTTGATGTAGACGGGGTGCTATCCTGCGATGTGATTCCGCTTCACCCGAATGGCGATCCGATGCGTACGGTCAATATCAAGGATGGCTATGCCTTGCAATTGGCCGTGAAGAAAGGTTATGAGGTCGCTATAATTACGGGCGGATATACGGAAGCCGTACAGATTCGCTTTTCTCGTTTAGGAATACAACATATTTATATGCGTAGCGCTGTAAAGGTGCATGACTTTAAGGATTTTATGGAAAAAACGGGCTTGTCTCCTGAGCAAATCATGTATGCGGGTGATGATATTCCTGATTATGAGGTAATGACGCGAGTCGGATTGCCGGTGGCACCTGCGGATGCGGCTCCGGAGATCAAGGAGATAGCGAAATATATATCCTCCCGGCGAGGTGGCGAAGGCGTAGCTAGGGACGTGATCGAGCAAACGATGCGGGCGCAAGGACACTGGTTCGGCGAGGAGGCTTTTGGGTGGTAAAATTTTGGTGAATGTGTAACGCTTAATCGAATAGGTTATGTTAGAGAATTTAAAAAAGTACAAGATCGTCTTAGCCTCTAATTCTCCGAGACGACGGAATTTGTTATCTGGTCTGGATATCGACTTCGAGGTGAGGATAATTCCGGATATTGACGAGTCTTACCCGGATTCTATTGACTCCATGGAGATCCCTTTATATATTGCCCGTTCGAAAGCGGAGGCCTATAAATCGACTATGGCGGATGATGAATTGCTAATCACGGCAGATACGATCGTTTGGACGTTTGACGGGGTTATGGGGAAGCCTGCGAACCGGGAGGAAGCTTATGCTATGCTTCATGCTTTGTCGGATCATGTACATCAGGTAATAACCGGCGTTTGTATCATGACGAAGGACAAAAATGTAGGCTTTTCCGTCGAATCTGCGGTTTGTTTCGCAAAATTGGGTGATGAAGAGATTAATTATTATTTGGATAAATATAAACCTTATGATAAAGCGGGAGGGTATGGCATTCAGGAGTGGATCGGTTATATCGGGGTAGAGGCTATCAATGGTAGCTTTTATAACGTGATGGGATTACCTGTGCAAAAGCTTTATCAGGAATTGAAACATTTTTAATCTCAATTCAAGGTAAAGTATTTATCCTTCATATAATATTCTATCTGATTTAATGTGTGCGCTAAGGCTGGGGGAATCGGTAAGACGACCGGTTTCTCCACATTCCATTCCGGGTCATTTATGATCATGTCGGATAGGCTGCCCGCATGTATTAAGATAAGGCGGGTAGGGGCTGAGGCTATAACCTTATGATTGGTGTTTTGCGCAAGTAGCATGAAATGATCTTTTGCCACTTCCGCTATATGTGTCCCTTCTTGGCTGTAAATAATAAGTTTTCCCGAAAATACGAAGATTAATAGATTATCCGTGGTTGTGGTATTAAACAGGGAATCTCCGGCTCTCAGTATTTTGCATTCAAGTTGATTTAGATAACGCTTCATGTAGGAACTTAAGGATTTTCGAGGATAGCCAATGTTTTTCTGTTAGGAAGGTATTCCAACATACCTTTTGAGTAGGTGACTTTCTGTTGTCCGTTGTTGTCCGCATAAATAATAAAATACTCTATTTGGGGGATGGATTGTGCCAGTAGCTTCGCTTTCTCGACTCCCAAAACCATGAAAGTCGTAGCGTAAGCGTCTGCTGTCATACAATCTTCCGCCACGATGGTTGCGCTAAGAATATTTTGTCCAGCGGGATAACCGGTCGCCGGATTGATCGTATGGGCATATTTCTTACCATCCTTGATGTAGAAGTTTCGGTAGTCACCAGAAGTAGCCACACCCCCTTTTTGGCATAATTGTACGATCTCTTCAACATCATTTGTTACGCCACTTGTCCCTATTTCCGGCTTGTTGATGCCGACTCGCCAACAGTCACCTTGTTGATTTACGCCTTTCATGGTGACCTCACCACCTATTTCTACCATGTAGTTCTTTACGCCTTCCTTTTCCAGCAGGCGGGCGATGACATCGCAAGCATAACCTTTTGCGATGGACGAACAATTCAATAGAATCCGGGGATCTTCTTTGATGATTTTCTTTCCTTCCAATCTCACTTTTTGATAACCGACGAAAGCCTTTATGCTATCGATCATCTGCGGGGTTACGCTATCCATCTTACTGAATCCGAATCCCCATAGATTAATTAATGGAGCACAAGTAATATCAAAAGCTCCTCCTGATTTTTGGGAGATTTCTTCCGCCTTATTGAATACTTCGGTAAACCATTCGTCTACCTCCACATCCTCGTTATTATTGACTTTCGCGATCGTGGAGTTGGGGTTGAAAGGATTTAAGGAGAGGTTAAAACGTTGCAGCTCGCTGTCGATCTTATCGGTTAGGATTTGCTTGGCCTTGTATTTGATGTGGTAACTTGTATGAAAAACAGAACCACTCTCTTCGAAATATTGGCCCTTGTCCGAGCAAGCCGTATGCGATAAGATCAACAGGCTGACTAATATGGTAATATTCTTGCGCATCATTATGAAATTTTATGTCGCGAACTTACATAAAAAATTCCATATATGCCCCTTTCATGGGGGAGACGCTATTGTGTGTATAAATATCAAGGATTCCTTTTTTATATTGTGACTCTGGTTTTATCCAATGTGCACGCCTTTCGGATAGGATCTTTTCTATCTCTTCCACGCTTCTCTCAATACTGTCGGTACCGATTATATCCAATGTTCTCGCTGGAATATCGATACGGATCAAGTCATCGTTTTCAACCAAGGCGATTGGTCCCCCCTCGGAAGCCTCCGGGGATACATGTCCGATCGCCGGGCCTCGGGTCGCTCCGGAGAAACGACCGTCGGTGATCAATGCGATGGTCTCTACCAACTCAGGATCGGAGGCGATCGCTTCTGTCGTATAAAACATTTCTGGCATTCCACTTCCTTTCGGTCCTTCATAACGGATAAATACCGCTTCTCCCGGATGGATTTTCTTTTGTAATACCGCCTCAATAGCGTTCTCCTCACAATCGAATACCCTCGCTTTCAGGGTGACTTGCATCAAGCGGGGTGAAATCGCCGAATGTTTTACGACTGCCCCTTCGGGCGCTAAATTTCCTTTCAATATAGCGATGGCTCCTTGTGCCTTGATCGGTGTATGAAAAGGTTTGATAATATCGCCAACCTTTACTCCTAGGGCAGGAAGATATTTATGGCAATTCTCATAGAAGCCGTTGAGTTGTAAATCTTTTAAGTTTTCTTCCAATGTTTTGCCGGTAACAGTCATGACGTCGAGATGGAGGAATTCTTTGATTTCTTCCATGATCGCCGGTACGCCTCCCGCATACCAGAAATATTCGCCGGGCCAAAAACCGCTGGGACGTATATTTAAAAGGTAGGGGATCTTACGATGTATCTTGTCGAACAAATCCGGTGATAACTGGATTCCCAGTTCATGGGCGATAGCTGGAAGATGAAGCAGGCTGTTGCTGGAACCCGCTATGGCGGCATGTACCATGATCGCATTTTCAAACGCTTGTATCGTCATGATATCGGAGGGTTTTAACTCTTCTTTCGCCAGTCCGAGTGCATGTTCTCCGGCTTTACGGGCGGTTTCTTTTAACTCGGGTAAATGGGCGGGGATCAAGGCGGAGCCCGGTAAAGCGATGCCAAGCGCTTCTGCCATTACTTGCATTGTAGAGGCGGTACCCATGAAAGAGCAAGCTCCACAATCCGGACATGCGTCACGCTTATAAACCATGAATTGTTCTTCCGTTATTTCTTTTCGCTCGTACTGGGCGCTATAGGTACCGATTTGTTCTAACGTGAGTAGGTTGGGACCGGCTTTCATTATACCACCAGGCATGAATATAGCAGGCATATCTAGCCGGGCTATCGCCATCAAATGCGCAGGGACGGATTTGTCGCAACTGGCTATAAAGACACCAGCGTCGAAAGGAGTCGCTTTTACATGAATCTCCATCATGGCGGCCATGATATCACGGGAGACTAATGAGTAGTTCATACCATCGTGTCCCTGCGCCTCTCCATCACAAATATCAGTGACGAAGTAGTTTGCGGCACGTCCCCCCTTTTCCTTTATACCGATTCCGGCCTCGTCCACCAATTTATCCAGATGGGCGCTTCCCGGATGGCTATGTCCGTAACTGCTTTCTACAATGATTTGCGGTTTACTCAATTCGTCGATTTTCCAACCGCTGCCTAGCCGGAGTGAATCCAGCTCCGGCGCTAGTTTTCGTAATTGCTGGCTTTTCATGTCTATTAATTAATGTATAAGGTTATTTATTCAATAAGGTATCCCTAGCTAAAGAATACATGCTCTATCAAAATCTTTGTACCGATACCGATTAAGATTAAACCTCCGATGAGGTCCAGCTTCAAGTCGATTCTCTTGCCGAATCGGTTACCGAAATAGACGCCGAAGGCAGAGATAGCGAAGGTGACAACACCGATAGTCGAGGCTTGCAGCAAGAGCGGTGATTTTAAGATCGCCAGAGAGATTCCTACGGCGAGGGCATCGATACTTGTCGCTATTCCCAATCCGCATAATGTCCGGTTACATAGAGGATCGAATTTCCCGTCTTCCTCCTCTTCCTTCGCGCTATCGTATATCATTTTTCCACCTAAGTAAAGCAAGAGGGTAAATGCGATCCAATGATCGAAGGCGCAAATGTATTTTTCGAATCCTAATCCCATCGTATAACCAATCACGGTCATTCCGGCTTGGAATATACCGAGCACGCTCGCTATCTTAATAATATTACCGGCGGTGCAGTTGTTCTTAAGAACTGCGCCGCCGGTAACTGATACTGCTAGGCTATCCATGGATAAGCCGATCGCTAGTAGCAGAACTTCAATGTATAACATACTAGAATGATTCCCGTTTAATAATTTCTTCTATGGGCTTACGTTTCTTTGGAGTCTCATCGAATAATGCCGGGTCGGAAGGATAGCCGAACGGTATCAGTACAACAGGCTCGATCGTTTCCGGAATTTTAAAATGTTTACGGCAAAGCTCCGTGTCGAAATTGCAAACCCAACAAGTACCCAATCCTTGTTCGGCAGCGGCTAAACAAATGTGTTCCGTGGCGATAGCCGTATCGATATCCATATGATCCTTATGATCGCCCCGTTTCCAAGATTGCTGATGATCTCCGCAAACGATCAAGTAATAAGGCGCTTGCTTGAACCATTCCCGGGGATAGCATTCTTGTAATTTAGCTTTTCCTTCCGCACTTTGAACCCATACAAAATAACAAGGTTGATAATTTACCGCCGAAGGGGCCAAACGAGCTGCTTCTAGGATATAATCAATCTTTTCTTGCTCTACGTTTTTGGGGGCATACTTTCGGATAGAGCAACGTTTTCTCGCTAATTCTAGGAAACTCATATCTCATCCTCTATTTTATAGTTATTGCGATTCGGAGAATTGCGGGAAATCAACTCCCCGATAAAGCCCGCTAGGAACATCTGGGTTCCCAGAATCATCGCTGTCAATGAAATATAGAAATAAGGGGAACTTGTAACCAAAGGTCTTAGATCTCCAGAGTACATCGAGATCAATTTCATGCTGAGTACGATTACTAGAGCGATAAAACCAATGAAGAACATAGCGCTTCCCCATAAACCGAAGAAGTGCATCGGTTTCTTTCCGAATTTGGAAGTAAACCAAAGCGTGATCAAATCAAGATAACCGTTCACGAAGCGATCCAACCCGAATTTAGTAGTTCCGTACTTGCGGGCTTGATGTTTCACTACTTTCTCGCCAATCTTGTGAAATCCGGCAATCTTAGCTAAATAAGGTATGTAACGGTGCATATCGTTATACACCTCTATATTTTTAATGACAACATTCTTATACGCTTTCAATCCGCAATTGAAATCGTGTAAGTTCTTTATTCCCGAGAATTTACGAGCTGTTGCGTTGAATAATTTCGTGGGGATCGTCTTAGACAACGGGTCATATCTTTTCTTTTTCCAACCGGATACCAGATCGTACCCGTCTTCGGTGATCATCCGGTAAAGTTCGGGTATCTCATCCGGGCTGTCCTGTAGATCGGCGTCCATGGTAATGACTACGTCACCTTTAGCCCGCTGGAATCCGCAGTGCAATCCCGGCGACTTGCCGTAGTTGCGACGGAACTTGATTCCCCGGATATGTGGAGAACGTTGTTTCAACTCCTCGATCACTTCCCAAGAATTATCTGTACTACCGTCATTCACGAAAATGACTTCGTAGGTATAATTGTGTTCTTTCATCACCCGCTCTATCCACGAGAATAACTCGGGTAAAGACTCGGCTTCGTTATACAACGGGATAACAACTGATATGTCCATTATTTGTCTGTAATTAACTTTTTAGCGGTTTTCAGTGATGGAACCAGTCGAATTGTTCCTGCACAAGAGAGCCGCTACCGGTATAGAAAGTATGATGCCGTAAAATACG
Source organism: Parabacteroides sp. AF39-10AC (assembly GCF_003635405.1). Taxonomy (NCBI): domain Bacteria; kingdom Pseudomonadati; phylum Bacteroidota; class Bacteroidia; order Bacteroidales; family Tannerellaceae; genus Parabacteroides; species Parabacteroides sp. AF39-10AC. The sequence continues at coordinate 20,537 of NZ_QTLP01000029.1, read as the reverse complement.
TTATTAAATATTCCTTGTATGGCCATATGGATTGGCGAGATGCGAATATTGCTGAGCGAGTCGAGCATATCCGAGCTAACTTGGCTATCTTTTAATGCAGTCGTTAATTGCCCGATCGCATTTGCCACGAAATCAGGTGGGGCGATGAACTGATAAAAGACAAAGTATTCAAGCGAGACGATCAATGCGGCGAAAAAATACAACATCGTGCCGAATCTCCATGCATGAAAGAAACTGATCCTTCCACCGATGTCGTGCCGATATCTTTTCGTCATGTAGTAGGCGATGAAAGGGACGGCGAGCGTCAATAGCCAATAGACAAGACTCAAGGAGGGGACGGAAACGCTGAAGATGAAAAAGATGTATTTCACTACCCAATATATACCCATGGCCAAACCATAAGTCATAGCGCCTTTTAAAAGTAAATTCTTATTCTCTTCCATGATGTTGCTGTTTTGAATTCTTATCAGCAAAGTTAATATATTAATGCAAATGCGCAACTATATTATGTCTAAAATAGAAAAAAGGAAGCCTACGTATAAGCTTCCTTTTAAGTTGTGTTTTATCTGAGCCTCTTGTCGGATTCGAACCAACGACCCCGAGATTACAAATCACGTGCTCTGGCCAACTGAGCTAAAGAGGCAGGTGGGTAAGCTTACTACATCGCGCCGCTACAACCAAGTACCCTTGCTGCGGTCAAGCCCTGGGGGATTCCGAGGGAGCATGCCGTGTAGGACTTACCCGGGTGCAAAAGTAGATATTATTTTTTACTTTGCAAGCGTTTTCTTACTCTTGGGATGATAATTGTTTATAAAGAATTGAAAACCTTATGCTTTTGGTAGTGTTAAAGAATGTTTTATGTGTTGTGGCCGATGGTTTATCAAAGAATGTTGATTTTTTCATTGTGAGGAAAAAACATTTTCATCATGAAGAAAAAGTATTTTCACCGTGAAGAAAAAGTATTTTCACCGTGAAGAAAAAGTATTTTCATCACGATGAAAAAACAGTTTACTTGGAAGAGGTTCCGCTTTCCAATATGCTGACGATGGAGAACAACGTAAAGCAGATCGCTCCCAGTCCGGCCAATACCCGTGCGGGAATGGCATAATAACTATGCTCGGCCGCCATCTCGAAAAGGAAAGCGGAGAGGAAAAGGCAGAATAAAGCCGTGAATATAGGAATTAATGGAATCCGGTTGGCAAGCTTGAATTCTTCCCTCCATATTTTAGACAGCAAGATCACCTTGCTGGAGATACTATAGCAAACTAATCCAAGGCCGATCATGATATATCCGGTTGAGGCATTAGCCGGGTCGCTATCTCCTAATACGAAGAGACCCCATATCAGACTGATAGATCCCATCAGGATGACAAAACGGTGCCATAGCCTTTTTTCCAATCGGGAATATGTGTTTCTTATTTGTCGGGCGATCGTGGCGACTAAAGCGATTAAGCTGCTGCAAATACATGCTAGTCCGGCCATCACGTGCCCGGCGACAAAGTATTGGGAATGCTCGTCGCTATGCGCTAGCAACCGGTAAGCCCAAATCCATGCGACTATGGATATAAATGATGCTACAAGGATCAAGAATATCCCTTGCCAAAAGTTGAACGCTTTGTCTGGTATTCTGGGATCGTCGCTTTTGGCGTTCATTTGTATTAAGGTGAATCGGGTAGAGGCGGTAGCCGTTGTCGCTACGCATGCGGTTATAAGGCCCACCCCGCAAATGACATGGCCCGCGACAAAGTCTGCTGGCGCCGGTGAGGACATGAGTAAGATAAAGCCCGCCAGAAAAGTGATGGTTGCCGAGAGATATCCAAGGATAGGCAAGGCGAATCTGGCCACATTATTATATGTATGGATAATTTGACGAATAATGGTCGCTGCCGTAGCGAACAAGGCTATACAAATAAAGCCAAGAGAGAATACGACAGGTCCGGCGACGAATCTGCTGGAGTCCACTCCATAGTTAAAGACAAAAAATCCATAACCGAAACAAAAGAGGGCCATTAGCAATGGAATCGCCCTGAATAAGACACTAATCCCGTAATTCATAACTTGTTTTTTATTTAGATTTTTCTTCAAACAGAGATGCGATCCTTTTTGTTCAAGAAGAATTTTAGAGGTTATACGATGTTTTTGCGTGTTATTTCATCATTTTTGTTTTTCTTTGCGGAAAATATCAGAGAAGTGAATCTTATTATAGAACAAGGTAACACGTCATCAAAGGTCGCTGTGTATAAAAATGGGCATATAGAGGCTTCTTTTGTATACAAGCAATTCGGTGTATCTGTGGTCGCTGCTCTTTTTGAGAAGTACGCTTTTACGCAAGGCATTTTATCGACGGTGATAGATACGGACGATGAGTTGATCGCTTATCTAAAAAATAAGCTTCAGCGTTTTGTCTTTCTGGATGAACATGTAGCTTTACCGATCAAGGTGGAATATGGGACGCCGAAAACGCTAGGCAAGGACCGTTTGGCCGCTGTCGTGGGGGCAAATTATTTGCGGCCGGGAAAAAATCTGCTGGTTATCGATGCCGGTACCGCTATCACGTATGAGGTGATAGAAGCGCCGGGTATCTTTCTGGGGGGGAATATCTCTCCGGGGATGACAACCCGTTTTCGAGCGTTGAACCATTTTACGAAGAAGCTGCCTTTGGTAACGGAAGAGGATGATATACCGCTTATCGGGAGAAGTACGGAAACGGCTATCCAAGCGGGTGTGGTGAATGGGATTGTTTACGAGATGGACGGATATATTGACGAGCTGAAAGTAAAATATCCGGATCTTTTGGTTTTTTTAACAGGCGGTCATTCGTTTTATTTTGAAAGACGGCTAAAAAACTCCATCTTTGCAGACATTAATTTAGTGTTGACAGGATTAAACAGAATCTTAGAGTATAATGTTGAAAATTAATAAGGTAGTAATAATAAGTTTTCTTATCTTTACACAATTGCCATTGTGGGCTCAAAATAACACGAACTCGCCTTATACGCGATTTGGATATGGAGAGTTGGCGGATCGATCTTTTGGTGCCGGAAGGGCGATGGGTGGAGTCGGTTATGGATTAAGGTCCTCTAAACAGATAAATCCATTAAATCCAGCATCTTATAGTTGCATGGATTCGTTGACATTCCTTTTTGATTTTGGTGCGTCCGGTCAGGTGTCTTGGTTCTATGACGGTACGAACAAGCAACGACAGATGAATGGAAACGTGGAGTATATCGCCATGCAATTTCCGATCACCCGGCGTTTAGCGATGAGTATTGGTTTATTACCTTATTCATATGTAGGATATGATTTCGGCGAGAGCCGTACCGAGGGCGGTTTAAGTTGGGGAGAAAGCTTTAGTGGCGAAGGTGGCTTAAGCGATGCCTATTTAGGGCTCTCCTATGATATTTGGAAGAAGCGTCTTTCCATTGGTGTGAACGCCGGATTTTTATTTGGAAATATAACACATTCCCGCAACTTGATTTTCCCGAGCTCGACAGGGGCGGACGATGTGTATAGAAACCAACGTTATGAGATTCGTGATTTAAAGTTAGATTTTGGTATTCAATATACGCATCCTTTGAGTAAGACGGAGCATGTCACGGTAGGTTTCGTTTACTCTCCCGGAAAAAAGTTGAATACGACTGTGTATGATACTCAGCTTGTCGGTTCTTCGGCTACATCCGGATATACAAGGAACGATACAATTAAGAATTATCGGTTTGATATGCCGAACTCTTACGGAGCGGGTATCTCCTATGTGAAAGAGAATCGGTTGACATTAGCCGCAGACTTCTTATATGAGGACTGGGCGAACGCTTATTTTGATAACGAGAAAGGTCAATTCAAGAATCGTACACGTGTAGCGGCTGGTGCCGAATTTATTCCTCGTTATGATAATCGTAATTATCTGGGACGTATCAGATACCGTGCCGGTTTTCATTATAGCAATTCGTACTTAAGAGTCAGTCGCTCCGAGGAGAATGGTTATAAAGGACATGGTTATAATGAATATGGGGCGAGTGTCGGTTTTGGGCTTCCATTGATCGATAACCGTTCATTAGTGAACCTGTCATTTGAATACGTGAAGATCCGTCCGGAATTACGTACAATGATTGATGAGCAGTATTTCCGGTTTACGGTGAACTATACATTTAACGAATTATGGTTTTTTAAACGAAAAGTGGATTAAACCGGGAATGGCCGAAAGGGTCTAATGAGTATGATACTTTTTTGAAGGAATATAAATATTATAGCTAACTTTAATAGAAAGAGATATGAAGATCAAAGTTTTATTACTAGCGCTTGGATGTACTATGGGTACGTTAGGCGCTTATGCGCAGAAAGGAGTAGATAATGGTACACAGTTCGGTTCCGGTGAGGATAGCGTGCGTTGTATTACCAATATCAGCTTGTTCGTTCCTTACGCGAAAGCCGGAAACTTCAAAGACGCCTTTGATTTCTGGAAGATCGTGTACGATGAGTGTCCTGCCGCTACAAAAGATATCTATTTGTACGGTGTGAAAATTATGGGCTGGAAGATCGCCCAAGAGAAAGATCCCGCTAAGAAGAAAGCTCTTATTGATGATTTGATGGGAGTTTACGACAAGCGTGTGAAATATTTTGGAAATGATCGCCGGTATGGAAAAGACTGGATCGTTGCTCGAAAAGTGCAAGATTATTTAGCGCAAACTGGCGATAATGCCGACTATAATCAGGCCTATACTTGGTTGAAAGAGATCGTTGATGAGAAAGGTGCTGATACGGAGGCTCTAGGTCTCTCCTTGTTTAGTTTCTCTTCTATGAAGAAAATGGTTAACGATCCGAACTTCAAAGAGCAGTATATTCAAGATTATTTGAAGGTTTCTGGTGGCTTGGATGCTCAGTTAAAAGCTGCGCAGGCTGCAAACAATCAAAAAGAAGTGAATGCCTTGACCGCATATAAGAGTGGTGTTGATAATGCCTTTGCGAATAGTGGTGCTGCCGATTGCGAGACTTTGCAGAATTTGTATGCTGCTAAGATCGAGGAGAATAAGGACAACTTACCTTATTTGAAAGAGACTATATCCTTGTTGAGAAGAACAGGTTGCCAAGAAATCGAGGCTTACTTTTTGGCATCAGACTATGCTTATCGTCAAGAACCTAGTGCCGAGGCTGCTGTTGGGCTAGGAAAGAAAGCCGTTAAGATAAAGGATTATGATACGGCTATTAAATACTTTGATGAGGCCGCGAATTTAGAAACGGACGCGACTTCAAAAGCTGATGATTATTATATGATCGCATTGTTGCTGTTTGAGCAAAATGCTTATTCAAAGGCTAGACAATATTGCCAGAAAGCTTTGGAGGTAAATCCTAACTATGGCAATGCTTATTTATTGATCGGCAAGATGTATGCCGCTACTTCTAAATCTGTCTTCCCGAATGATGGAGTATTGGCAAGAGCTGCTTATAATGCCGCTATCGATAAATTTGAGAAAGCGAAACAGGTAGATCCGAGTGTTGCTGAAGAGGCTAATACTTTGATATCATCTTATCGTGCTCACCTTCCTTCTACGGAGGAGATCTTCATGCACCCGGATTTGGAGAAGGGCAAACCTTTCACTGTCGGTGGTTGGATCGGAGAGCGTACAACGATTCGGTAATTATGATAGGAAATCGTTTTCATTGTAAAACGGAAAATATGGGCATAACAACTACCTTCGTGGTGGTTGTTATGCTTCTTTTGTTTTCTGCCTCTTGCAGTAAGGAGCATAAGGAGGTGGTTGATGTTGAGTTTGACCCGGACAAGACTTATACGATGAAGGCTACGGATGTGTCATCCTTGATCTCCGATTCTGGTATCACGAGATATCGCTTGAAAGCGAAAGAGTGGCAGATTTATGGGAAGGCGGCGGAACCCCATTGGTATTTCCCCGAGGGGATCTACGTGGAGAAGTTCGATACCTTATTCCAGACAGAAGCGAGTATTAAGGCGGATACAGCCTATTATTATGATAAAAAGGGGCTTTGGGAGCTGATCGGTAATGTAGAGGTGGAAAGTCTGCAAGGGGAGCATTTTGAGACTTCCCAATTGTTCTGGGACCAGAAGCAAGAGAAGGTTTATTCTGATAAGTTTATGCGTATCGAGCAAGAAGATAAGATCATAACAGGTATAGGTTTTGAGTCGAACCAAGATATGACTCAGTATAAGATATTTAACTCACAAGGTATTTTCCCGGTGAGCGATGCTCCGGCCGATACGACACGGACAGCTCAGGGGGATAGTGCCCGGGTAGATGTGTCACAAATAGATTCAATAAAAAGTAATTAAGGTGGGGACGCTGACTTATATTTTAATTTCCCTCGCATTTTCCGCATTCTTTTCCGGGATGGAGATCGCTTTTATCTCCTCCAATAAGCTTCGTTTCGAGCTGGATAAGAAGGAACGTAGTCTATCCAGTAAGATACTGGGTATTTTCTATCGTAATCCAAATTTGTTTATCTCTACCATGTTGGTAGGAAATAATATTGCGTTGGTCGTTTATGGTCTTCAGATGGCAATCGTATTGGAGCCGTTTATAGCCAAGGTGGTTGCGAATGAGGCATTGATCGTTTTTATCCAATCCGTGATATCTACGATCTTGATCTTGTTTGCCGGGGAGTTTATTCCCAAGACCATATTTAAGTTGAATCCTAATTTATCACTCAATATATTTGCGATACCATTATTTATCATATATATCATCCTGTATCCGGTCTCCAAGTTCTCATCCCTGCTATCTTTTTTGATTTTGAAGTTAGGGGGCGTGAAGAACTTGAAAAGTTCACCTCAGGCATTAGGCAAGGTAGACTTGGATTATTTTATACAGCAAAGTCTGGAAGATGCTCCGCAAAATTCGGATATGGATACGGAGGTTAAGATTTTCCAAAACGCCTTAGACTTCTCGAATGTCCGTTTGAGGGATTGTATCGTGCCCCGGACGGAGATTGTAGCCTGTGATACGTCGGCTACGATAGAGGAATTGCGTTCTAAGTTTATCGAGACAGGACTTTCGAAGATATTGGTGTATAACGAGAATATTGACGATATTATCGGGTATATCCATTCTTCCGAGCTTTTCAAGAATCCGGAGGATTGGACCCAGCATATCCGTAGCGTATCGATCGTTCCGGAGACGATGGCGGCGAATAAACTGATGAAACTGCTGATGCAAGAGAAGAAGAGCTTGGCTGTTGTCGTGGATGAGTTTGGCGGTACGTCGGGTATCGTGACACTTGAGGATTTGGTGGAGGAGATTTTCGGAGAGATTGAGGACGAGCACGATATGAAGTCGCATGTGGCTAAAAAAGTATCGGACAATGAGTATTTGCTGTCGGGTAGGATGGAGATTGATACCTTGAACGAAATGTTCGGGTTGGATCTTCCGGAGTCGGATGATTATGTCACCATCGCCGGTTTTATCTTGCACTTCTATCAAAAATTCCCGAAATTGAACGAGACTGTCCAGATCGATAAATATTCGTTTAAGATAATCAAAGTAACGGCTACGAAGATCGAACTTGTACGTATGAAAGTAGGGATTTGATAAAAAAAAGGATTATATGCTGTGGAATTTCCTTTTTTTCATATCTTTGTGCCCTTAAAATGTGAAATAATAAACTTTAAAAAATAATAAAGATAAATGGCTACGCTGGAAAAAATTAGAAGCAAAGCAGGACTGCTGGTACTCGTGGTGGGTTTGGCATTGTTCGCTTTTATCATTGGAGACTTTTTAAACTCTGGTTCTACTTATTTTAGGCAATCACAGGAACGGATCGCCGAGATTGATGGAGAGGTTGTAAAAATTCAAGATTATCAAGGTCGCGTTGATGAGATGGCCGAGATGTATAAGATGCAATCCGGTTCAGCCAGCCTGCCCGAGGAATATATGACACAGATTCGCCAGTCCGTATTCGATGCGATGGTACAAGAGGTCGTGTTGGACGAGGCTACTGCTAAATTAGGTATGGGAGTAAGTCCGGAAGAATTGTTTGATATGGTTCAAGGTGAGAATATCTCTCCGTTGATCCAACAAATGCAAATGTTTACGAATCCTCAGACTGGTGCTTTTGATAAGGCCGCTTTGTTGAATTTCTTGAAACAAATCGATTCCGATAATATCGCTAGCTATCCGGCAGATCAACAGGCACAGCTGATTCAAGCTAAGAACTTCTGGTTGTTCTGGGAGAAGAACATCAAACGTCAACGTTTGGAGCAAAAATATACGACATTATTGAGCAAGGCTATTTCCGCGAATTCATTGGACGCTAAGGAAGCTTATAATGATAATGCCGAGAATTCGGATATCATTTACGCTATGCAATCATATGCTACGATTCCGGATTCAACGATTGAGGTAAGCAAGAGCGAGATCGAGAAATTGTATAACCAACGCAAGGAGCTTTATAAACAAAAAGAATCTAAGGTAATTAAATATATCGCCGTAGATATCCGTCCGAGTAAAGAGGATTATGATAAGGCACAGGCCGAGATCGAGAGCTTGAAAGAGGAGCTGGCTACGTCTGAAAGAGTGGCTGATGTAGTAAACGAGAACTCTGAGGTTCCTTATGTTGACGCTTTCTTCACGGAGAAGGCTTTGGATCCGGAGATGAAACAATTCGCTACGACTTCTGAGGTTGGCGCTGTTTATGGTCCTGTATTCGAGAATGACAAATACAGAATGTTTAAGTTAGTCGATAAGACGGTTGCTCCGGACTCAGTAAAAGTTAGCCACATCATGTTGGCCGGTAAATCTGAGGCTGAGACAACTGCTTTGGCTGATAGCTTGATGGGGGCGTTGAAAGGTGGCGCTAATTTCGCTGAATTAGCTAAGAAATACTCAGCAGACCAAGCCGCCGAGAATGGTGGTGAACTAGGTTGGTTTACAGAGGTTACCGCTTTGAGAGGTGTGAATGATGATTTTAAGAAGGCTGTCTTCTCAACTCCATTGAATGAGGTAGCGGTTGTGAAATCTTTATATGGTACTCACCTTGTAAAAGTAACAGAGAAAACAGGAAATGTTGAAAAATATAAGATCGCAGATATCGACATGACTGTATCTCCTAGCTCTAAGACCTATAGCAACATCTACAATGAGTTGAATCAATTCGTATCGAAGAACAACTCTATGGCTAAATTGGAGGAGAATGCGAAGGAAGCCGGTTATAACTTGATTTCAGGTGCAACGGTTACTACGGATGATCAGTTGTTAGGTTCTATCAAGAATTCACGTCCGGTAATTCGTTGGGCGTTCCAGAACGATAAAGGTTCTATCTCTGAGATCTTCGAGTGTAGTGATAAATTTGTCGTGGCTGCTGTAGAAGGAAGTATTTCCGAGGGGTATCGTCCGGTTGATATGGTCGCTCCGGCTTTGAGAGCTGAATTGGCTGCCCAGAAAAAAGGCGATAAGATCGCTCAGGAATTGGCTGCTAAGAATTTAACTTCAGTTGAGGCATATGCTGAAACGATGGGTTCTTCTGTAGACTCTGTAAAGTTCGTGAACTTTGGTACTCGCCGTATCGCTGGTATCGGTATCGAACCGAACTTGAACGCTATGGTTTCTATGGCTCAAGTTGACCAAGTAAGTGCTCCGGTTAAAGGTAACAACGGTGTATATGTGTTCAAGGTATACGCAAGAAATAAAGATGGTAAGGAGTTCAACGAGGCTGAGGAAATCCGTGCGTTGGATGCTTCGAACGCGTATCGTGTAGGATTCCAAGCTATCCAATCTATGGTCAACAACGCTAAGGTGGAAGACAACCGTATCCGTTTCTATTAATAAAGAGTATTTATACTTAAGATAAAAAAGATCCCCTGTTTTGTCGTCAAGATATATTTATTTTGACGGCAAAACAGGGGATCTTTATTTTGTGGAATATTTCTCGTACTTTCGCGAATAAGAAAATATCGATAGCATGGTTGACAAAAGACAATTATTAGGGATGACCTTGGAGGAACTGAAAGGTGTAGCGTCTGAGGTGGGTCTTCCCGCATATGCGGCTAAGCAAATGGCCGATTGGATTTATAAGAAGAAAATAACCCGGATTTCGGAGATGACAAATATAGCGGTAGCCAAACGTGCTTTATTGGAGGATTCATTCGAGATCGGGGCTTATCCGCCATCTGAGTATCAAAAGTCGAAAGACGGTACGATCAAATATCTATATGCTGCCGGACCGGGGCGTTTTGTTGAGTCTGTTTATATTCCTACGGATGATCGGGCGACTCTTTGCGTCTCTTCTCAAGTCGGATGCAAAATGAATTGCTTGTTTTGTATGACGGGAAAACAAGGTTTCACGGCAAACCTGACAGCGAACCAGATATTGAACCAGATCCAGTCCTTGCCGGAAAACGATTCATTGACGAATATCGTTTTCATGGGAATGGGGGAGCCACTGGATAACGTAGACGAGCTTTTCAAGGTTTTGGAAATACTCACGGCCCCGTATGGATATGCGTGGAGCCCGAAGCGTATCACGGTTTCAACCATTGGTGTGACGAAAGGCTTGAAACGCTTTTTAGAGGAGAGCGAATGTCATCTGGCCGTAAGTCTGCACTCGCCCTATCCTATGGAACGTCTTTCCTTGATGCCGGTTGAAAAGGCATTCCCAGCGAGGGAGGTGATCGATTTAATCGAACAATATGATTTTTCGCATCAACGACGTGTCTCTTTTGAGTACATTGTTTTTAAAAATTTGAACGATAGCTTGAAACATGCCGAAGCTTTGAGTTGTTTATTAGGTGGAATTCCTTGTCGGGTAAACTTGATCCGTTTTCATGCGATACCGAATGTGTCTTTAGAGACTTCCGATATCGTTAAAATGGAGGCGTTTCGGGATTTCTTAAACGCCAAAGGAGTTGTATGCACGATAAGGGCATCACGTGGGGAGGATATTTTCGCCGCTTGTGGAATGCTTTCTACCGCGAAAAATGTTACATTTGTATAATATAAAACACACAGGTATGAAAACACGTTCTTTATTCATCGGTATGTTGCTGCTTCTTGTTTTGATGGGAGCATGTAATTCAGGTTCTGTGATGACTCAAGCTACGGGCTTCGCATATGAGGTTGTCGTGGTTATGGATCAAAAGGATTGGAAAGGCCCTGCGGGAGAAGCCATAAAGTCTGAGTTGGCCTCTTCGGTGCCCGGACTTCCGCAAGCCGAGCCTTCTTTGAAGATTACCTACGTACAACCAAAGGATTTTACAGGTCTGTTACGGTATGTAAGGAATATATTAGTGGTTACGATAGACCCCACCGCTTATACGAAAGTTTCTGTAGGCTACGAGAATAATGTCTGGGCTAGAGGGCAGGTGGTTGTTTCGCTGAAAGCTCCTAATACGGAGTCGATCGTCGAGTATTCAAAGACCCATGAGAAGGCGTTGGTCGATTTCTTCGTAAAGGTGGAGATGAATCGTGCGATAGAGCAATTACAAAAGGAATATAGTATGGTGGTTATGGATAACCTGAAAAGCGACCTGAACGTGATGTTAAACGCTCCGGCAAACTTCACGTACTATAAGGATACGACAGATTTCTTCTGGTCTTCCAATAACGCTAACACAGGCCGTATGGACTTAATCGTATATACTTTCCCTTATACTGATCCGAATACGTTTACGGAGGAATATCTGGTCGCTAAACGAGATTCTGTATTGAAGGCGAATCTGCCGGGTTCGTTCCCGGGTTCCTATATGCAAACAGAAACGCGTGCGGGAGTGGAGTATACGCCAATAACCTTAAATGGTAAATATTGTGGCGTGATGCGCGGTTTGTGGAGAATGCAAGGCGATATGATGGGAGGCCCGTTCGTAAGCCACACCCGCTTGGATGAAAAGAATCATCGTGTGGTTGTAGCCGAGGGATTTGTGTATGCTCCGGAGACAGACAAGCGTAATTTCATGCGTAGAATAGAAGCTGCCTTATTTACGTTACGTTTGCCGGGTGAATTTGATGAACCGGTAACTGAGACATTAGATATCCCAAAAGAGAAAAAGTAATAAACAAACAAAATATATGGAAGAACGACTGATTAAAGTGGGGATCACCCACGGAGATATAAATGGTATCGGCTATGAGGTAATATTAAAGACCTTTTCCGATACCCGCATGGCGGAGCTTTGCACGCCGATTATCTATGGCTCGTCCAAGATAGCCGCTTATCACCGGAAGGCATTGGAGCTTCCTCCTATCAATATGAATATTATTTCACATGCGGAGGATGCAGGAGTAAACCGGGTGAACATTATTAACTGCGTGGAGGACGAGACCAAGGTGGAGTTGTCGAAATCTACGCCGGTTGCCGGTGAGTCGGCTTTCAAGGCGTTGGAAGCGGCAGTTACGGATATGAAGCGGGGAGTAGTGGATGTACTGCTTACCGCCCCGATCAATAAACATAATATCCAGAACGAGGATTTTCATTTTCCCGGGCATACTGAGTATTTGGAGAAATGCTTCGGTGGTTTGGATAAAAAAGCCTTGATGATCTTGATGAAAGATGATCTTCGTGTCGCTTTGGTGACGGGGCATATTCCATTGTCGCAAGTTGCGTCTTCCATCAACGTGGGCGATATCGTGAATAAGCTGCGTATTTTCAATCAGTCGTTAAAGCAAGACTTCGGTATTGTGAAGCCACGTATCGCGGTTCTTTCCTTAAACCCTCATGCCGGTGATGCCGGATTGCTGGGTACGGAAGAGGAGACGATTATCATACCGGCAATGCAAGAGGCGGAGAAAAAAGGCGTAATGTCATTTGGCCCTTATGCGGCTGACGGTTTCTTTGGTTCGCAGATGTATGATAAATTTGATGGTGTCTTAGCGATGTATCATGATCAAGGGCTCGCTCCTTTCAAGACGTTGGCGATGGATGACGGGGTGAACTATACGGCAGGATTGCCGATCGTACGGACTTCTCCGGCACACGGAACAGCTTATGACATAGCCGGGCAGAACGTGGCTTCGGAAGAGTCGTTCCGCCAAGCCTTATATGCGGCGTTGGATATCTTCCGGAACCGGTTGCGTTATCAAGAGGCTACCGCCAATCCGTTGCGTAAGCAATATTTCGATAGGGGGGGAGATAATGAGAAACTGGACTTGACGAAAGAGGACGATACGGACGGATTATAGTAGATCTTTCCTGACAAGTTTCAATAAATACATAAAATGTCATGTTAATAACGAATGGATGTTATTGACATGACATTTTTGTATGGGGCGTGGGACGCTTTTTGGTTTTAAACTTTTAAGATAGGAAAAGTTTGCGTAAGTTTGCGGTTTAAAACGAAAATTACGATTATGTTTAAAGACAAAACGATAGTATATACATCCGGGACGTTTGATATGTTCCATTATAATCATCTTAGGATGATCAATTACGCCCGTAGTTTGGCGGATATATTGATCGTCGGGGTTAGTACAGATGAGTTGGTCTCTTCTTATAAAGCGAAGCCGATCATTCCGTTCCATGAACGTTTGCAGATCATCGAGGCGTTGAAGACTCCCGATATCGTTATTCCACAACATTCCTTAGATCATACGGAAATCGTGAAGAAGCTGAATATCGACGCTTTCGTGGTAGGTGATGACTGGTTCGGAAAGTACGACTATCTGAAGGATTTAGGCGTTCAGGTATTTTATTTCCCTTACGGAACGGGGGTTTCCTCCTCGAATCTGAAAAAAACGATACATGATTCTTATGAGGCGAATCTGACAACCCAACGTCAGGCGAAGCCGGAAACAGTGAAAGGATCTGCCGCTAAATAACGATCAGTTTCATGGATAAATTTATTTTAATTACCGGTGGGACAAAAGGGATAGGAAAGGCGGTAGCGTCCTGTTTAGGAAAGGCCGGATATAACCTTATACTGACTTATGCTTCCGACCAAGCGGCGGCCGAGGAGGTACGTAGCGAGTTGGTGGGGCGTTTCGATATACAGGTTTCTATTCTGCGGGCCGATATCTCGGATCGGAATACGATCGGGGTTATCGATTCTTTCTTGGAGGAGAATAGGCTACGTTTGGACGGCCTTGTGTTCAATGCGGGAATGACCTGTCGGGATCCTTTTGAGGAACTTTCATTCGAGGATTGGGAACGGGTTTTCTTTGCTAATATCCATTTCCCGGTCTTTCTTTTACAGAAGATTGTTGGACGGATTAATAAGGGGGGAAGTATCGTGTTTACGGGTTCCTTGATGGGAATACAGCCTCATTCGGTATCCTTGGCATATGGGGTGACGAAAAGTGCTGTTCATGCGCTGGTCAAAAACATGGTGAAGTTCTTAGTTCCCTATGAACTGCGTGTGAATGCCGTGGCTCCCGGTTTTGTCGATACGGAATGGCAGAAAACAAAGCCTGCCGAGATCCGTCGGAATATAGAGAACAAGGTCTCTTTGGGACGGTTCTGCGACCCGGATGAATTGGCGGAAGTTTATAAAATGTTGATAGAGAATAGTTATTTTAATGGCGAGGTAGTCGTTGTGGATGGCGGTTACTCGTATAAATAAGAAACAAATGAGCGAGTTGGATAAGGAATACGAAGCATCGTTAAAGTCGATAGAAACAGAAAATAAGATAGACCGAATTTTTTATCGTCCGATAGGATTTCGTATTGCTCGTATGTTGCGAGGCACGGGGATTACCCCGAATATGATTACGGTTATCTCGATCTTCGTGGGTGCGGCGGTCGGATTTATGTTTTATCACGATAATTTGACATATAATATCTGCGGTATATTATTGTTGGTATTTGCCAATATCCTCGACTGCGTGGATGGGCAGCTGGCACGTCTTACAGGGATCAAGTCCGCTATCGGGCGTATCTTGGACGGATTCGCCGGGGATATCTGGTTCGCTTCGATCTATATCGGATTCGCTCTTCGTCTGTCTCATGATTACGGTACGGATTGGTTCTTTGCCTTGGCGGTCTTATCCGGTCTGTCTCATTTAGTCCAAGCGAATATCACGGATTATTATAAGACGCTTCACCTTTATTTTATCAGTAAGGATAAAGGATCGGAGTTTCAGTCTTTGGAACAGGTGGAGGCGAAACATAAGGAGATGAAGTATGGCATTAACAAGTTTTTCTACTTCTTATATCGTTGGTATACGATGTTGCAAGTGAAGGCTACGCCTACCTTACAGAGTATGTTACAAAATTTGCACGCGAAGTATGGGGATAATATTCCGGAGAATATCCGTGTGGACTTTCGTAAACAGAGTCGTCATTTAATGCGTTACATAGACTTGTTGACCTTTAATGGCCGGACGATGGTTATGTTTGTGATCGTACTAACGGGACAGGTCTGGGCTTATTACCTATACGAGATCATCGTGTTGAACATCGTACTAGCGATAGTGATGAGGAAACACGAGAAGATGTGTGCCTCGTTTTTAGGATAAAGTATGAAGAAGAGTGTTGTTGACATTTACGATTTGCAAGAGATGGCCCCGTTCTTCAAGGGGCGAGTGGGGACATGGTTGGGTAAGTTGCTGATAAAGTGCTTACGTGTGGATCTGGTTAATAAGGTACATGCCCGGAATTGTCATTTACGGGGCGCTGAGTTTACTTCCGCTTTATTGCATGACCCCATTATCGATCTCAGCTATGAGGTTCATAATAAAGAGATTTTAGATCATCTGCCGGAAGGGGCTTTTGTTACCGTTTCCAACCATCCGATCGGGTCGTTGGATGGAATCATGCTGATTGATATTTTCGCTTCCCGCCGTCCGGACTTTAAGGTGATGGTGAACGGCATCTTGACCAAGATCGGGGCGATGGAGGATAATTTCATATCCGTGGTGCCCGATTCCCACAAGCGAGGGGCGAATCCGGCGAATGTCAATGGCGTGCGACTATCCCTGCAACGCCTGAAAGAAGGTCATCCGATGGGTTTCTTCCCTGCTGGAGCGATCTCATTTTATAATAAAAAAGAGAAACAGGTACGGGATTTATCGTGGGCGCATAGCGTGATCCGCTTAGTTCGTAAGGCGAAAGCACCGGTATACCCTGTTTATTTTGATTTCCAAAATACCCATTTTTTCTATTGGCTAGGGAATATCAGCTGGCAAATACGTACCTTGCGTATTCCTACAGAGGCTTTCAATAAGCGTGGAAAGAAAGCGGATGTATATATCGGTGAGCCTATCTCGCCGGAAGAGATCGCCGCCATCCCGGAAGACAAGGATCTTGCCGAGTTCTTGTATAAACGTACATATGGTGCTAAAAAATAAGAAACGACCGATAGAATCTGTTATCAATAGTGGTAGTTTGAATTAAGATTTGTAATTTTGGCAGAGTAACTGAAATAATTACAGATTTTAAAAGTGAAAGAGTGATGAAGGTTGATGTACAACAGATAAAACAGCGTTTTGGGATTATTGGTAATAACCCCGGATTAAATCGTGCGATCGATGTTGCGCTCCAGGTAGCGCCAACCGACTTATCTGTTCTTATTACAGGAGAAAGTGGTGTCGGAAAGGAGACTTTCCCGCAAATTATTCATCAGAACAGTCAGCGTAAGCATGGACAATATATAGCCGTAAACTGTGGCGCCATTCCGGAAGGGACGATAGATTCGGAGCTCTTCGGGCACGAGAAAGGTTCTTTTACCGGGGCGTTGGCCGACCGTAAAGGGTATTTCGAGGTAGCGGACGGTGGAACGATCTTCTTGGATGAGGTCGGAGAGCTGCCAACTCCTACGCAAGCACGCTTGCTTCGTGTGTTGGAGACGGGTGAGTTTATCAAGGTCGGTTCCTCCAAGGTACAGAAGACGAACGTGCGTATCGTTGCCGCTACGAACGTGAATTTAGTGCAGGCGGTTTCGGAAGGTAAATTCCGGGAGGATTTGTACTATCGTTTGAATACGGTGCCTATTCAAGTGCCTCCCTTGCGGGAGCGTCCGGAAGATATCGTCTTATTATTTCGTAAGTTCGCCAGTGATTGCGCCGAGAAATACCGGATGCCGCCGATCCGCTTGGATGATGAGGCCCGTCAATTATTGGTTTCTTACCGTTGGCCGGGTAACGTGCGTGAGTTGAAAAATATCACGGAACGTATCTCCGTAATCGAGGAGACACGGGATATAACGGCGGATGTCCTGCGCCTTTATCTGCCGAACGTGAATGTTGAGAAATATCCGGTATTGGTGAAGCAAGATCCGGATCAAAAGATATTTAACAGCGAGCGGGAGATCCTTTATCAAGTCTTGTTCGATATGAAAAAGGACGTGAACGAGCTAAAGAAATTAGTGCATGATATCATGGGAGGGAATATCCCGATGCCAACGGTGGCAGACGATACCCCTTATGCGCATCCGATCCATCCGGCGGCGGTTCATGCCATGCACCCGACGATCCAAGATGCCGAGGATGTGGAAGAGGAGACTTTATCCTTGGAAGAGGTGGAGAAGGAGATGATCCGTAAGGCTTTGGAGAAGCATAACGGGCGACGGAAGAACGCGGCGGCCGACTTGAAGATATCGGAGCGTACGTTATATCGAAAAATCAAGGAATACAATTTGGAATAAAAATATGCTAAAGAAGATTGTCAACATACGTTTGTCGGCAGCCAATTGGCTTATACTCTCATTTTTGACGGTATTGGCTACGGCTTGCTCTATTTCCTATAAGTTTAATGGAGCCTCTATCGATTATACGAAGGTGAAGACCATTACGATTCGTGACTTCACGAACCAAGCTCCCTACGTGAATCCGACCCTTGCGCCGCAGTTTACGGAGGATTTGAAGGATATTTACATCCGTCAGACTCGTCTGCAACTGGTTCCGAGCAATGGCGACCTTGAGTTGGAGGGTGAGATCACTGGTTACGACTTCGCTCCAATGGCCGTGAAGGAGGATGCTATCGCCTCGCAGACGAGGTTGACGATCACGGTGCGGGTTCGTTACTCCAACCGGGTTAACCCGGATGAGGATTTCGAGCAGTCGTTCTCCGCTTACCGCGAGTTCGACAGTAACTTGATGCCGCAGCAGGTAGAGGGAACATTATGCGAGGAAATCATAGAGGAAATAGTAGACCAAATCTATAACGCTACGGTTGCCAATTGGTAGAATGAGGGCGGAGGATTTATATCGTTTGATGGAGGAGCCTTCGGAATTGACCGAGGGGACTCTTCTTGAGTTGCGACGAATCGTGGAGGATTACCCGTATTTTCAAGTGGCACGGATGTTGTATCTAAAGAATCTGGCCGTATTAAATGATATGAGTTTTACCTCGGAGCTGGAGAAGATGGCGATATTCTTGCCGGACCGGAAAATGCTGTTCCAACTGATAGAGGGAGATAAATATGGCTTGAACTCCCGTGTGGAGCATGAGCCGGATATGCGAAAAGAGGATACTTTCTCCTTGATAGACGCATTCCTCTCTAACCGTAACGAGGAACCGGAGCCTAAGAAAGAAGCCCCGTTCCTGTTCCAGCCATCGGTATCGTCAGATTATATGTTTTGGTCATTATCGAAAGAGGAAGAAGAGAAGCCATCTGGAGAGGATACGGAGAATAGGCTTCGACATCACGACTTGATCGATTCGTTCATTAAAAATGACCAACAGCGTATGCCGGGTAGTGGGCTGGAAATCCGTGAGGAAACCAGCCGTGCGGAGACTCCAGAGTCGGTGAAAGATTTGGATGATGAGCAGTCCAAATCGCTGGAAGACTCGTGCCTTACGGAAACTTTAGCCCGGATTTATATAAAACAGAAGCGATATGATAAGGCTTTGCAAATTATTAAAAACTTAAGCTTGAAATATCCAGAAAAAAATGTTTACTTTGCAGACCAAATCAGATTTTTGGAAAAGTTGATTATTAACACTAAAAAATAAAACTAAGATGTACGTATTTATTTCTATCTTAATCCTGATTGCCTCTATACTATTAATCTTGATCGTGTTGATCCAGAACTCAAAAGGTGGAGGTTTGGCTTCAGGATTCTCTTCTTCTAACCAAATCATGGGTGTACGTAAGACCACAGACTTTTTGGAGAAAGCTACTTGGAGTTTGGCGGGTGCCGTAATCGTACTGAGTATCGTGATTACCGCATTTATCCCCAGAACTGAGCATGCCGCTCAATCAGAGATCAAGCAACAAGTGAACGACGCTGTCTCTATCGATCCTAACACGATCGCTCCGGACTTTGGTACAGCGCAACAACCGGCAGTTCCGGCAGAGGAAACTCCCGCTACTACACCTGCGGAGGAAAGCAACAAATAAGATTGTATTTGAGAATAATATAGAAGCCATATCCACTAACAATGGATGTGGCTTTTTTTGTGCTACTTTAAGTGGAAGCTTCTTTAGGTCTTGATCTTTTCACTTATGTGAAAAGATCGTATCACAAGGGTGAAAAGATCGTATCACGTATATGAAAAGATCGTTTCATCTTTGTGAGACGATTATTGCGAATAGGGGCTTCTATCTCTTCATAGAAAGAAATGATCAGTTAAGTGGAATATTGTTCGTATATTTGTTACATATAATAGTAATAAGTATAAATACTCAGATATGGATATGATAAATTTTGATGGGTTGTTGATCGGTATCGTTACATTTTTGATTATCGGTCTGTTTCATCCGGTAGTCGTGAAGGCCGAGTATTATTGGGGGACGAAATGCTGGTGGATATTCCTTGTCTTGGGGATTTTAGGAGTGATAGCCTCCCTGTTTATAGACAGCGTGTTTGTGTCCGCTATTTGCGGCGTATTCGCCTTCTCATCGTTCTGGACGATCAAGGAGATTTTCGAGCAGGAGGAGCGTGTGCAGAAAGGTTGGTTCCCTAGAAATCCGAAAAGAAAATACCCTTGGGACGATAGTGAGGTGAAATGAATTCTTTTCGTATCTTTGCGCTCGTGAAAGCGATATAAAAGCAATAAAGCTATGAAGACAAAGAGAAAAAAGCAAGATCCGTTAGTCGAGTACATAAAGGCTAACCGGAAAGGCAGTCGTGAGGCCGAGTTAGAAAACCACGGCAGGCCGGTCAGTCATAACCGGATTCATGTATCGAAGAAAGTTTATAATCGTAAAAGAATGAAGGCAGATGCCCAGAGGCATCTGCCTTATTTGTTTTTAGTGGCCTAAAAGGAGACCTTAGTTCGCTGTATTGTTATTGATCGGTGTCTTTTCCTTGAACCACTCCACTAGTATCCCATTCTTGAAGCTTAGGATGTAGTAGCCTTCAGAGTAGTCGGCTATCGTCATGGTTACCGTCTTATAACTGATACTCTCTATCGGGCCGTCGGGGGTTATCCGTGCGCCAGCCGACTCAAAATCCTTTCCTAGTATCGATATAACCTTTTGCTTGGTCATCCCTAGCTCTATCTTATGCATTCGGTTGTCCATTTTATAAGGATTCATTACCGTAGCGCATCCCATCAATAGGAACATTGTCAGCAACACGTATATCCCTTTCACCATCTTCATCTCTCTTTTTGTTATTTGTTGTATTGGGGGCTAAAGTAGACATTATGGCTCACCCGATAAACCTGGGGGATTAAGCATACAGCTTTGTAAGTCTGAA
>NZ_QTLP01000028.1:72158-75974 GCF_003635405.1 Parabacteroides sp. AF39-10AC | reverse complement strand
AATCATTAATGTTGCCCATTTGTTTATGTCAGTTTCTTTCATATTTATTTGATAATTAGAGTTCTTATCGAATTTTGTACAACATAATTTTGGATGCTCGTTTATATTATATAGTATTACTCATATAATTATAAGAGCATGTTAGAACAAATCATTATCCGCAAGTCATTCCTTAAAAAACATTTGGCTGCACCATTATTAAAGGAGCGAGAATACTTTCTAACTATGAAAAGTAAGGAAGGATTGTCCCGGCTAACACTATTGGGGTGGGCTGGGTATTCGCTCAAGTTTATCCAATATTTCGATCTTCATGATGGCGAAAAGAGAATTGTGTCACTTGATGATGTCGTTGAAGCTGCACGTCAATGGTCTTCACCCATTCCTGATCATTATCATTCTCGGAAACGTCATGATTGCCCTTCCTCAAGAATCAAATTCATTGAGATGGCTGTTGAATTCTTACTATACGTAGGTCTTTTAGATTCTCGTTACCAAGACGACATCATCAATTATCTCGCAGAGCGCAAATGGCACAGAGTCAGACTGATTGCCGCTCCCTTTTATAAAGAGAGAATGTCTTTCTTGATGGATTGCAAATCAAAAGGTTTTAAAAGACAGACACTTCAGCTTTATGCACAGTATCAACTTCATCTAATAGAGTATCTTGATTTAAAGAACTTCCGTATTGTTACCAATGAGGAAATCTCAAATGCAGCAAAAAAATGGCAAAACCTGGAAGACAAAGGTTCTCACAAGAAGAAAGGCACCAAGTCTAATTATAGTTTCTTCATCTATTTTGCAAATATGTGGCTTAAAGAGCTACATATGCTACCAGAATCAGGATCTCCTTCAATATCAGATATACGCATAAATGAATACCTTAATCACTTGGCATACAGGAGATATTCTCATGCCTATATTAAGGGAAGGAGATATATACTCACCTACTTTTACAAGATAATAGAAAAGGAGAACCAGGAACACCCTTTAACATTGGAAGATATAGATAAATACATTGAATACTACACGATTAACAAGGTTCAACGTAACACGCTGAAAGAGTACCTGTGTTGTATTCGTGTATATCTTCGTTATGCAGTCGAAAAGGGGTGGTGTATTACCGACCTAGATAAGGCGTTAATCACTCCCAAAGTATATAGTGAAGAAAATCTCCCTTCTTTCTTGCCGTGGAATAAAGTTCAAAAACTGTTACAAACAGTCAAAGAACAAACTGGTAAATCCGCATCGCGCGACTATGCTATTTTTATGTTACTTGCTATGTACGGTTTACGTTGTAGTGAGGTGGCAAACTTGAAGATTAGCGACATCGATTGGCGTAAAGAACAAGTCTATATTAAGCGTGCGAAGAATTGTCGACCACAAGTGTTACCACTTCTACATAATGTAGGAGAAGCTATTATCGCTTACCTAAAACAGGGAAGGCCAAATGACATAGGAAGCGATAGCTTGTTCTTTTGTACACCAGCCCCGATACGTCCTATATCTTGTACAGCCATAGCTTCCGTCGTATATAGGTATTTGAAATCCAGCGAAATGGACGTTAGGCACAAAGGTCCCCATTGTTTACGCCATAGCCATGCAACTTTCTTGATAAACGAAGGACAAACCTTAAAGGATGTCGGTGATTTACTGGGTCACAAAAGTATGGAAGCGACAAGAATATATGCAAAAGTGGATCTCAATTCACTTAGAGATGTTTCAAATATTAACTGGGGGGAGCTTCTATGAGTATAAAAGAAACTGTTGAGTCATTTATCAAGTTTCGTAGGTCTATTGGTCGTAAGGATCAGAGTACAACTTACTCTTTGAGATTATTTGCTAAGTTCATTGGAGAAACAACAGAATTAACTTCAATAACGGAAAGCGATTGTAATGCCTTCCTTTACAGAAAAGGAAATGTCATCACCAGATATTGGCATTCTCAGCACTGCATTCTGAAAAAACTTTTTGAGTGGGCTTTTTCTAGAGGACTCATTCAAAACATACCTATTCCCGTTTTTCTGCCTAAAGCTCCAGAGTATTATCCCGCTTACATATATACGGATGACGAACTGAAGAGACTGTTTGATTGTGCGCTTACATATCGCAAATATAGATCATTTGTTAATGAGCCAATATGTATACGATATATCTTGATGATCACGTATATGCTTGGACTCAGAATAAGTGAGACCTTATCCTTAAAAATAAAGGATATTGATATGGATAATATGTACGTGCATATACATTGTAGTAAGTTCTACAAGTCTCGCTTGGTTACTTTCAACGAACAAATATCAAAATTGATGCAAGAGATATTACAATGGCGAAGTACTCAAATGTCCCCAATGGTAGAGGATGCATATGTTTTCATTAATCAGAAGGGGAAACCTGTTAATTTTGTATCTTTACATCAGATATTTGCGACCATTCGTAAGAATGCAGGTCTTTATTTCCCTGATAGAGGACGTCATCAGCCTAGAATACATGATCTTCGCCATACTTTTGCGGTCGACGTCCTTACTAACTGGTATAAATCAGGAAAGAACGTACAGGATTTACTGCCGAAGTTGTCTATCTATTTGGGACATCTTAACGTGTCCTTCACTTCCGTCTATCTAACAAAGACGCCAACTTTGTTGCAGGAAGCAAACAAATTGTTTTATGCTTATAAAAACACGAACAATGAAGAACAGAAGAATTACTGAAACAGAATATCTTGGCTATTGGCTAAGACCATTCCTCATAGAGTACTTAATTGTCACTCGAAACCTTAGTCGTAACACTCAGATGAGTTATCGTGATACATTCCGTATGTTGGTATCGTATGTCTCTACATTAATAAGTATTGCAATAGACAATCTCAAAATCTCGGATATTACGACTGACGTTATTACGAAATTTCTTGATTATCTGGAAATTGAGAGAAAAGTTTCCGTATCTTCAAGAAACAATCGTTTAGCTGCAATAAAGGCTTTCGCAAAGTTTCTGGCGTGGAAATCTCCTGAACATATAGATTGGTGTCACCATGTCACTCTTATCCCTTCAAAGAAAACGGAAAAACGCATGATAACCTATATGGACAAATCTGAGATCGAAGCCTTGGCTGATGCACCATTGAAAACATGCAAATATCAAGGGATAAGAAGTCGAGATCATGTCATTATCCTATTCATGTATAATACTGGCGCCCGAGTGTCTGAAGTTATTGGTGTTAAAGTGAAGGATGTTGCGATGCCTTCAAAACGTGGAATGCCAATGGTGACATTACATGGCAAGGGGCGTAAAGAGAGAATATGTCCTTTATGGGAGGATTTCTGGGATTTACTCAAACAATTTATAGACAACAAGTTGCCTGACGATTACCTTTTCCTTAACCGATACAATCAGCCTATGAGCCGATTCTGTATTTATGAAATGATAAAGAAATACTCACAAGATGTAATCTTAAATCATCCCTCTCTTGCTAATAAACGCCCATCTCCTCACGTTATACGCCATACAACCGCCACTCATCTACTTAATTCTGGAGCGGATATTGATATGGTTAGAAATTGGATGGGACATAGCTCGATTGATACAACAAACATCTACGCCGAAATTAGCATGGAAAGGAAATTAGAAGTTCTCAAAAAATGTGAGCAGTCCGTTTCCGATACACCATCACGAAAATGGTCTGAGGATAAGGAGTTAATTACATTCTTAGATAGCCTCTAATTCCTCCAAAGATAGAATTATGTTGTGCAAAATGTCAAAGAACGATTGATTATTAATTGTTTAGACTAATGCCCAACATAATTCTATGTCAGACATAAA
>NZ_QTLP01000028.1:0-72148 GCF_003635405.1 Parabacteroides sp. AF39-10AC | reverse complement strand
GATTATTAATTGTTTAGACTAATGCCCAACATAATTCTATGTCAGACATAAATGATCGAAAAGATAAAGCAGGTGGAAGACAACTGGCAGAAGCCTTGGTTCGGGATAAAGGGTGGGGGACTTCCGCAAAATATCGAGGGAAGAACCTACAACGGAGTAAATTCCTTCATGTTGTTTCTACTTTCGGAAAAAGAGCAGTACAGCCTGCCGGTCTATATGACCTTCATGCAAGCCAAAGACAACGGCCTTAACATACTGAAAGGAGAAAAGTCATTCCCGGTCATTTACTGGAATTTCTCAGTAAGAGACAAGAACGGAAAGAAAATACCTTTCGACGTATATAAGAACCTGGATAAAAACGAGCAGCAGGAATATAAGGTCACGCCGTTTCTGAAGACATACAATGTGTTCAACGTACAGCAGACCAATCTTCAGGAAACGAAACCGGAGAAATGGGAAGCATTGAAGGAGCAATTCAAGATACCGGCCATCAAGGACGAGCAAGGGATGCTCACCGTGCCTCTGATTGATGCGATGGTACGGGAACAGCAATGGATCTGCCCCATTTATTCCAAGGAAGGAAATAGTGCTTACCATGCAAAGGGAGAAGATAACCATATCATCGTACCCCTGAAGGGGCAGTTTAAGGACGGAGAGAATTTCTACTCCACACTACTTCATGAGATGGCGCACTCGACTGGGGAGCCTGAGCATCTGAACCGGGAAAAAGGCGTGATTTTCGGAGACAAGCAATATGCCAAAGAGGAACTGGTTGCCGAACTCACCTCCGCTACCGTCGGGCAAAGCCTGGGAATATCCACCTATATCCGGGAAGAGAATGCCATGTATCTGAAGAACTGGCTGGGAGCCTTGAAAGAAGATCCCAAATTCATCTATAACATCCTTGCCGATGTAGGTAAAGCCAGTAATATGATTCAGGAACACACCTCACGGATGGAACAGTACCTCACACCGGAGGAACGGTTTACGCTGGCCGTCCTGCAAGACAACCGTCCGGTATTGGAGCAGATGAAGAATGAAGGTTTTATTCCTTCATCCCGACAATTGGAAAGCCTCGCCGCCAACCATCCCACGGCAAGCAACCTTGAAACACTATACGGCACTTTCGGCATTTCGCTGCCTGTCATGGAAGCGGAACCGGCCATGAAAAATACGAATGAGCCACAGCTCGGATTATAAACTTTTAAAAACCATCATTATGTTTACAGGACAAATTATCGGTTATGTCGGTGCGGATGCCCGGCAGAACAAGAACGGAAAAGGATTCAACTTCCATGTATCCACCAAGTACAAGAACGTGAACAACGAGGAACAGACCCTATGGGTATGCTGCTTCGTAAATTACGAGAGTAAGGTCTTTGAGTATCTGAAAAAAGGAACACAGGTATATGTCTGCGGCGATGTGTATGCCGATGTATTCCAGAAGGATGACGGTAGCCACATCCCATCCGTCAGCCTGACCGTCTCACGCATTGAGCTACTGGGAAAGGCTGAGAAAAAAGAGAACGGTGACGGAACGGCAACCGGACAACCCCAATAACTGCAACGGCCATGGAAAGAGAGAAGAAAGACCTGTCATTCATCCTGATCCTGCTATCCACGCTCATCGGGACAGCCGTACTGTTTCAGTGGGCTATCGTTACGGGATTATACGCTCCACTACGTAATCCGGCCATGTGGGAAAGGCTGATGGAAAAGGATGCCCTATTCCGGTTTCTCTACGTCATCCTGATCGGCGGTCTTGCTTTTCTCTTCCCGGTAGGCAAGGTGAAAGACGAAAACAAGAAATGGGTTTACACCAGTATGACATTGGTTTCGGCATCCATGCTGGTTATCGGATTCAGCCGGTTATCAACGTGGTATAACCTATTTGTGTTTCCTACTGTGTTTGTGGCGTACACGTTGCTTGTCATCAAGACTCTGCCTTATTTCATCCGGCGCCATGCCCAATCCGATGACAGCATTTTCGGGTTAAGCCGGGAAGAATCAGCTTTCTACTTCCGCTTTGAGACCGCCTCCGGGTCGTTGGTCATCCATAAGCCGCAGCAGAATGTCTATATTGACGGCGGTCCGGGAAGCGGTAAATCGGAAAGCTGGATCAAGGGAATCATCTACCAGTGCGCCGAGCGCAACTATGCTGGATTCGTGTACGACTGGGAAGGTGATCCCACCAAGGACAAGTCACCCATCCTCTCACGTATCGCCTACGGAAGCATTGAATACTTCCGGGCTAAAGGAGTGGAGACACCCCGTTTCGCCTATATCAATTTCGTGGATATGTCACGCACGGTCAGGGTAAACGTACTCTCTCCGAAATATATGTCAAAGGGCAACGAATCGCTATTCATCCGTAACATCATCATCACGCTGATGAAAAATCTGGAAGCCAGTTGGAAAGAAAAAACAGACTTTTGGGCCAACAATGCCATTAACTACGTCTATTCAATCGCCTACAAATGTTTCAAGGAGAGGGAGCTTGGCATCTGTACGTTGCCCCATGTGATAGCCCTTGCCCTTTCGGACAGCAACCTGGTATTCCATTGGCTGTCGGAAGATCCTGAAATCGCATTGAACATGTCCTCGATGCTGACCGCCTGGAAGTTGGGCGCACAACAGCAGACAGCCGGAGCCGTATCATCCGCACAGACTCCGCTGGTACTCCTGAACAACAAATACATCTTCTGGGTGTTGTCGCCACTTCCCGAAGAAGAGTTCTCTTTGGATATAACCAACAAGGAACACCCAACGCTGTTATGCGTAGGCAATGCGCCCACCATCAAGGAGGCCGTATCTCCCGCTATTTCCTGCATCGGCAGCGTACTGATGTCGCAGATGAACAATCCCGGCAAAGCAACCAGCGTATTCATGGTAGATGAATTTCCGACCATCCTGTTACAAGGCATCGACACCTTCATCGGTACCGCCCGAAAACACAATGTCGCCACCATCCTTGCCGTCCAGGACTTCAACCAAGCGGTCAGGGACTATGGAGAGAAGAGTGCCAACATCCTGAAAGCCTCTTGCGGAACACAAGCCTACGGCATGACCGGAAACGAGAAGACGGCCAAGGACATTGAGAACCTGCTTGGCGAGAAAAAAGAGGCACAGGAATCCTATTCCCACCAAACAAGTGGAAGCGGCAGCGTAACGGAAAGCCTGCAAAAAGAAAAGGTCTTAAAGGCAAGGGACATTGCCGGGCAAGCAGCCGGGCACTTCATCGGCAAGATTGCCGGAGGCAAGCCGCCATTCTTCAACGTGCAGATGGATATGTGCCGTTTTGAAGAGAAGGAGATACCCCGTTTCTCCTTGCCGGTCAAACTAGGCAACGGCAAAGAAGAGATGGAACTGGAAATCCTAGAAGAGATTATCCAGCAGAACTACATTAAAATCATTGAAGATGTCAACGCTATCCTTAAAAAGATAGAGGACAAATTAAAAGAAAAGTCAGCAGTTCCGGCAGCCGGGACACATAAGACAGAACAAAAAATCATCCGATAACATTCAACAAAAGAATCCTACCATGAGAAAAATCCATTCATTATTAGTGGCAGCCTGCTTATTGGCGGCTTCATGCAACAGAGAGGAAATCCAACCGGAAACAGACAAAGCCGGTATGTATCACATCACCGTAGCCGTAACCGGCACCTCACCCAAAGGCAGTGTACATATATACAATCTTGACGGCGTGAAATTCAGGAACAAACGCACCGGCACCTCCGCATTTTCCGTAGATGAGACCTTCACCGATAAAGTGGAATACAGTACGGAAAAGCCGGTCAGCCAAATTACCGTGCAAGGCATCCTCTATTCCAAAGAGAACGCAACCATCACCCTGCAAGTAAAGAAAGACGGTGAAAGCGTGTTCAACCAGAGTAAACAGCTAGAGGCCGTTCCCAGTATAGACAACACGGTAGATTTGGTTTACAGTACCGTGAAATAAAATCAAAAAAACATATATTTTCTCTTTCGTATTTAGATGATATTTATTATCTTTATGAAAGATAATCTTTCTCATTTATAATCTAAACTCAGATAAAATGAGATTCAACTAATCCAGTCAATCGTATGAAAGTCGATTTCAATCAGATAAAAACAACCATTTCTCTGCCCGATTTCCTGCTGGAGCTGGGATGGAAAATCGTGGAAGGCTCTTCCAACTCTTGTCCCAAAATGAGCAACGGAACGCATACCATCGTCATCAAGCGGAACTCACAGAACCAATATACCTATTGGGACGTGCATAGCGACAGCGTGCGTGGCCGAAGCATCATGGATCTGATGCAGGAACATCTATTTGAAACAACCGGAAAAATGCCGACCTTGCGCGAGGTGGGAGAGATCCTTCAGAACTACATCAACACCAACCGCATCACGACACCCGAAAAAAGCCGGTATGAAGTCGGTAACACAAGCATGGGAACGGACGAACTGCATTTCTACCTACGCCAACTGCAAACTTACAAAGGAAACTATCTCTCAAAAAGAGGTATCTTGAAAGAAAGCATCGAAAGCCGGTTCTTCAAAGACACTTTCTTTATCCGTGAAGTAAAGAACAAAGGGAGTGTTTACCGAAACGTGTGTATCAAGATGTACAATGAAAACGGTGTACAAGCCATTTCACAGCGGAATGAGGCGTTCAAGGGTATTCTCGGTGGCAAGTTCGACTGTCTGGCGACCAGCAACCATGACAAAAGCCGCCCGATAGACATTCTATACATCGGGGAGTCATTTATCGACTGTATCTCCCACTATCAGCTATGCCATTCCGGAAGCGACCTCAATCTCGTATATGTATCTACGGAAGGGACATTCACGGAAGGACAAATGAGGCTATTACGCCTGATTCTTGACAAAAACCAGGTAAAGGAGCTTCGGAGCATCTTTGACAACGACAAGCAAGGACACAAATACACCCTATGGCTGCATCGTTACTTTCATGGCGATACGACTGATGTCGAAAGCCTGAGCAACGATGAACTCCGCAACAAGGTACAGGAACTGAAGAACGTCGAACTTTCGGAAAACAAGGATTGGAACGATGATTTGAAAGTCTCGTGTGGTATCTATACCTCCACGGATGGCGGCCAGTAACCTCATAGATTTGCTCAATCACATAAATACAACAACCAATAAAATCAGGTCAATATGAATATCAAGCACTTATTTTTTTATATGCTGCTCATTGCCTTTTCCTCATGCAGCAAACCCGGCTATGAGAAAGCCATTGCAGAATGGATTCAGACAGATTCTCACGGCACCTGGACGGATTTAAAGTTCGAACTACTGGAAGTGCTGGAAACAGAAGATGTCACCGTATCGGACAGCCTGCGCTACCTGAACAACAAAAGCGCACAATTATCCGCTGTCATACAGAAAGCGGAAAGTCCCCGTGCCCTATTCAAACCGTCCTTTTCCGCCTATATGGAAGCCGAAAAAAGCCTGAAAGCAACGGATGCCATGAAAGCCAACTACCTGCACCGTGACAGTACGGAAGTTATCGGCAAGATATTAAAATGCAGATATGCCATCATCCAGCCACACTCAGGGGTGCAGCAGAAAAAGACGGCTTCTTTCCTATTGTCCCCCGACATGGAAAAATGTATCGGAAAACTAAAGCCGGCAAGCAAATAATCCGAGCGTAACGATGTGTTGTAGCGACAACGTTTTTTTGGTTCTTTTTTGGGCGTATTCCCAAAAAGAACTCCCACACATTTATTAAATGTGTGGGCTATTCATTACACTACCATCCTTTCTCTTATCAACGGTATATTATCCCGTACCAAATTCAGAATCCGATCATGATAGGCTGATAATTGGTTAGACTTTCCACGGCACTGGCACACCTCCATCCTGCTAAGTGAAAACTCCACCGTTTCCATGCGCCTTCCATCCACCATTGCCGACATTATCAACGAATCTTCTCTCTTATAATAGGCGTTGCTGAATACACAATGATGCAGCAACTTCCCCTCTTTATAAAAGTCCGAAAGGCTTTCCAATACCCGAACCATAATATTTCCATCCGCAAACGAAAGATTAAAGAAACGTGATTTGGCAGCAATATAGTCTTTTTCATCCTTTTCAGAATATTTTTTCTTACATTTCCCCATCACCCAATCATGCGCTTCTTCTACATTTAACGGACACAAATAATGAGGATTTCTCGCATCCAATTTATTTTCTATCAGCATATCCACATAGTCCAGCCACAAGTCCGCATCATGTATCACATAGTTATGCCTTAAACAGATTTTTATATATGTCCAATACTTATCCATACCGTATTTTCTCTCTAAAAATCTCAAGAACAAATTCATTTGCCCTGCCTTATATAATATCTCCATCCGATTATCAGTTAATAATGTCATAAAGAAGGAACTCGGACAAATATCATAAAAGGCACCCTTAAATCCATTCCTCGTAAGTTCGGGTATCACTTTCATTCTCGGATAGATAACCGCCGGGCAAATATCATAAATACGGTCATGATGCACATTCCGCTTACGCAATTCCAAAGAACTTCCATATATCCATGCATCATAATAAAATATAGACATGCCTCGCAGCAAAGACAGCGTTTCTGTCTTGCCCTCTTTATTCATCCAACACTGTACCGCCTCAATTATAAAGTAATTAGCCGGAGAGCCTTTTTTCAGCCGACAGTCCACCATAACAATACTTCGGTAATTTTTTAGTGAAGTATTGACATAACTGTTATATGATGATTAAATTATCTCAATATTTTACGCGGATTGGTCCGGCAACAGAGTTGAATAAAAGGTCGCCGTTAGCAAGATACTGAATGATGGCGTAGGCACCATTGGCTCGGTTGTTCTTGCCCAATATGCTGCGGTGACGTGTGGCACCACTCTTCCAGTCAAGTCCTGTAACTTCCCAGCCCGAAGCATCGTTCCAGCCACATACAAATACCATCTCTGACTTGATACTTATGGCAGGAATCATACTTACAGAACTTACATCGCTGCGCGTCCACTTACTCTCCCACTTTTTCTCCTTTGTATTCCAACGTACACACTCGGCACCTTGAGGGCCTTTGACAATAGGACCAATAGCGATTACACCAATAATCTTGTCGTTTATTTCCTGATTGGTAACATTAATATTGTTTACAACAAAGGCGTCATAGCCGCCTACTACAACAGACTGCTCAGACTGTATCCACTCTGTTGATGTTCCAAGACCACATGTAACCTCGTGCACTCCGGCTATACGCTTGTCGTATCCTGCCACTTGCTGTGCGTCTGAGGGGATTTCGTCACGCCAGAAAGCTACCAGTTTCATACGCTTAGAGCCATCGGTAATAACTACCAGCTTGTCCTTGTCTTGGCCAAAGCCCATAAGTGTAGGCGTTGAACCAGTGCCATGTCCGAGTTTGATACATGGTGCTTGCGGACCACCGTCGTAATAGGCTTGCCATGCACCATCAGCCTGGGAGGTGGAGATTTTGCCGTCCTTGCAGATGAGTTTCTGCATAAGGCCTTTTCCGCCTGGTGTGCGGCTGTTACTTGCTACGTAAACACCGCCATTCTCGTCGATGCAGATAGAGTTGGTGAGAATCTGGTCTGATGGAAGAGGGTATGAATCTTCGATTGTAGTAAGAGCACGATTCAGCACAAGAAGTCCGTTCTGAGCAGCCACAACAAGGTGTCCGTCATAGGTCATAGTAGCGCCTACGAGTGTAAAAGAGCCGAAGGTAAAATTCGTAAGTCTTATCTGATGATCCAACATGATACCATCCTTGGGATTATTAGGATTGGCAAGGCGATAGCGTGCCATTACCTGACCTGCATTGGTGTAAGCATAGTTATCCTTGTCGCACAAGACATAATTACCGTTGGCCATAGACATTTGTGGCGCCGGACCCAATATATCGGTAACCGTCTTGGAAAGTTCGTCGTAAGTAGCATGATCGGCAATTATACGTGTCAGTTGCTCCTGGGTCTTCATTGTAATCCCTGGCAAGCCAGCCTCGGCAACCCTTTCAAGTTTACCGTCGCTTATGTCAAGATACGACACGCGGTCGCTACTCATACCCCACATATAATTGGGCGAAGTCGAAGCAAGAGTCATCAAATTAACAGGACCGCTCCATGTCATCTGACACTTGGAAAGATCGATATTGAAAGTTCCATCCTTGACAGCAGACGAGAAAGCATCAGTCTGAGCCGAATTGAAGTGCGTAATACTATACTCTTCCTGTGCAAGCCAAGGGTTAGGTTTGGGTTTTGCAACTTGTGCCAAAGGCACTTCGGTAGTGCTGTCGCCATCGCCACCAGCATCAGGAGAAATAGAATCTTCGGAACACGAAGCTAAAGACATAGCCCCTATGACACACACCATTAAATAAAGATAGTTTTTTTGCATAGTGAATTGTTTTTGAGAATTTATGTTTGAATTGTTTGAATTTCCTCATGCGAAGATACAGGAGCATCAACCATCAAAAACCTCAAAGACATCACTTATGTGTCACTCTTATAGAAAGGATACGTCACAGTAAGAAAGGTTACACTTTGCCTTATTATGTAACCTTCGTACAAAAGTTACACCTTACATTCAGTAGCAAACGCACACATAACCAGTATATTACCGTTGACGGCGCCACTCGGCGGGAGTCAAGCCCGTCCTTTCCTTAAACAGACGCTGAAAATACACACGCGACGAGAAACCGCACTCCATAGAAACAACCTCGTTACTATATTCGGGGTGTGCAGCCATGAGTGCCTTTGCCTCCTCCACGCGAATACCCGAAAGCCATGTACGGAAATTCTTACCATATATGGAAGTCAGATACGAAGCAACGTCGGTACGATTAACCATTATGCGACGAGCAAACGAGGATAATGTCAAGTCGCTATCTCTAAAACCGCCCTCGCTTCGCCATTTGCTTACCGCCATATCTATTTCGGCAATACGCTCAGGCCCAATCTCCCTAAAGACTTTAGCAGCGGCTATCTCGTCGTTAGTCTCGGTAACAATCTCAGTTACTCCCTCGGACATACTAAATCCAAGCGCCGTAAAACTAACAATAAACAGCGAAAGCGAAATCAATCCCAAAGGTCCAAAGACAAAGAGCAGCGGCCGCGACAATATATAAAGAGGCGAAATTACAGCAAAAGCACACACCACAAAAAGCCCAAAGCGCATAGTGCGCAGGTAGGCATCTGCAGGATTACCATGTTCACTGTCGAGCCGACGTTGAACATTACCAAGTTCCCTCAGCGGTGCCCATGTATAATACAATAGAGTAAAGAAATGAATAGCATCAGCAACATATAGCATAGGACCAATATGCAGACTGCCATTTGAAATAACACCTGCGACTATGCACAATACCATAAGAGCATATCCAACAACGCCATAGCGCATAAAACTCCAACGTCTATGCCTAGCGCGCAGAATATTAAGCTGCGACCATGACAACAAAATAGCCGAAGGCGAATAAAACAGCAGATTAAACAGAACACCCACATCGTTCCCCTGTTGTCGCCAACCCAACCGCATCTGACACATGTAGTGTACAACAAACAATAGTAATGCCACAACAATCATCCAACGCGACTGCTCAAACTGTCTGTTACGGCAAGTTACATAGTAGCGCGACACAAACACAAAAAATGCAAGCATGGCCATCACAATCATGCAAGTATATTGAAGAGCAATAAGGTCTAAGCAAGTATCCAAGATTGTATGTATATTAAATAATTTAACGTGAGTTCGACGAAATATAAGTGCCTGAAAAATGGTGATTAGCGAAAAATTGTTGTAATCTTAGAGTGTTAAATATCAAAAGTTTACAGACAATAATTGCTATGATTACCGAGGACAAAGTTACTGAGATTTTCTGTATTACGGATGACTTCTGCAAAGTTTTTGATGTTGTTTCTCGGTCAATAGTTCGTTAAAATTTGAGTATATGGCTACGCAGCCTTAGGCTGCCATCCAATGAGTTCTTTGACAATCTTACTAATTAAAGTTCGGTTCGGTTGGCATCGGGACATGTCGAAAATTAATTTCGTATAGTTCGCATTGAACATCAACGACTTAATTTTTGCCATGGAATTGTCCATACCATTGTCTTTCATGAAGACCTTGGCGGCATTCAGTGAGGCGAACGATGCGTTGAACGCAAAGTCCAACTGTCTCTTGTGTCTTGCCTGACAATCCATAAGTCCCGTAAACTGCTTACTGTCGCGATAGCAGAACTCTATCTGGAAACGAGTGCGGTAAGTCTTCAATACTTCCTCACCCGTCATTGAGAGTTTTGTCGAAAAGAACAACTTGCACTTTCCGCCGGGCATTCGCCAGATGACAAGTCGCACCCTCCTTTTCAGAGCCTTGGCATAAGCCTCGAGGGTGTACGCCTTTCCGTCCAGTCCGTCAATGTGCAGTTCTTCCATGCATGAGAGATTGAGGTTTGCCAAGTCAATCTTGTCTCCCTTAACCCTTGGTCGTCCACGCTTCTTTTCCTTCTTGGGAATGTAATGCAGACAAGCGTTGTCACGGAAGCGGCTGACTATATAGAAGCCAAGCTCCGACATGCCCTTCTCGAACGTGGATGTGGAGAAAAAAGCGTCAGCCACTACTATATCAGTGATACTCAGCAGTTTCTTTGAATACCGCTTCATAACACTGATGTAATATTCGACGAGTGTCTTGTTCCTCATCTTCAGCGCGGAGTTTCCTATTGTCTGATGGGCACGCAGCATCATGCACTTGTTGTTGACAACATCCAGTAAACCGATGCCCATGATTTCAAGTCCGTGCATAGCGGATATCGACTCGATCGCTTCATTCTTGCGGCAGGCGGAACAAAAGGTGAAAATCCTGGATTATACGGAGGCCAGTGAGTTTTATTTGAAAGCCTTGTTGCTGAATCCGAATGATAAGGCGGTACAGGCTCGCAGATTAGATGTGGAGAATATGTATACCATGGACTGTAATCGTTATTCGGGGATTGCCGAGTCTTATTTTAATGACGGTGATTACGAGAAAGCGGTAGAGCTGTACGAGAAGGTTGTTGAAATGAACTGTTTCAACTCGGAGCTTGCCGCTCGCCGGATCGGGGTACTTCAGGCGAAAATAAGTTCCCGCCAACAAAGGGCTTCTGTATGGACGTTTGAGTATGGTTTTAAGCAAGCCCTATCGGTATTTCTTTCGGTAGATATAAGAATAAGCGAACGAGCGGGTATTGGAGCTTATCGTTCCATCCGGATGTCTTCAAGGCGATACAGAAAGATTATGAGGTGGCTAATTTTGAGATAGGTACTTCGGTCGGCTTTACGATAAAACCGGTACAGGCGGCTCCGATTTGGTTACTTTTCGGTCCCGGTATTGTCATGAACGGCGAATTCGTAGACGAAGAGGCTGAGGATTATTATCCGGATTACTCCGGTGATGCTTCGGTGGATCCTGTAGAGAGGGAGAAAGTATTTGATACCTATACCTCTTTATCCGGGGAGGTTGGTGTGTTAGGAAAGATTTGGCAAAGGCTGGCCTTGAAATACACCTTCCAATATCGTTTCCCCTTGAGCGGAGATTATAAGGATAAGATTACGAAGACAAAGCATGCGATCGGTATCGGAATCTGTTTCTGATATCCTTGCGTAAGGATAAGGAGGTTTTATGAAGGTATATGTTTTGTTTGTATTAGGAGGCTTGCTGTGTTGTCTCTCGGCCTGGGGACAGCGTTCGATGGCCTATCGAGAGATCCCGTCGGGGATAAGCGTGTTTTCAGGTAAGGACAACGAGGCTGGGATGGTCTTTTTTTGCCCGAGTGAGATCTCGTTGAGCTTCCAATCGAGTCTACGAGAGACGGTGGACGTGTATCTTACGGAGAAAAAGGGGGATAATACGGTTTACTATATCCGATTTAAGGTAGGGCGTAAGTATAGGGGGCGCAAGCTTTCTGTACTTGCTCCCGGTTATAACTCACTTACCTTTGAGGTGGAAATGGCTCCGAAAGAATTGAGACAATATTCTTTATTTGATCCAAACGAGGCTTTCGTCAATGGTTGTTACGCCGAATTTCGTAAACGCGGCCGGAATTTCTTCCAACAGGGTATGTATCAAGAGGCCCGAGAACAATATATGACGGCCTTGGAATGCTCGGACCGGCCGGTGGATACGGATTTGAAAGAACGGATTGCGGATATAGACGCGATTACCTCCTATTTGGAGCGAGCGGAATCTGCCGTGAAATGCTCAGACTATAATACGGCACGGACACACTTGATGAAGGCATTGATGTTGAATCCGAATGACCAAGCGATACAGGTGCGAAAACGGGATGTGGAGCAATTATATCTATCGGATTGTAGCCTGTGTGCAGAACAGGCAGAAGCTTATTATAAAAACGGGGAACGGGAAAAGGCCATGGAATTATTTGATAGGATGGTAGCGCAGAATTGCCTTGATTCGGAGAACGTAAGCAAACGGACGCAGCGGATTTTTAACCGTTTATCCTTACGTAAGCAAAAAGGACGTGTTATTGTTTATGAGTATGGTTTTAAGCAAGCTCCTATCGGTATTTCTTCCGGGACTTATTTGAACCGGGGAGTTGGTATGTATTCCAGTGTTTTTTTACATCCAACCGTATTTAAAATAGAAGCTGAGAATAATGAAGACAAGGTTGATATGTGTGAATGGGGAATGACTATGGGGGGGACTTTTCGGGTGGCAAGAGCCTCTGCGAAGTTACCTGTCTGGTTTTTCGTGGGAGCAGGTATGGTACAACACAAAGAGGTGTTGCGGATTGAAGAAAGTGGTTTATCTTATGTCTCGATACCCTGTGAGACCGGACTTTTGGTGAAATTATTAAAGGATCGGTTGGCTTTGCGATATACTATTCAATATCGTTTCTTGCTAAAGACAGAAAACGCGACTACTTATAATGCTTCGGATCGGGTGGCAAAGACCAAACATTCAATTGGTATAGGTATCTGCTTCTAATTGAAAGTGATTATTATGAGAGGACGTTCTAAATGGTATATCGGGGGAGCTTGTTTTTTACTTTCTCTCTTTTTTATATTTCCTGTATTGGCTTATTGGGTGATAAGCAGTTTTGTGTTGCCCCCGACTCGCTTGAAATCCTTGTTGATTACAGAAATGGCCAAATATGTGAAAGGCGAATTCGATTGCCATTCTGTGGAACTTACTTACTGGGAAACTTGGCCTTTGGCCGGAATTGCCATTATAGGGGGAAGCTATTCCGCCCCGGCTGATACGCTTTTCCCGGAGAAACCGAAACTGAAGGTCGAGTTTGATAAGTTGCTGGTTCGCGTGAACGCGATGGATTATTGGCAGAAAGGTTTGATAACGCTCAAAGAGCTTTCGCTTGAGTGTCCGGATCTTTATGTGCGGCTTGGTGATAATCAGCCATTTGATCTCCTGTACGAGGACCGGATACCTCAAAAAAGTCCGGTAGGCTCTCTCTTTGAGGATTTACGCATGGAGATCCGGCAATTAGCCTTGGAGGATGGACATTGGGTTGTGGAGAATATCGAACAAAAGACACGTTTAGATTGTATCGGAATGCGATTGGCACTAAGTGGAATACTCATTTCGGATAATGGGCGCCTCGCCCTCTCTTGTGCATGCGATTCCTCCCGTTTGCAAACGGGTGGTAATTTGTTGCGGAATGATTCCCCGGTCTCGTTGGAATGTCTTTTCCATGCTGATTGGCAGAAGAGGCTTGTCCGGGTGGAATCGGCTAAACTTCTTATTCGGAACCTTCCATTTGAGTTGAGTGGTTCTTTCCGGCAAGAGTCATCCAAACGTTTATGGATGGATGCTTCCTTGAACTTATCCGCCTCCGATTTGGAGGAGCTGCTGACGTACGTTCCAGAGCCCTATGCCTCTAAATTCCAATCCTATACATTGAAAGGAAATACCGCTCTGGCAACAACCTTTAAAGGGTATTTAGATGAGCGCTCGTTTCCGGATGTTCATCTATCAGGCTCATTGACAGATGGCTCTATTGTAAAAAAGAAAGAACCG
This sequence comes from Parabacteroides sp. AF39-10AC, assembly GCF_003635405.1. Lineage (NCBI taxonomy): Bacteria > Pseudomonadati > Bacteroidota > Bacteroidia > Bacteroidales > Tannerellaceae > Parabacteroides > Parabacteroides sp. AF39-10AC. Next base: position 58,111 of record NZ_QTLP01000028.1, on the reverse strand, counting down.
CACGGGCTGGATTCGGTCGCTTTGGATTTTTCGTTTTCATATCCATCTTTACATCCGGAAGATGCGACCATGGAAATCAAGGACTTGAATGTTTCCGGCTTGAATTGCCTAGTCAAGGGGAAAGCGTTGGTCAAAAATTTGTTTCAGAATCCTTTTTGTGACTTGAGTATACAGAGCGATTTGGATTTTACCCGGTTGGGCGAAGAATTCTTTAGCCCGGATACGATCCAATTGTTCGGTCGCCTTCGATCCGATTTATCTTTGGTGTTTACCGGCAAAGATTTGCAGAAAGGACGGTACGAACGTATTTGGGGGGAGGGCTTGTTGGATATCGATCGGATTCATGTGCGGAGTGATGTGTATGGATTGTCTTTCTTTGCCGAAAACACGTATGGGGAAATTGGTTATCGGCCGAATAAAAGTCGTTTTATCCGGCAAAGAGAGGTTCTTGGGCTTTCCTTGCGGATAGACACGATGAATATGCGGCTGGGGACGACTCAAGTGGCACTCTCGGATCTAGATTTAGCTTCTAACACGGGGCTTCAGCAAGACACAAACGCGATTACTCCGGTTACTACACATTTGAGAGTGGGGCGTTTGCAATCGAATCAATCCGGTCAAGTCGCTTTTCTATCCGGAAAAACCGAATTGCATTTGGGGGTTAAGCCCGCGGAACAGGATAAGGGGAAGATCGCCTTGGCTTTTGCGTTTACTTCCGACTCTTTGGAATACTTGAATCTCCCGAGTCAACAGGCGATGAAAGTTTTGAGAAGCCGTGTTGTTTCTGAACTTTATCCTGACAAGGAAACGAGATGGGCACATTTGGCAAATCTGGATGAGTTGTTTAGTAATTGCGAGGTCAAAGGAATCCTGACTTTTGAGCAGCTACGTTCTTTCTCCCGACAGTTTCCTGTACAGGTGAATATGAAGAATACTCAATTGGGGTTTAAAAACAATCGGTTGATATTGAATAATGCGGAGATACAAGCCGGTAAATCGGATGCGGTGCTGAATGGAGAGATCGTGACTTATCCGCGGGACGGCATGAAAAAGCGGCTGATCGAGGCGGATCTCTCGTTGCGTTCGGATCAACTGGATTGGAATGAGTTGAGGCAAGCCTTGATGCGGGGAAAAGGGCTTGAAGGAGATCGGCGTACGAAACAGGAGGATCCGATCAGCTTGCTGAACGTGGGAGACTTGGATGAGGCGATCCGGAAGATGGAAGAAAATCAAGATTCTTGGACGAATTTGTCGAACCAATTGCTGGATATTCCGGAGAACTGGATGTTATCCCTTTCTTTAAATGCCCATAGAATGATTTTTTCTGATTTTGATATGAACGAGGTGAGCGGGAAGGTCTCCTTAAAGGAACGAAGCGCATATTGTGATTTTTCAGTGCGAACGAATATGGGAAATACTTACTTGCAACTTTTGTATAAGAACCAAAGTACGAAGCGATCCGATGTCTATTTGAATTGGAATTTAAGCCAGATACAAGTGGGTAAACTGCGTAAAGTATTTCCTGCGATGGGGACTTTGTTTCCGATGTTGAATTCCATTGATGGAGTCTTGGATTGTGATTTGGCTGCCTATTGCCCGATCGATTCCACGTTGAACGTAGACCTGAGCGCATTGTCGGCCGTTTGCTCGTTGGACGGTAAGAATATGGTATTGTTTACGAATGAAACCTTTCATCAGATAGCAAGTAAACTTCGTTTTAAAGATCGGGAGCGCAATATGATCGATCATATATCCGCTGATTTCATGGCGAAAAATTACCAAATTGAGATCCTGCCTTTTCGATTGGATATGGATCGATATAGTTTTATCGTAGGTGGACAACATAGCATGGATATGAGTTTTAATTACCATATTGATGTTTTGAAGTCGCCTATTCCGTTCAATTTCGGACTGGATGTAAATGGCAAGGTCGGTGATTTCAAATATAATCTGGGAAAGACCCGTTATACGATTTTGTTCAATCGCCCTATTCAGCATGAGGAATATCGTATGTCGAAACAGAGAAGACTGGATGAGGAAAAGGTCGAGATCTTAAGAGAATTCCGAAATGTTATCCCTTAATTTTTAGTTATCCTTGACGAAGCACGGCTTTGCCTTGATGAACCTCCTCTTTTCAAATACGATTCCTCATAAAAAACAACTGTATTAAAAAATCAGGTGTTTTCTCTTTCATGTTTGAGTAAACTTTATTATCTTTATGAAAGATAATCTTTCTCATTTATAATCTAAAATCACATAGATGAGAATTCAACGAACATCAGTAAATATTATGAAAGTCGATTTCAACCAGATAAAAACAACCATTTCTCTACCCGATTTCCTGTTGGAACTGGGATGGAAAATCGTGGAAGGCTCTTCCAACGCCTGTCCTAAGATGAGCAACGGAACGCACACCATTGTCATCAAGCGGAACTCACAGAACCAATATACTTATTGGGATGTGCATAGTGACAACGTGCGTGGACGTAGCATCATGGATCTGATGCAAGAGCACTTGCTTGAAGCAACCGGAAAAATGCCGACCTTGCGCGAGGTGGGGGAGATCCTTCAGAACTACATCAACACCAACCGTATCACGACACCCGAAAAAAGCCGGTATGATGTAGGCAACACAAGCCTGAGACCGGACGAGCTTCAATTCTACTTGCGTCAGCTACAACCCTACAAGGGCAACTACCTCCGGAAAAGAGGTATCTCAAAAGAGAGTGTTGAAAGCCCGGTGTTCAATAACACGTTTTTTATTCGTGAGGTAAAAAACCTAGGAAGCGTCTATCGGAATGTATGTGTGAAGATGTACAGTGAAAAAGGCGTGGAAGCCATTTCACAACGGAATGAAGCCTTTAAGGGAGTCATCGGCGGCAAGTTCGACTGTTTGGCAACCAGCAACCACGATAAAAGCCGCCCGATAGACATTCTCTACCTCGGGGAGTCGTTTATAGACTGCATCTCCCACTATCAATTACTCCATTCCGGAAGTAACCTCAATCTTGTATATGTATCTACGGAGGGAACATTCACGGAAGGACAGATGAAGCTGTTACGCTTAATCCTTGACAAGAATCAGGTGAAAGAGCTTCGAAGCATCTTTGACAACGACAAACAAGGGTACAAATACACCTTATGGCTGCATCGTCACTTCTATGGCGACACTACTGACATCGAGAGCCTGAGCGAAAATGAACTCCGCGACAAGGTGCATGAATTAAAAAACGTCGAACTTTCGGAAAATAAGGATTGGAACGATGATTTGAAAGCCTCATGCACGACCTCTAGTCCCGCGGAGGGCGGTCAATAACTTCATAATACTATTTTTAGTATATACTAAAAAACGTCCGAAATATTATTTAACGTGAGTTCGAAATAAGAATAAATATATTTCACTAATAATTAGGGAGATAGCGATAAAAGTATTAAATTTATAGTGCTGAATTATAACATTTAAACGATTACCACTATGTTTCCAGAGTCTAAAGTTACAGAGATTTATTGTATGGCCGATGATTTTTGCAAGGGAATTTGCGTTGCAACAGGAAAAATATATGATTGAGGATAAGAAGACCAGGCATCGTAACAAACCCAACCGTATGAGTGACGCTGAGATTATGGTTATTCTAATCCTGTTTCACTCCAGTGGTTTCCGTTGTTTCAAGCATTACTACAAGGAGTATGTCTGTAAACATCTGAAACACCTTTTTCCGCGTCAGGTTTCTTATAACCGTTTTGTAGAACTGGAGAAGGAAGTATTGCTTCCACTGACCATTTTCATCAAGAAAGTCCTGCTGGGAACCTGTACCGGCATCAGTTTCGTCGACTCCACTCCCTTGCGTATATGCCGCAACCAAAGAATCCTAATTCATAAGACATTTAAAGGGCTTGCCGAGCGTGGAAAATGTTCTATGGGATGGTTCTTCGGATTCAAGCCACATCTGATAGTCAATGACAAAGGAGAGATCCTCAATTTCATGTTCACGCCTGGGAACGTGGATGACCGAGAACCGTTGAAACAGGGTAAGTTTTTGGAAAACATCAAAGGAAAACTATGTGCAGACAAAGGATATATAGGTCAGGCTCTGTTTGAGAACCTTTTCCTTAATGGCATACAGCTTGTCACTAAAGTTTAAAATAATATGAGGAACTCACTGATGGGTGTCGCTGACAAGATTTTGCTCAGAAAAAGAGCATTGATTGAAACAGTCAATGATGAACTGAAGAACATAGCACAGATAGAACACTCCAGACATCGTTCATTCAATAACTTTATAGCCAACTCTTTGTCGGCTATAGCAGCATACTGCTTTTTTGAAAAGAAGCCCGCCATTAATGTAAACTTTGTCAATGACGGACAACTGGCTATGTTCTAATTTTATTTCGAACTCACGTTAATTATTATGCGTTTATGAAATATATCTTCAAGATGTGTCCTAATCTATTGTATTTTATCTGATGGAGCAGAATAGTTCTTCCACGGAGCAGATGATAATATGTATAGATCAAAATACTTCTGTAGCTTATGCATTGCCTCAATTGCTCCAGGCATAGGTTTCCTATTGGCAAACAAACTCGGAATTTCATCCAATCGTCCGTCATACTCTTTAAGTGTATCTTCATCCTGTAGGTCTATTCTTTCATACTACATACCTATCTCTGCTTGTTAGAGTTTTTATACTTCAATGGCTGAAGGAAACCTTCCATACTACCATATATCAATTGCTTTTCCACGAGATATTTTCCATCTCGTTAATAATCTTCTTGACATATAGATCATTTATTTCATCGTTTACACGTCGTAACCATCCGTCAGGAGCACGTAACCAGCGATGCGGATGATCGCTTGACGGAAGCAGTTAAAAAAGCCGTAGAGAGATTAGGCATCCGTCTGTTAGGCCATGTGAGCGTAGCAGGTGATAACTATTATGGCAATGCGGACGAAGAAAAATTATAGAAGATGTAAAGGGGGACGGGAGAAATCCCGCCTGCCTGGGCTTCGGGATTCTTTTCAGGCTATCGGATACGACATCGTAAAATTATAGATCTTTAGGTCGTTAGCTCCTACTAAGCCTACGCCCTCTTGGATAAAGAAACGCTTGAATTGCTTGATATTCGGGTACCCCACCAGGTGGTAATGGTTCATAGATCATCTTATTTTTAAAGGCATTTACTGAATATCCCTGTGTAAGGGTAGATCCAATTTAAGTCAATAGCCCTATCAATAACGGCATGTAGTCTTTCAATTTGATTCGTAATATTTTTAATGCTTGTTGAATCCTGTAATCTACAGTTTTAGAGGATATGTTTAGATGCGAGGCGATCTCTTTATAAGTCATATCTTGGAAGCGATTCATTTCAAAGGCTTGTCTGTAATTTTCGGGTAAATCCATGATGGATTTTTCTATTTTATGAATCAGTTCCTCTTCGATGTAGAAGTTTGGATCGTCGTAGGGGGTATTAGCATGATTATATAATATTGTTAGGATTTTATTTTTCAGTTCATCCCTGTTTTTTTGCCTCAAGCAGTTGTTTCGAACAGCTCGGAACAGATAGGGTATGGGAGAGGATTCTATTTTGATCACTTCTCTATTCTCCCATAACCATATCATGATTTCTTGAACAATTTCTTCACTGTTATTAAAATTTACATATTGGCATGCGTAGGAACAGAGTCTGGGATAATATTTGAGGAAGAGGAGATCAAAGGCCTTCTTGTCACCTTTTTGGATGGAAGTGAAAAGTTGGATGTCTTCATTTAACGTACTTTTTAACTTTTTCATTATAGTATTTCCTAAACTAACGTAAGTTCGATATAAGAATAGATATAATCTATTGTTAAATAGGAATATAGCGATAAAAGTATTAAATTTATAGTACTGAATATAACATTTAAAAGATTACCACTATCTTCTCAAAGTCTAAAATTACAGAGATTTATTGTATGGTCAATGTTTTTTGCGAGGAATTTGCATTACAACAGGAAAAATATATGATTGAAGACAAGAAGAGTGGGCATCGTAACAAACCTAACCATATGAGCGACGCTGAGATTATGGTCATTCTTATCCTGTTTCATTCCGGTGGTTTCCGCTGCTTCAAGCATTATCACAAGGAATATGTCCGTAAATATCTGAAATACCTGTTTTCATACAAGGTGTCTTATAACCGTTTCGTGGAACTGGAGAAGGAAGCACGGATTCCCCTCTGAGCATTTTCATCAAGAAGGTACCGTTGAGAACCTGTACATGTATTAGTCTCGTCGACTCTATCCCCCTTAGGTGTATGTCGTAATCAGAGGATTCTGATTCATAAGACATTTGAGAGGATTGCAGTGCGTGGAAAATCTCCTATGGGATGGTTCTTCTGATTTAAGTTACATTTAATAACCAATGACAAAAGTGAAATTGTTAATTTCATGTTTACACATGGAAATATAGATGACCGTGAGCCATTGAAACAATGATAAGTTCCTATAGAACATCAAAGGGAAACTATGTGCGGACAAGGGATATATCGGTCAGGCTCTGCTCGAGAGTCTCTTTCTTAACGGTAGACCGCTTGTCACTAAAGTTAAAAACAGCGTGAGAAACTCCCTGATAAGTATTGCTGACAAGATTCAGCCCAGAAAAAGAACCTTGATTGAAACGGCCAATGATGAATTGAAGGACATTGCACAGATTGAACATTTTTCAGACATCGTTTTTTAATTCATTGTCAGCTATCGCAGCATACTGCTTTTTGAACAAGAAACCCGCCTAAAGTTCATCGACGACGGGCGACTTGCTATTTTCTGATTTTACATCGAACTCACGTTATATAACGATTATAAATCGTATGAAAAAATATTTACATTTTTTCTTCTTTTTGTTTAGGAGATATCTTGGCTTATGTCTCTTATGTATAAAAAGAGTTATGGAAAGTCGTTTTTACCCCAAAATAAATGAATCTGTTCTCTTGCGTTACTTTACAAAACAGTTAACGGATAGAGAGGCTGAGTGTGTGGAAGAGTGGATACAAGCATCGGAGAAAAATAGACAAATTGCTCGTGATGTGCATTATATTCTATTCGCTACAACTACATGGTCTAATTTAAGAAAAACATCATCGGAGAAAGCTTTACGACGGGTCAAAAGGAAAATGCTTCGTAAGCGATCTTGGTTATTTGTTAAAACAAGGTTTCAACAAACCGCAGCTATTCTTTTGATCATTTTATTATCCAGCGTGAGTATCTATCTGTTGAAAAAGGACTCAAGGCAACTAGAGTGGATCGAGGTACGAATGAATTCAGGAATGACAGGTACGATCATGCTGCCAGATGGATCTAAGGTTTGGCTGAACTCAAATACACATATCAAGTATCCCTCTGAATTTGCTCAAGATCGACGGGAGGTAGAGTTGAATGGAGAAGCCTATTTTTCGGTGGAGAGAGACCCGAATCGTAAATTTATAGTTCATTCAGTTGAGGATCAAGTTACGATAGAGGTACTTGGTACGGATTTTAATGTCGATGCGTATAAGGATAATGGATTTGTCTCGGCCACATTGATCTCAGGATCGATCCGGTTGTCATACGTAAATGCGGAGAAGGAGAAGCGTTGTTTATTGATGCGACCAGAAGATAAGGTGATATACGATCGAGTCCAAAAAAGTGTAGATATGTGCAAAACGGATGTGGAAAGGGACATTTCTTGGAGAGATGGTACGATCCTCTTGAGAGACACTCCATTAGATGAGGTCTTATGGACATTGAGCAAATGTTTCAATGTTGAATTTGAGGTGAGAGGCGATCATTTACGATCCTGTTCTTTTACTGGGGTATTTAAGAATATGAGATTGGATCGGATTTTAGAGCATTTTAAAATAGCCTCTCATATAAACTATTCCATAGAGCAAGAGGTTGGAGGAAATGGTGAGGTATTGAAAAAGAGAGTGATACTTTATTAATTGTTTAATCTTTAAATTCTAAAAATATGAATGAAACATATTCTTGACTTAGACAGAAACTTGGTTGTATCCAGACCTGGAGAATCATTATCATGACGTTTTAATCTTAAAAAAAATTTAAATCTATGGGAAACATCTATAACAGTTGTAGATTGCCATTAAGGATGAAGTTAGCTGGCATGTTGTTAATGGGATCAATCAGTATGGGGTATGGTATTACTGAGCGTAGGCAGTCTGCCTCTTTATTTATTGAAGTTAATAATGAATCGGTTCAGAATGTATTAAAGGAGATCGAAAGTCAATCCGAGTACAGCTTTTTTTATGATAATCAAAAAATAAACACCAGTAGGAAGGTCTCTATTAGAAGCGATGGCGAAGATGTGTTTTCGATACTTGAAGAGTTGTTTGAGGATACCAACGTTACGTATAAAGTTTTGGACAATAGTATTATATTGTCGGTGACGGATTCGAATCCTGCAAAAGGAATAAAAGAGAAGCTGCAATCATATAGAAAAGTCACAGGTGTCATTACGGATCCGCAAGGGGAACCAATTATTGGAGCTAATGTCGTAGTGAAGGGTACTACGCTAGGTACGATTACCGGACTGGATGGTGATTTTAGCTTGGAGGTACCGGATAGGGCGGTTTTATTGATTTCCTTTATAGGTTATGTACAAAAAGAGGTTACGATAAATAAATCCTCAGTGTATAGAGTTAAACTACAGGAAGATACTCAGAAATTAGACGAGGTAATCGTTACGGCGTTAGGTATCAAGAGAGAGGAAAAGGCATTAGGTTATTCTGTGCAAAAGGTCGGTAGTGAGGAACTTACGGCTGTTAAGGGTACGGATGTGGCTACAAGCTTAACGGGAAAGATAGCGGGTTTGTCTATCAATAATAGCTCCGAGATCTCAGAGGCTCCGGAATTGCAATTAAGGGGTGAGAATCCATTGATAGTAGTGGATGGTGTGGCTTATGGCAATTTTACATTGAGTGATATCAGTGCGGATGATATCGAAAGTATTGATGTCTTGAAGGGAGCTACTGCTTCGGCTTTATATGGCGTACGAGGGCGTGCCGGTGCTGTAATGATTACCACAAAGAGAGGAAAATCAGGAGAACTGACCGTGAATGTGTCAAATAATACTATGTTTCAAGCGGGGTATTTACGTTTGCCAGAGGTGCAATCTAGTTATAGTACAGGAAACTATGGCCGTATGGAGTATAATAGTGGTTATGTCTGGGGTGATTATATGGACGGCCGTGAGGTTGAGCAATATGATCCGGAGACAATGACCATGCGAGTGATGCCCTTGGTTTCCAAAGGACGTGACAATGTGAAGAATTTTATGCGTCCTGGCTTGGTGACCAATACAAATGTAAATGTATCTCAATCTGGAGAACTGGGTGGTTTTCGTGTATCAGCCACGCAGGTGCATCAGAATGGACAGTATCCCAATTCTTCATTGGATAAGTATATCGTGAATATGAGTGGGAATATTACCTATAAGAAGTTCAAACTGGATGCGGGAATGTCTTATAAGAAGATGAAGTCACCCAATATGCCGGTAGTGGATTATGGTGGAGGTAACATCCTTTATAATATGCTGATTTGGGGAGGTACGGAATATGACATTCGTGATTTCAAAAATTATTGGAAGGTTCCGGATCAGCAGCAAAATTGGGGTTTTTCTGCTTGGTATGATAATCCTTATTTCTTAATGAACGAGCGAATTGATTCGAGAGATAATAATCTGTTCAATGCGAATGCTACCTTGAGTTACGATATCATGAAGAATCTTAAGGTAACTTTACGTTCCGGTTTCGACAATTATGATAACGGCACGGAAAAGCGTCGTTCAGTGGGTGATAGCGGCGAAAAACGTGGTTATTATGAATATCGAAAAAAGGGGGGATCTTCTTTCAATAATGACTTGATTGTGAATGGTGATTTTACATGGAAATATTTTACAGTTGATGCGATTGTGGGATTATCTTCTTTTTGGTACAAGCAGGATGATCTAGACTCTTGGACGCGTGGAGGTTTGTCTGTTCCCGGTTTTTATTCTTTAAATGCTTCTGTTGAGCGTCCTGGTACTTCTAAGGAGATAAAGGAGAAGGCTTTGTACAGTATATATGGAAAAGTTGGTTTGTCTTGGAAGAGCGCAATTTATGTGGATTTGACGGCTCGTAACGACTGGTCATCCACACTTCCCTCTGATTCTCGCTCCTATTTTTATCCTTCTGTTTCTGGAAGTTTTATACCGACTGCGTTTTATAACCCGCTTGAGGAGGTATTGGATTTTTGGAAGGTTCGTGCATCATGGACTGTCGCAAAAAAAGATCTATCTGAGTATGAGATCAATAGGGTGTTTGACGTGAATACGGATGTATGGAATGGTATGTCTACTGCTGGTTATCCTTCCAAATTACGAGATCCGAATATCAAGCCGGAAACGGAGGCCTCTTATGAGTTTGGTACAGATTTTCGTTTTTTCAACAATCGTTTGGGATTTGATTATACCTTCTTCAGTCGCTTGCGTTATGATCGTTTGATTGAAGCGGATATATCTGAGGCTTCTGGAGCCAAGAAGATTATAACCAATACCGCAGAAGAGTTACGTCAGAGAGGTATGGAGTTTACGCTTACCGGAAAACCGATCGTGACAAAAGAGTTTCAATGGGAAAGCGCTTTGAATGTTGCTTATTGGCATTGGTATTATGATAAGCTAGATCCTGTATACAGTTCGCAAGATCCCCGTATTGGTGTTGGAGAGCGTTATGATAAATATTTTTTCACGGATTGGGAAACTGATCATGCCGGGAATATCGTTCATCAAGCGGGACTTCCGGTGAAGAACAAGTATCAATCTGTTATAGGATATAAGGATCCGAAGTGTATTTTAGGCTGGACAAACCGTTTTTTCTACAAAGGGTTTGATTTGAGTGTCTCGATCGATGGTCGTATCGGAGGTGTGATGTACTCATGGACGGAACAGGCCATGTGGCATTCCGGTGTTCATCCCGATAGCGATAATCGCTGGCGTTATGACGAGGTGGTAAATGGTAAGCAAAATTACATAGGGTCGGGCGTAAAGGTTGTAAGTGGCTCGGCTTCTTATGATCCGTATGGAAAAGTTTTGGAAGATACTCGTGTGTTTGCTCCAAATGATGTTCCTGTGTCTTATCAAAATTACACGATGAATTATAATGAGAATCCTTGGGATCATGATGCTCGTCAAAATATCAAGAATGGCTCGTTCTTGAAACTAAGAGAAGTAGCATTAAATTATACACTTCCCGCAACGATCGCTCAAAAACTCTTGATGAAGAAAGTGAGAGTTGGTGTTATCGGACAGAATCTGTTAATGTGGACGAAAGAATTTAAATTTTCTGATCCGGATCGTGGTAAGGAGAACTTAAATACTCCGACTTCTCGTTATGTTGGTTTTAATATTGATTTAACTTTTTAAGTACAAATAGAATATGAAGAAGATATTTTCTACCTTATTGATATCTTTGGCGTTTTGCTCATGTGGCGATTTTGATGAGATCAATTTGAATCCTGATACGCCAACAACGGTAACTCCGGATTTCTTGGCAACCAATGTCATATTGAAAACGACAGAGAGTATTACAGGCAAGCATTTTTTTGATAATTCTTGGTTGTTAAAAACTTCTTCTTGTACGGAACACATGGAGTGGTACCTTTACAATAAGTTTGAACGTTCCAGTTTTTCTCGGTATGGTTATTTGACAGACTCAAAGAAAATGTTAGAGCTGGCTGTGGGTAGTGAAACATTGTCGGAGGAGGAGAAAAATGCTTATCGTGCGTTGAATTTGTTTATTCGCTCTTATGCTTTTTATGAGACTACGATGGAGATGGGGGATATACCTTGTTCGGAAGCCTTGAAGGGTGAGGGTGATGGTATTTTTTCTCCTAAATATGATACGCAGGAAGAAGTGTTCCTTACTATCTTGAATGATTTGCGTGAGTCTTCCCGATTATTTGCCAGTGCTGCAACCTTTAAGGGAGATCCTGTATATAATGGAGATCCTTTGTTGTGGCGGAAGAATGTGAATAGTTTTACGCTACGAGTCTTGAACATGTTGAGCAAGAAGCAAACGGTAGGTAGTATAAATGTACGTGACTTGTTTGAGCAAGTAGCTAAGGAGCCTTTGATGGAAAATGAGGGAGAATCTTATCAACGTGTTTATGATGCGGGTAAAAGTTCGCAGTGGTATCCGTTTTATTTTGAAAAACAAAATTATTGGTCGTATCCGGTGATGAGCTCTTTCTTAGTGGATATGATGAAAGAGTTGCAAGATCGTCGTTTGTTTTATTACGCAGAACCTGCCCCTCGATTTAAGGATGCTCCTGCCGATTCGTTTGATTCTTATAGTGGCGTAAATCCTGTATTGGAGTATGGCCTGGTGCAAGCGGAGTTCGCAGGGGGATTGCATTCTCATTTCAATGAGCGTTATCATCGTGTGCCCGAAGGAGAACCTGTTAAATTTATCGCTTATTCTGAGATACAATTTGTTTTAGCGGAGGCGGCTTTACGGGGATGGAAAACTCCGGCAACGGCACGGCAACATTATGAGAATGGCGTACGTGCCGCTATGCTGTTTACTTTCGAGCATACGCCGGAAGCTTATCGGCATGGAGTGACGATTGATGAAGCGTACATTAACGAATATTTGAGTGGTAAGGCTAATTTTGATGAGTCTAAGGGCTTGGAGCAGATCATGAACCAAAAATTGATAGGCTTTTTTGCCCAGTTAGGTTTTAATGGATATTATGACTATCGTCGTACGGGATATCCCCGTATTCCGATTGATCCGGCAACTAACATGAATGAGGTAAATACACAATTACCTCTCCGCTGGATGTATCCAAGTAGTGAGTATTCACAGAATCGTGAAAATATAGAAGCCGCTATAGAGCGTCAGTTTGGTGGTATTGACACTCCGAATGAGGTAATGTGGCTGTTAAAGTAGGAAAGGAATGAGATGAGATCTGTTTTTATATTGTTGGTGGCGGTCGTTATGACCGCCTGCCAATCTTCGAGGAAAGAGCTGAAGGTGCTTCAATTCAATATTTGGCAAGAAGGGACCTCAGTGGAGAATGGCTATTGGGGGATAGTGGACAATATCGTTGAATTGAGTCCGGACTTGATTACTTTTAGTGAGGTCCGTAATTACAATGGCATCTCTTTTATTTCTCGTTTGGTGACGGATTTGGAAAAAAGGGGGATGAGGTATTATGGAAAGGAAAGTGTGAGTACGGGGATTTTGTCAAAATATGAGATTCAGTCGCAAGAAGTGGTTTTTCCCTTGAAAAACGATCGTGGATCAGTGATTAAGGCAATGTTTCAAATTGAAGGTGAAGAGATTGTCCTCTATTCCGCCCACTTGGATTGGATGAATTGTTCATATTACTTACCGAGGGGATATGATGGTTGTACTTGGAAGAAGATGAAACAGCCTGTGGTTGACGTTGATTCCATATTGGCGGATAACAAGGCTTCTTTTCGGGATGATGAGGTGCGGGCGATTGTTGAGGATGCGCGGAAAGAACGAGAACATGGGCGAATTGTTATGATTGGTGGCGATTTTAACGAACCTTCCCACTTGGATTGGCAAGCCGATACGAAAGATATTCGTGAACATCGAGGAATGGTTGTAAATTGGGATTGTTCTAAGATATTGATAGAGGATGGCTATAAAGATACTTTCCGAGAGATTTATCCGAATCCGGTTATTTATCCAGGATTTACATTTCCAACAAATAATATTGAGGTTGATTTAAAGAAGTTGACTTGGGCTCCGGAAGCAGACGATCGGGAGAGGATTGATTTTATTTATTATTATCCGAATAAAGCTGTCGCGCTAAAGGACGTTCGTATCGTTGGAGCAGAAGGGGCTGTCTTATATGGTGAGCGCATAGAGAGAGACAAAGATAGCCAAGATTCTTTTATTGCTCCAGCTGGCACATGGCCTAGCGATCATAAAGCCTTGTTGGCTACGTTTGTATTAAAATAATATTTATCAGAATATCCCTCCTTGAAGGCTATGCGGCAGATCTTCTTCAGGATAGCCAGGTAATGGCGCACTGTCTGGACACCCAGGCCTTTCTCTATCACGACAAACTCCTGAAATTCAAGGATGAACTGCTCGTTGAGCTGGCAGAAAGCAAGGTCGGATACCTTGAACCTACTGCTGACGAAATCAGCGAGACGGTTGCGGGTGTAAAGGAAGTTGGGCAAGGTGCGGTGAGACACGTCAATGCCCACACGTGCCCTGACTTCCTCGATATGCCTGTCAAAGAGTTTGAGCAAGGTCATCTGTGTGTCCTTGCTGCCTTGAAAGGCTTCCTTGACTGCCGTCGCATCAAAATCAATCTTTCGTTCCAAAAGGGAATCGAAAGCGGAATTCACCGCTAACAGCAACTTATCGATTTTCGCGTTGACTTCCACCGCCTCCCTACTCTTGCCGTTCAGACGGCTTTCGCGGGGATTCCACAGCCCGGGAGTGCAGGAGAGCTTGCAGCTGAACTGCTCCATCGTACGGTTCACGGTGATGCGTCCCATTATCGGGGCCTTGCCCGACTTGTCTAGTCCGCTCTTTTTGAGGTAGAGCAGAACCTTGAATTTTTCTACTTTCATAACGCTCTTTTTTAGGTTGTAAAAATACTCCTTTGAAAAGCGTCCTTTGGCGTGCAAAACATTGATAAACAGTGAATACAAATCCGCTTTGTTCTTATCGGTAAAAATTCGGTTATCTGCCGTCGTTTCCGAAACAGGCGGCTAACAGTCTGGTAACTGAAACGTCGCAATATTTTGTTTTCTTTTGCAGGTCAGGCTATTCTGCAATTCTTGCGAAACGACTAATTATAAACGATTTACGTTTAATTATCGTCATTCTGTTTTTTATTGCATTTCTAAATATTACTTACGTGGCTAATCATCATCTAATTCATTACATCTTGATTTCCGACCTCATAACTAAACAAGATCCGAAAGAATTCCTTTGGTTGAGAAATATCTCATATTTTTCATCTGGCAAATATTAATAAACCCTTACGCTTTTCCAATTAGACAATCTCGCCGGGGAAAAGAGAGAAGAGCAACAACGGGGACTCTGATTCAAACATAGAGTTCCGAAACAACTGACATCATAGCCACAGTTATAATTTAACCGATATACTTTATTGCATGATTCGGATATTTGACCCCAAGGATCATGCTGTCTGTCCATAACGGTATTCACTTTGCAATTTTAACGAGGACGATATGAGATCTCAGCTTAACCCGTTTGACATCATCATTGGGGAAGGCTAAGTGTTGGAGGATTTAAAAATGATCCTCTTTTCTATTTTAAGATTACTTTAAATAAAATTTTACAGGATGTAAAATTATCAGATACACTCACTTGCCTGTTTACGCAAAATATTGTATTTCAGAGAATAAGAATCTTATGATGACTAAATATAAAAAAGGAAAATGTAATGTCGCTTTTAACCGGAAAGAAAGTACTTTACTCATTGGATAGGGGAGACGTGAAATCAGCCCCCCTTCGTTCATAGCCGGTTTTGAGATATTTATGTGACAGAAAACACTTGCTTTTATCGCTGGCTAAATGTATATTTGCAGCGTTAAAATCGTTCTTTGATTAATGCAAAAGAAAACTGAATATAGTAATTCGCTCGTTTCTAAATCGTTACCTATAAATAGAATATTATATCATAAATAGCTGTTTATCAGCTGGATATAAATTTTATTATGTTTCCCTTGTGGAATGTGATGTGTTTCGTTATGCCAGCCGACTCAATCCGGTCTTTGAGATAGAAAGGAAGTAAGGCTTGCGTAAGCCCCTTGAACACTTGTCCGGTGGAACGCTCGCCGCACAAAGCAAGTGCCTCATCCGACAATGGCAGAACAGCTTCCGTCCGGGTTTTCTTGGTTACGATGTGCATACACCAGCCTCCATCCGCTCCCTTGATGATATTCTCCCATTGCAAGCGGATAATGTCACTAATGCGTAATCCCGTAAGGCAGGAGAAAAGTGCCGCTGTCCTTATGACGGGCTTCTCGCAGGGCGTGTCCGCAAGCTTTTTCACCTCGTCCAGTGTCAGGAACTCATGCCTTGTGCTGGCTTCTTTGGCGTGTTTCAGCCGTGGTGCGATGTTCTCCTTGATGCGCCTTTCCTTGTAGGCTTGGCCCAGAACGCATTTCAGCTTGTTCAGGTTATTGTTTGCGGTGGAAGTCATCATTTTATAGTCGTTGTGCGTGATGAGTGAAAGCATATAGGTAAGGAAGCCTTGACAGTAGTCCAGTGTCAAATCATCAAAGGCGCAACTGCCGCCGCAATACTTTTCAAAATGCTTGTAGGCGACATTCCAATTCCTGAAATTGTCATCATCTGCCATTTTGGAGCGGAAGTATTCCAAAAAGCTCTCTTTACCCCTATTGCGGTCAAGAAAGCCAAATTCCTCGTTGAGGATAGCTTCGGTTCTCCTGCACTTGATAAGCTCCGCATTGCGTAGCATGGCCTTGTTGAACTCCGTTTCAAATTTCTCTGTCGGGTTGGCATAAATGTATATGCCGAGATATTCCCTTCTTGTCGGTCTGCCTGTTTTCGGGTGTCTGATAGGTGGATAAAAATCCAGATATAGCGACAACTGACTGTTTTTGATAGGTCGCTTTCTGACTGTTACTTTGGTGCAAATGTCTGTCATATCGATTATATGTTTTTGGTGTTATAAACGCTTTATTGTTCCCGTTTGGCTTTCGTGCTCGCGCTGTTCCGTTCCGCGATCTTTCGGGCTGCGTCCCAATCGTCCTTCAGATAATACAGGCGGTTGCCATGTATGCGTTTTGTCCGTTTTTTCTCCATGTGGAAGTCATGGTTGTCAATAATTAAGAAATGTTCTAGCGGATATGAGTAATTAGGGATCATGATCTCTTAATAAAACATAAATACGGATTTTTTTGATCTGCTTCTTTAGGCATACTCCACTTTTTTTTCTCTTCATTATAAAATAGATATTTACGTCACATTCATTGGAAGGAACTATTAATATACGATCTCTATTTAAACAGATTGCGAATGATGACCCAAGGGCATTCCAACTGTTTTTCGATTATACCTATATGAAATTGTATAGATACACAAGCTATTTTCTGGTGGAGAAAGGTGTGTGTAAGGATGTGATTTCTGATGTTTATTTGTATTTGTGGCAAAATCGAAAGCAATTGCCAGAAATACAGAATTATGAGAACTATCTATTTATCTGTGCCCGGAATCATGCTCTTAAATATAAGAGTGAGAGCGATAAATACCAGAAAATACGGTTGGAAGACGCTGATTTAGGAGGTCTGTCTGAGAAATCAACACCGGAACAAGAGATCTTGGACAATGAGTTAAAGAAAATCATTGAGTTAGCGATCAACTCTTTGCCTGAGAAGTGTCGTTTAATTTTCTTCATGGTGAGAGAAGAAAATATGACCTACAAGGAAGTGGCTCAGATCCTTTCGATATCGGATCGGACGGTACACGCGCAGATGTGCATAGCGATAAGGAAAATTGGAATAGTCATACAGGAGTATCGCGCAGGTAAAAAAATTAAATGAAATATGAAGGTTAAGGTTGAAAAAGAATGGCAAAAACTAATAAGTCTATTAAACCGGGAAAACGATGATCTTCCATCTGATGCGCTAGATGTGCTGGATGAGAAGAAAAAAGAGATTTTCAGGATCATAGATCATATCTCGCTTGACTGTGATTATGGGCATGCCTCGGAAATAAAAGAAGGTGTGCGGGAGGAGCTATATCATAAGATGTTTAAGGATAAGGGAGATAAACAGGGTCCCATAAAAAATATATATCTGTTTTTGTCCATAGCGGCCAGTATCACTTTACTAATAGGCTTTTTTCTACTTGAATCGGTAAAACCTTGGTCTTCGGTAAAAGAGGAATGGATTGTTTTTAATTCTCAAAATGGCGTATCTGAAGTGGTATTGCCCGATAGTTCCGTGGTTATCCTTAATCATGGGAGCAGGCTTTCTTATTCTACGGATTATAATAAAAGTTCCCGTGACGTGAGACTGGAAGGAGAAGCATGTTTTCAGGTTGCACGTAATGAACATGTCCCGTTTATTGTCAAAACGAGGCAAATAGATGTCAAGGTGTTGGGGACTGTTTTTAATGTATCAGCTTATGGTGAGGAAGGAGAGGTAGCGACAAGCTTGATATCCGGATCTGTCGAGATAAAGAATAATATGGATAATAAACATTATCATCTTACGCCTAATACTTCTGCTGTATATGATAAGAGCACGAAAGAGATTCATTTAGAGACATTTGAAAGGGAATATGCCATAGGATGGACTGAGGGGAAATTGTTTTTTAAGAAGAAATCGTTCGGCAATATTTGTAAGAGTCTGGAAAGAAAATTCAATTGTAAGATCACGATTGAGAAGGCAGGTTTGGAACATAAGGTATTTACCGGTAAGTTTATTAATAATGAAACGCTTCCGCAAATTTTCAATATAATACGGATTAATGTACCTTTTCGATATACGATAGTTGATAATCAAGTAACAATTTATTAAAAATACGATTCAATGAATAGCGTGAAAACACATTCTTTATTTTTTCTATTATTTTGTTGGGTGGTTTGTCATTCCGTGGTCGCTCAAAAAAGACAAGTTGCTGATGGGTATCCGATCGCCAATTTTGCGTTAACCGTGAATGCGTCAGCATCCGGGGATTTTTTCGGACAGATTATGCAGAACCCCGGTACGTTAGGAGATTGGTTAACTAACAGGGGGGCTGTAATGTTCTCGATCGAGAAAGATGGTAGACGACAGTTATTTTCTGAATTTTCTAAAAAGCGTATCATAAGGGAATTTCCGTTTGTAAGGAATGACTATAAAGGATCGCCCCTCACAAAAGTGACTTTTACTACAGAGGCTTTTTGCCCATTGGGGGTTAATGATGCTGAAATTTCTGCTCTCCCTGTTTTGATGTTAGAGATTTGTTGCTCTAATCCGACTTCTAAAGAAGAGCATTTTACGTTGGTCGCTCAGCCGGACGAGAATTTAGCGGAAGATATGATCTCCTGCGAGAATGATGGATATACGGGTATTAGCAATAAACATAATTGCCAAATTACGACAGATCAAACGGAAAGCGCGTGGGCTGGACAAAGGCTTTCTATCCCAGTATCCTTGCGTGCGGGTGAAAAGAAGAAAGTCAAGATCTTATTTGCTTTTCGGGATGAGAATTGGATCAGCGGTATTAATTTTTGGACACTTGATGAGCTTTCATCCTATGCGTATAAGATGTGGCCGACTTTTAGAGAGAAGACTACCGCTTTTGCCTTGGCGATCCCCGAAACGGGGGATAAGGAATTGGATACTTATATGCGATGGTATATGATTCCGGGCGTATCGCTTACGAAATGGACAAAAAAAGGGGAACTTCTTACGATGGGGTATTGCGAGTTGAACCAGCGCGACAGCTATTGGACTAGCTGGCTGCATTTGGTGTTTTATAAAGATTTAGAGAGAAAGATGATTGAGGAGAGTATCGAGTGGCAACAACCATCCGGAAAGATCCCGACTACGATCCTTCCTCTGATTGAGCGGGAGGATGATTTGGATATCAATGCTTTCTTTATTTTACGTGCTGCCAGATTTTATCGGTATTATCATAATAAACAAGACTTGGTCAAATATTGGCCGGCTATGAAAAATGCCATGAACTGGTTGATCTCCAGAGATACGGAAAAGATCGGGCTTCCGGCACAGATCTCTTTTTGGGGAGATTGGAAAGATGTGAAGGGGATCGAGGGAAGAAAATATTCTCCTTTTACCTGTTTGATTTATTTATCCGCCTTAAAGGAAATGGTTTATTTGGCGGAAGAATGTGGAGATTTAGCGGGAGGTAACAATTATCGGGTCGCCTATCAAAAAGGATATGAGACGGTGAATAAGGATGTGAAAGAAGGTGGCTTGTGGAATGGAAACTATTATTGCCAGATATGGAAAGATGGGAGCGTAAATGATAGGATTTTACAGGATCAAACGATCGGTATCTTATTCGATGTTGTTCCCCGGGAACGAGCCTTGAGAATCATAGAGACATTAAATACGAAAAGTATGACACCTTACGGGGTCGCCGAGACCTTTCCTTATTATGATGATAGTTTTGGTTATCCTTCGGCTACTTATCACAATGGAGGTGTATGGCCGTGGGTAAGTTTTATGGATTGTTGGGCACGCATTAATATGGGACGGCAAGAGGAAGCTATAGACATTATTAAGAAAGTAGGGCGTGCGGATTTAGTGAATTCGGGGGATTGGTCGCCCAATGAGCATATAAATAGCCTGACTGGAGAGAATTTAGGCTTTCATATCCAAGGTTGGAATGCGGGTTTGTTTGGCTTGGTTTATTTTGGCTTGGTTAATACGGGTATTATGTACTGATTTTTTGAATTTTCTTTTAGGCGTATCGAATCCTTTTGGTCTCTTTACTATGAATGGAGATAACAATATTCTGAGTGACCTTAAATAGAAAGATCCGGATCTAATATTAAATAAGTCAAAGAGAGGAATGGGATTATCAAAACATAAATTAATAAATTTAAATCATTACAATGAAAAAACATTTTTTCAAGGTGTTCATGCTAAGTCTGGGGTTAACCGGGGCAACGTCGATGTTCGCCGCTAGTTATATGGATACGGCAGCGATCAACCTCAATTTACGAAACGTGACGATTGAGCAGGCGTTTAAAGCGATTGAGGAGCAAAGTGAATTTTCTTTCTTCTACAATGAGGAGGAAGTTAACTCGGATCAAAGGATTAGTATCCATGTTAAGGATAAGGGAATTACGGAGGTATTAAGCCAATTATTGAATCGTAATGATATCGCTTATAAGATAACGGACCGGCATATCGTTCTTTATCGAAAGACGAATAAGGCAGAAACAAACCAGTCTGTCCGGACTTCACAAAAACATATTACGGTCAAAGGTGTCGTGACCGATGAGAATGGCTTGCCGATCATCGGGGTTACTATCATTACCGCCTCCAAAAATGGTACGACCACCGATATGGATGGTAATTATACATTAGAGGCAACCGAGGGAGAACTGATAACATTTTCCTATATCGGATACTCAGAGCAACAAGTGGCAGCTAAATCTCAGCTGAATATCCAATTGAAACCGACTTCCATCGGCTTGGATGAGGTAACGGTTGTCGCTATCGGTTATGGTGTTTCTCGTAAATCGGATCTAACAGGCTCTATCGCCTCTGTTTCGGCCAAGGATTTTAAGCAAGGCGTGATTTCCTCCGCGGAGCAGTTGTTGCAAGGTAAGGTAGCCGGTCTGGTAGTCTCACAAGGTGGCGGTGATCCCACGAAAAGCTCTTCCATGCGTTTACGTGGGGGTACCTCTTTGTCTGCCAGTAATGCGCCACTGGTCGTGGTGGATGGCATTCCCGGCGTTGATCTCAGTACGGTCCAACCCAATGAGATCCTGTCTATGGATGTACTGAAAGATGCCTCGGCTACGGCCATTTATGGTTCACGCGGAGCGAATGGCGTGATTATCGTTACGACCAACCGAGAGAAAAAAGGGTGTAGTATCGAGTACAATGGATATGTAGCGATAGGAAAGAGCGCTAATAATTTGGACGTATTGACAGCCGGAGAATGGCGTCAATACGTAAATGACCATAATTTGACCGATGCCGTAGATTATGGAGCCGATACTGATTGGCAAAAAGCGATCCAACGAACCGCTATTTCCCATTCCCATACGCTTTCGTTCTCTTCCGGAGGGGAGGATAATGGGCTACGTGCGTCCGTGAATTATCTAAGGAATGAGGGAATTGTCAAATTTAGCGATTTAGACCGTATGAGCGCTAGTTTGACCGCTTATCAATATGGACTTAATGACCGGTTGAAAGTTGAGTTGAGTTTACAGGCGAACGCGGATAAACGGCATAATGTAGATAACGCGATCTATAGTACGATCTATAATATGAACCCTACGGCTCCTATTTATGACGAGAATGGGAATTATTTGGAGCAGATCGGCGGACGATTGACTGAAAATAATCCGGTGGAGAGCCATACGGAACGAAATGATGAGACAACCCGTAAGCATTTACTCGGTTACGGTAAGGTAGAACTCTCTATTATTGACGGGCTTAAAGCGACCACCAATTTGTCTTATGAGTATAACTCAAATCAAGATTATTACTACCGTCCGTCTTATGTTTATAAAGTTACAGATGGCGGGTACGCTAAGAGATATAACGAGGAATATACGAATAAGCAGTTAGAGGTTTTCTTAAACTACGACAAGACATTCAATAAGATACATCGTGTAGGCGCTATGGTTGGTTATTCTTATCTGGATTATTCGTTTGAGACTCTGAAAGCCGAAAGACGAAAATTCGACACGGATGATTTTTTATGGAATAATCTGGGAGCGGGGCAGGATAACAGATTGGAGGACGTAGCATCTTCTAAGAGCCAAGCGAAATTGATCTCATTCTTTGCCCGTGCTAATTACACGTTTAAAGACCGATATATGCTTACGGCCACGATTCGTCGTGACGGTTCCTCACGTTTCGGAGCGAATCATAAATGGGGTACATTCCCGTCCGTATCGGCGGCTTGGCGTGTTTCGGAGGAAACTTTCATGGAAGGCTTACAGAGTTGGCTCGCTAATTTGAAGTTACGTGCCGGTTATGGTCTGACGGGGAATCAATCCGGGATCGGAGAGTATAAATCCGCTATGCTGATGGGCACGGGAGGAGGTGCTTATTTTGATAGCGAGAGCAATTCTTGGAAACAATCATATGGGGTTACCCAGAATCCGAACCCTGACTTGAAATGGGAATCTACCGCCCAAACGAATGTGGGTGTCGATATGTTCTTGTTCAATCGCTTAAACTTAACGTTCGATTGGTATTTGAAAAAGACTAGTGATTTATTATATACGTATCAAGTTCCTAATCCTCCTTATTTGTATTCCAATATCTTAGCGAATGTAGGTGATTTGACCAACAAGGGCGTAGAGTTGACCTTGGGAGCAAACCTTATCAATCATAAGGATTTCACTTGGGACGCTAACTTGACGTTGGCCCATAACAAACAGACAGTCGATAAGTTGTCCAACCAAGTTTATCAAACCGATCGAGTGTTAAGTGGATCGTTACAAGGTATTTTGGGAATGTCTAATCGTTATTCGCAGGTTATCGAGGAAGGTTATCCGGTGGGAACTTTTTATGGGCCTCATTGCGAGGGTATCGTAGATGGCAAATTCGTGTTGGCAAATGATGGAGAAGACGAGATCTTGGGTAACGCCCAGCCAAAACTGACGATGGGCTTATCATTTAATTTTACGTATAAGGATTTTGATCTAGGTATCTCCGGTTATGGTATGTATGGCCAGAAGGTACTGAATGTAGCGGGCATGGAAAGAGGTTATACGGCCCATATGCCAAATTATAATATCACTACCGCTTTCGCTGAAAGCGGTATCTCAAATGAGAATATGCCGGTTTACTCTGATTACTGGTTGGAAAATGGTTCGTTCTTCCGTTTGCAAAGTGTAACCTTGGGTTATACGCTTCCTGCTCGTCTCCTGAAGAATTTTGGGGTTAACCGTTTACGTTTCTATGCTACAGGAGAGAATTTGTTTGTATTAACTGGCTATACGGGGATAGATCCGGAAGTTGGTACTTCAGATTTAAAGGAAGTAGGACTGGATAAAGGTAATATTTATCCGATGCCGAGGACATTTTCCATAGGTCTTAATCTTTCATTCTAATCATTTATAAAAAACAAGGGAATTATGAGAATACAATCAATATTAGCGGCTGGGTTACTTATGATGTTTGGGGCGTGCACCGATTTGTCCGAGACTTTGTATGATAAGATAGATGCGAACGAATACGGGCAAACGGACTCGGAAATCGCCTCCATCATGGGACGTGCGTACGCTTCCCTTCGTGGAGGTAGCTTTGATGGCGCGAATGGATACGCTTTTAGTGAGTATGTTTATTTTATTTCGGCGATTAGCTCGGATGAGGCGGTACTTCCGGCTCGGAATGGGGGTGCCGATTGGTACGATGGCGGAAGGTATGTCCAGTTGAAACGTCATGAGTGGGATAACCAGAACGTGGCTATCACAGGGGCATGGAGATATTGTTATAATGGAATCTCGACGGTTAATGCCATTATCTCACAAATAGAAGGGTCTTCTTTAAAGGATGAGCAGAAAAATAAGATGTTTGCTGAACTACGGGCTATACGTGCTTATTACTATTACCGCTTGATCGATTGGTTCGGAAATGTACCGTTGATTACGGACTATAAGGATCTGACATTACCGACAAACTCGACGCGGGCTGAGATCTTTGATTTTACGGAAAAAGAGTTATTAGCTATTATTGACCAATTGCCTGAATCCGGCTATGGCAAGATGACTAAGAACGCAGGGTATTGTTTATTAGCTCGTCTATATTTGAATGCCGAGGTATTTTCTGGAAAATCCCGTTGGGAGGATTGCCTTAAGGCTTGTCAGCAAATATCCGGTTCATTGGAAACGAATTATTTTACTAATTTCTTGACAGAGAATGAGGTTTCCAAGGAAATCTTATTAGCTATACCCTATGACCATAAGATGGCTACGACCGGGAATTTCTTGAATTGGGCCTTAACGCATAATGAGCAAAGATGGGCGATCTCATCGACCGGAACTTTTTATGGAGGGGGTAATAGTATTGTGGCTCAACCCGGATTATACCATAGCTTCGATGAGAAAGACGTACGCCGTAATACAATGTTGATCGGTGATCAGATCGATCTTCGTACCGGGGAGGTTGTCGATCGAGATCCGAATCAGGAGGGACTTCAACCATTGAGTTTTACGGATGGAATTGGTGATATCATGGACGCAAAAGATTATGAGGGAGTGCATTGGTGTAAATATGAGCAAAAAGATGGTGAGGAGTGGGAACGTGATCATGATTTGGTCGTGATGCGTTATGCTGAGGTGTTATTGATGCAAGCGGAGTGTTATGTGCGCTTAAATCAGCCGGAGAAGGCCCGTCCTTTCTTAGAACAGATTCGTTCCCGTGCCGGCCTTACCGGAACCCCGGAAACAATAACCTTACAAACAATCGAGGAGGAGTTGAAAAAAGAGTTTGTTTTCGAGGATCATCGCCGTACGGATATGATACGCTTTGGGACTTTTTTTACAGGAACTTGGTGGGAGAAAAATAAAATAACCCCAGCCTATAGAGGGATATTCCCTATTCCGGCGTTAGAAATGCAGAAAAATAATAAATTGCGACAAAATCCGGGATATTGATTCATTTATAGCCTTAAAAGGCTATTTGCAAAAGAAGGTGTTTCAAAATACGCACCTTCTTTTTTGTGACAAAGCCCCCACTTTCACAAGTTGGGGCTTTGCTATTACCTAAAGATTTTGTATCTTTTACTTCTAATCTGATAAAGGTACATTTTCATTCTTATACTCCCAACCGAACGATGTTTTTTCTCCAGAAAAACGATCTAGTGAGTATGATTGACGCTTTGGTTGAAAGTCTGAATCTTGAGAATTTCAGAAAGTTATATAAGGAACGCAGTCACAGCCCTTACCATCCCAAAATGATGCTTAAGGTTATTCTGCATGCCCACATGAACAAGCGATTCAAGCGTTTCTTCATCCAAGAGAGCGTAGGCTTGGTAGGGGCTGAGGACCTAAAGATATTATACGATCCAGTAAATAGATAGCTATGAGCGCAGGAAAGAGACGGCGCAGGAATCTATGATGGAATACAGAGAGAAGCGGAAGTGTCTCCGATGATAGAAAAGAAGGAGGTGTGGCAAGCCGGTATATACCGGTGTTCGCCATACCTCCTGAAGATCTGAGGGTGTACCCAAAACGCAAAATGGCACACCCTCGCTTTGTGTTTAGTGCTTAGAAGTTCAGTTTATAGGATTGTTTACCTATCTGGATAACGTAAGAACCTTGCGGCATCGCTTCCGTGTACTCGCCGGCGGACAAGGACAGGGTCTTGTACACACGGCCATCGAAAGTAACGATATAGGCCGTATCGGCTACCGGTGTCTGGATAAACAGGCGACCGTTGACGTCCCATACACGCAATTCATCGGAGCCGATCGTCTCATTCGCTGTCGGATCGTCACCCTTCACGATACCGGTTACGGTTACTACCACGTTACTGCGGATGTTGGCGATCGTGTAGCGACCATTCGCGTCCGGCGTAAGTGTCGTACCGTTGGCTTTCACCACCATCTTGTCGGCGTTATAACCCGCTTTCACTTCCACGGTGAAGGAGAGGCTGCTACCCTCCGAAACGGTAGTGGAACCTGTGGCCGCAATCGTCGCGCCCTCTACTACCGGCAATGTCACGGTGTAAGTGACCGGGGTCGGGGTAGGATCCAGATCGGGTGTTGGATCAGGTATGCGGTTTCCGTCCGCCACAATCACTAGCGTGCCGGTGATCTGCTCCAGTGCGAACTTACCGGTAGAGCGATCGTACGTATAATCCGTTCTGGAAGCAAGTGCCGTACCGCCCATCGTCACGAAGATATCAGACGGACGCTCATAACCGGAGCTAGGCTTCAAAGTCAGCTCGATCTTCGTATCCTTGACTTGCGGTTCGAAGGAGACGGGATCGGAGGTGAGGTTGGTGAGGTTTAGCACTACCTCGAAGTAACCCTCTCGAACGCCTTTGGCCATGATAGATATCGGACCGCTCACGTTCGGGATCTCGATCTTGCCGGAAACACTATCATAAGAATACTCGCTGGCACTCAACAGGCGACCATTCATAATGACATTAATTGCGTATGGCCGCTGGTAACCGGAAACGACATTCAGCGTAGCGATGAAGGTCTCGCCTTCCACGATGTTCTCCGGAGCGTCGATTGTCAAGTTCTCCACATCTCCTTTAACGTTATGGACCTTATCCGCTATGACGGTGATCTCGATCGGACCTAATACCTTGGCGATAGAGATCTTGCCGTTCGCATACGAGAAGTCGGCGGCGGTCAGGTCTTTGCCGTTCATCTTCACGTTGACGCTCTTCGGCAGCTCATAGCCGGCAGTGGCTGTCAATTGGATATCCAGCTTAGCGCCATGGTTCACCTTCGTGCCCTCCTTGAAGTCGGAAGCCAGCTTCTCCAGCGTCAGCTTCACCTCGTAAGTCTTCAATACGGCTACGGCCGTTATCACCACCTCGCCGGTCACCTTGACGATGGAAACCTCGCCGGTAGCCTTGTTGTAGATGTAATCCGTAGCGGCGGCGAGGGTCTTATCGCCCACCTTCACCTTGATAGTCTCCGGTAGCTCATAGCCCTCGTCCGGCGTGATCTTGAATGATAGTGCGTTGCCATGCAGCACGTTCTTCGGCAGCTCTTCGGCAGCTCTTCGGCAGGTGTCGATACATTTGTATAAGCAGTCGTAACGCTATATGACTTTTGCGTGCCCTTGGCGGTGATGGTCAAGGTAGCGGAAAGAGGTGTCTTCAACGTGAAAGGAAGATCGTTCTCCGGCACGTACTCATAGTCTGCCGGGGTAGAAAGAAGCTTATCGCCCATTCTCACCTCGATCTTACCGTCATACTCATATCCTTCGGCGGCGGCAAAAGCGACTTCGAATACAGGTTTCGTATTGATGGTAAACGGTCCTACCTCGTTGGGAGTAGCGATAACACCCTCCAGATTGAATACGACTTGTATCTGATGATTGTCGTTCATAATAATATCTGGCACGTGATTCATATTCATCGGCATTTTCCCCGCAATTCTGTGCCTCATCTAATTTCTTTCCTGCTTCCTCTTTGTAAGTGTCGTATCCCTCATAATCCCCATAGCTAAACTCCGTCCCTGCTTGTTGTAACAAATAGCCAGCCTCTTCCTCCAATCCTTGAGCACGAATTTTATACTCGTGCGCTAAACGATGAAACCTCTCGGATCATCGTCATCAGTTTTTGGCTGGTATCGTTCTTTATCTGGCCTTGAAGACGGCACGGGATATTCCACTCCAGAACCACTGGAATCATTTATGTTATAATCAGACGAAAGTTCGCATTCCGATTCATTTTCAGGCTCTATAGCCGAATGGAAATACGAGTTCCAGCCTTTTATGTAAATTTTGTAGGTAATATATAGAATTAATTCCTAATCCTGCCCCTGTCCACCAATTATCGAAGAAAAGCCATGTGATAAAGGCTAAGAAGAAGGCAGGGAAAAGAAGTCTCAAAACTGTAATCCCTACAAGGAATACTAAACAGGCAATAATACCGGCGATCGCCAATCCCGCAAAAAGTCTTATCGCGCCCCATATCCAGTCCCTAAGTATAATTTTCCAATATTTGATAACAAATATACTAAATAAGTCATTTTTATATATTTTTTGGTTCACATGTAATATCTCTCTAAATTTAGACAACAAATATTTTTTTATCTCAATATGATTTTATTATTTTACGATTATTAGTGATGTATGGTTAACCGTTTTTTGTAAAGACTCTTACCATTGGTTCGTTATAATACGTTTGTATTATATCTCTCTTAGTTCTGCAATATGAATATTCCTTTATTAACGCCTAAATTGCATGTATCATGAAAAAATTATTATTTAAATGTTTGGCTTTAGCTGTTGTTTTCATTATGGTAGGTTGCTCGGATGAGTTATCTGTTCTGAGTAATTCAGAACGATCGTCTGTGGGGACTGTAGGACAAGAGGAAATATGTGTAGATCAGTCTAAAGCCTTGGAAGCATTCTCAGATCTGAAAGATTTTTATGGATTGAATACAAGGAGCTTGCAGGATGATAGCAAGTCTGTTTATTTTCCTGATTATTATGGTGGATCTTATCTAGACGGAAATGAACTTGTTGTATATATTAAAAGGGGAACAGAAAATTTACCATTAATATTAACAGAGAACCCCAATATAATATTGAAAGAATCTGATTTCTCTTTTAACTATTTATCTGGTGTTTTGAGCGACATGAATAAAATCTATTTATCTAGTGGGGCAAAACTTAATCCTGTTATTGAAAACATAGAAATGTTCGGTCTATCGGAAACAAATAACAGAATAGAGGTTTATCTTTATGATTGTAGTAACACTGCGATCTCGGATTTTAAGCATTATATGATGGATTCACCCGCGATATGTTTTATCCGGTCCCGATGTCAACAAGAAGACTTTGTGAATTTTATCGAAAGCTTAAAATCTTCAACTTTCAGAGCAAATTTTACCGTTAATCCTGGAAACTCAATAGGGGCATCACCAGATCCTGATTCAAATCTAGTTCCTAGTTCTTTTGGGTATAAGGCAACGTATAACAACAAAGTGGGATTTATAACCGCAGCTCATGTCGTGGCTTTAAATGACTACTTTTCAATTATATACGATACTAATAAATCAAATCCTATAGGAAGATGTCTTTATTCTAGCAGGTCAGGTAGTGTAGATGCAGCTTTTTGTGATCTATCCGAAGGTAACTGTACTATTACAAACAATATCAGTGGTAACACATCGCAAGTTTTATCTGGTAAATGTATAAGCACATATTTTATATCATAATCTTATCTTGTATCTCTTGCCAGTATACGAAAAAAGATGGTGTAATAGGATATACACCCAAAGATACCCTTATAGTTCCCTCGAACGTTGTGGATGAAAAAAATTGCGAATTACAAGTAGACTCCGTTTTTCCCGTGTCACAACGCGGAATTCCGATCAGGATAATAAATCACACGGATAATGTTATTGAGTTGGGAAGAAATGATTATAAGCTGGAGTTTTATAATGAGAGTTCCCAAGCTTGGGAAAACGCGTTACCAGAAAGCCATGCTTATCTAATGATCGCCGATGCAGTTCTTCCACATGACACATTGGAATTAACCATATACGAGTATACAGGAAGGGCAGGGAGATACCGGGTGACTAAAAACGCCACGGTAACATATGGTCTCAGTAGAAAATCCCATGATTATATACTTTCGGGTGAGTTCCGTTTGGGCAAGGAAGATAATGGTGTCATTAATGATATGGCGATAAAAAAGTCTGTTTATGACAGTTTCAGAGATACGTTTGGAGATTATTACAGGACAGAATATGACAGTTTACCAGGTTTCCTTGGTGGAATCTATGAAGCGGATCAATATAACTTTGTCATTTATGTTGTCGGAGATCTTACGGACGGCAAAATGTTACTAAATAGGATGTTAGGGCGTACGGACTTTAACGTTAAACCCGCTCTTTTTTCTTATAGGCATCTAAGGAGGATGAATGATAGCATATTATCTTTTACGATGAGAGAGAAGAATAAAAATATCCGCAAAGAGATCGGATTTTTGTGTATTTGGATGATTGTAACGATTTATCCATCTCTAAATTTAAAGAATATATAGCAAATGATAGTTGCATTATATTTAGGCAATATGAAAATGTTCCTTTTATTGTCACTGATTAGCACGATGTGCTCTTGTGTACATAAGAATACCAACGAGGAAGTCTGGAAAGACTTGCTAGGTAAAGCGACCATCGCTAACGCGAATAAGGATAAATATAAAGACTCATTCCCCATGGATAGCTTGGGTAACATAAGATACCCGGATTATTACGCAGGATCTTATGTTAATTCCGCATATGAACTGGTCATAGGGATTGTAGGGGATACGTCCGTGTATCGAGATGAGATAAGGAAAACGCTCGGCGATGATTTGTTCTTGATTGCCGAGCGTGAGTATTCATATAATCATTTATTGTCTAAATATGACTCACTTGTAATATTTTTGGAACCATTTATCGAGGAAAAGGACACGGGGAGGATAGAGCACTATGAGATAGGGATTAACGATCTCTATATCTCAGAAGAGAAAAATAGAATAGTTGTGGAGTTGATAGAAATCGATCCGGTACACGTACATCGTTTCTTGGGCCAAATCGCAGACATGCCAGAAATTCAATTAAAAAAGGCCGATTTACCCGTGTTGCATTGATAATCCAAGCTATCTATATGAAGTTCCCCTCCGTATTCCCCTGTCAACCACGTTCCGGTATTTCCTTAGGTTGAATATAAGCGCCAGCGCTTAAAGGCGATTTATTGTCTGATCAGGGACTATGTATTCTTCTACGAATGTTCTTCCTGTTATGGAAAAATAGTTCTTCTGCGCAAATACACATATAGGAAACTCAACAGGATAATTTTTCTCATGGATAACTCAAGCCATGATATGTAAAGGCCAGAAAGCCCCCGGCGAGTCACCCCCGCCGGAGGCTTGTTCTTAGAAATATATATTTAGCGTAAGATATATATGTGCTCGTCCGTGAAGTTCTTCATAATGATTATCTATTATGTTTCATCTCCTTATCCTTGCAATTATAGAAACCCTCTATATAGATATTCAAGTCTTTGTCTATCTCAATGACGGCAAAACTATTATTTTCAGGAAGGCTTCCTTCTATCATTCCTTTCATCGTAAAATAATGGATTCCATGCCGGAAACCATAGTTCCCGGCATGATGGTGCCCTTGGATAACGGCCACGACCTTGCCACTTTGCTCAAGTGCCGAAACGATCTCTTCCGCATTGCCGATACAAAGTTCCTCGTCGACCCCGGAGAAAGTATCCAGCAATTCGTGGATAAAGATCACGACAGGCAAATCGTCTTTCTTCAGCTCTTGCCAGAGCCATTCCCTCTGCCCAGCCGGGACAAACGCTTTCGTCCAATCGAAATCACCGGAATCATAATCGGAACCATCCTCGTTGCAATTACCGTCGAGCACGATAAACTTAATCTGGTTCCGTACGAAGGAATAATAAGGTTTTCCTTTCGCGCTCCCGTAATTGGTCGTACGTGCGAGAAATTCTGACTTTGAGATACTATCCATATCATGATTGCCCAGCACATGATAGACAGGGCCATCGAATGTCTGAAACTTTGCTTCTATCTCATCTAAAAATGACAAAGTCTGCCCTCTTTCAGGAATATCCCCCATATCCTTCAAGTCTCCAAGTTCAATCATGAAATCTAATTTCCGCCTATTAAAAACGTCTATCGCTTCCGATAACTTCGTGATGGATTGTTCATAATAGCGAGTTCCGTGTACATTCCGATGAGCAAAATGTATATCCGTTACCAAGCCGAAGCGCAGTCTCTTCTCATTTTCCCGCACCAACAAGCCCGTTGACACCCCAACTATGAACAACAAACAGACAACTATTTATTTGAGACAGCAGAATGTTTCTGTTTTATTAAAATAAAAAGGAAACAAAGTTTTGAAGTAATACTTACGGAAAAAATAGATTTTATAATGTTTCTTTTTTGTACATTTGCAACAACATAATAAAAGCGAAACATATAATGGAGAAGCAAGGAGAAATCATACTATACCAACCGGATGAAGCTGTAAGGTTGGAAGTACGTTTAGAAGATGAAACCGTTTGGCTCACACAAGCGCAGATAGCAGAACTTTTTCAACGTGACAGAACCGTTATAACCAAACATATAAATAACGTTTTTAAGGAAAAGGAATTGGAAGAGAAAAGCAATGTGCATTTTTTGCACATTGCTAATTCCGATAAGCCTGTCAAGTTCTTTAGTCTAGACGTAATAATTTCAGTTGGATACAGAGTTAAAAGCGTAAGAGGTACGCAATTCAGGCAATGGGCAAATAAAATTTTAAAAGAATATTTATTGAAAGGCTATTCTATAAACCAACGGCTCAATGACATGGAATATAGAATGAACAATAAATTCTTCCAAATAGAGAAAACCATTGCTGAACATGATGCAAAGATAGACTTCTTTGTGCGCACCTCATTGCCTCCGGTGGAAGGTATCTTCTTTGACGGTCAGATATTCGATGCGTATAAGTTTGCTACAGATTTAATAAAGTCTGCCAAATGCTCACTTATACTTATCGACAACTATGTAGATGAATCCGTGTTACTCATGTTGAGCAAACGAAACATCGGTGTTTCAGCCACCATTTACACCCAGCGCATCACGCAGCAACTCCAACTCGATCTTGACAGGCATAACAGCCAGTACCTGCCTATCGACATCAGGACGTACCGAGACAGTCACGACCGCTTCTTAATCATTGATAATACGGAAGTATATCATATTGGGGCATCGCTAAAGGATTTGGGCAAGAAAATGTTTGCTTTCTCCAAACTGGAACTTCCTGTCCATACAATAATTGATGTATTATGAAATAAGCTAATCACCCATGCGAGAAACGGAAGAGAATATAAAATTCAAGATGGAAATTGACGTATTGGTTCCCATTCCACGTACTGTCACCCGTGATTTCACCAGTTTGAAGCACCTGCGTCAATGGCAGAAACGGAATGACATTGACGGTTCTCTTTACTGTTTTGCACACCGGGAATACCTGCTCAACGAAAAGGGAGAATGGGAACAATTTACCGTTATCGGCAAACAGGTAGTAACTATCGGAGAATTGGAAAGACTTCTTTTGGCTATGAAGCAAAAGGGGTTCAACCAATACAGCCGTGAGGAATATGAAGAATTAATGTCTTCATGTTTGAAAAAGTGAAGAATTAAAACCTTCATTAAACAACTAAATACAAAACAGGATGAAAATAGGATATGCCCGTGTTTCCACCAAGGAACAACATCTGGATATGCAACTGGAAGCGTTGAAGGCTGCCGGATGTGAGAAGATCTTCTCTGAGAAAATGACCGGACGTCAACAAAACCGCCCGGAACTGGATGCCTGCCTGAACTTTCTCCGGGAAGGCGACACGCTTGTCGTATATAAGCTGGACCGGCTTGGCCGTTCGCTGAAGAATATCCTTACGCTATTGGAAGATTTCAAGAAGAGGGGCATCCAATTCACCTCACTGCAAGACAACATCAGTACGGAAGGCGCAATCGGCCAACTGATGAACAACATTCTCGGTGCTTTCGCCCAATTTGAGCGTGACCTTATTTATGAGAGAACCCAAGAAGGCAGAAGAATCGCCAAGGAAAAAGGTGTCAAATTCGGCAGAAAGACACTTATCAACAAAAACAACATCGCCAAGCAGAAAAGCTGCATCCAGCTCTATGAGTCCGGAACACCGGTAAGGGAGATACAGAAAATATTAAATATAGGCAGTAGCGGAACAGTGTATCGTCTGCTGCGAAGGAATGGTATTACACTAAAATCTGAGAACAAAAATACGAAATAAATCTCTTCTCCCATCCTTCAAAGATGATTCTCAAAGATCATCTGCCCCCACCTCTTAACAAGGTTATAGGAAAGTTCCCGTGAAGGGGACCGATTTTTTAATTCAATTTAATACAAGAACTCCATGCACTCCTGTACCGCTTTTTCCAGTGCTTCTTCCAAACAACAAAAAGCATCCGCATTACTTTCGGAGTTATACAGCACATAATCTCCAGCCCTTACAACCACATGCCAGACCTTACCGTTTTGTTCTGTTTGAAACGTATATTCACGAGTCTGTATCATCCATTGGATACATGCTGCCAGTGTCGGGCACTCGCACATATACATCGGAGTATTCCTTCCCTCAACATCGGTACGTAGCCTATCCAGTTTGTCATACCAATACTCACAAGGCACGTAATAGTATAATTCCTTCATCATAAGAGCTGTGTCGCTATTAACCAATCTCTCTTTGTTGATTTGTGTAATCAAATTTTCCATATCCGCATTATTTAAGTTGAACATCTGATTTATTCTTCAGCTAGATTCAAGACCTTTTCATTTTTTGTATCGGGAAATCGCATATTGGGTATTAGTTTCACTTTCAGGATAGCCATATACCATTTCCACATTTGCTTCAATGTTCCACATTAGATCAGCGACCGCTTTGGCCTCAGCTTCGCTATAATTTCCTTTAACATATTCATCCTTCATTAAATCCCAATCATAGGACGCATAAGAAACTGGATATGAATGTTCTGTTAAGTTCCAGCTAACATTATTGGGGTCTCTAAAAGCCGCTAGAGAGAAAACAGAGACACCTCCTGTAACACTCTTTGGATATTCATAATATTTCATGATGATAGCGGAAGCAGTCGCAACGCAACCTGTAGCTGCTTGTTTATCAGCAGATGTACCATCCGTGTAATAAACTCTCACCATAGAAAGAGAATGATTATACGGCTCCTGTTGATTCCACCTTGCCGTATTCAGCAACACCGGTTCCCCGGCTGCCCTCAACGCCGTCCCGCTCGTGTAGCGGCTCCACTCGGCGGCAATGTCTGGTGTCGCTTCGATGCCCTTGTCGTTCGCCCACGTGATCTGGTCTTGGTAGTAGGCCAGCATCCCCCGCAGGTTCTCCGGCAGTTTGTCGGGGTCGAAACTACCCTTGTCGGAGTAGCCTAGGACGGGGCGTACCCGGTCGTCACCCACCACGATAGCGAACCCCTTCTCGCCGGGGAAGTTGAACACGAAGTAGTCGGCCGAGCCTTCCATCGTGCCGCTACGCAGGGCCGAGCCGCTTTGCCCGGGGGCGGCGGCGTACACCAACGATAAATCACTTGCCGAGCGCAGGCCACTGGTCACGCCCTCTCATCGCGCCACGCTCCCCGCTACCTTGCGGGCCGTGGCCACGTCGATCCGTTCCGCCCACGTCAGCGAGGCCGTAAGGCAGAGGACCAACATTAGTAAAAATTGTTTTCTCATACGTGTATAAATTAAAAGTGGATAAGTATCAAACTCTTTGTTATAAGGCGACCTTGAATACCTCATTTCCCACGCGGATGATATAACGTCCTGCGGATAAAGCCAAGCTCGTATCTCCCACCGGAAGCGCGACCGCCTGTAGCAGCCTGCCGTCAAAAGCGCTGATATAGACTTTCGAGGGGCTGGCCAAGTGTACGCTCAAACGACCGTCTTTTCCCCATACAGTAGTGGCCTTTGCTATCGGGATCTCCTCGTTGGCGGTCGGGATAGCGGCTGTCTTGAGAGCTAGGTCATACGTTCCCATGCTCGTCTCTATATTTCCCACCATCCGCAAAGGCGTAAAGACAATTCCATATTCCGTCTCGGGATCCAGCCCGTCCAACGGCATGGAGGAGGCGTCCGCGGACATGTCTATCGCATCGACCAAACGTCCGGTAGCCTTCTCATAGACCTTGGCGCGATATCCGGTAGCGCCCGGGAATAGGTTCCAGCTCAAGGAGGCTCCGTCATAGCGGGTCTCACCGATAACAGGTATCGATACCCGGTCGGTTTGCCGCCCTCGAAGCGCATGCTCTGCTTCCATATATGTTTTTTATACGCTCGCTTATATTTGCTTTGCTTGATTGAAAAAGATCCACAATTTGCGCCTGTGTTAACCAAACGGTTTCATCTTCCAGCCTCACTTCCAACTTGACCGCTTCATCCGGCTGATATAATATGATTTCTCCCTGTTCCATTACTTACCTTTTCTTATCATCAAGCCTCTGCATCGCACCGCTGAACTTCTCACTAAACATCATATCATCGGGCAAAACAAACCAGGTGGGAATACCTCTCGACTGTGGATTACCTATACATTCACCTTGCCCGTTCTGTTTGCGGTAATCGTCCCATTCACTATAAGCGATGTTCCAACGAATACCTATTATGATATCGATTTTTATTTATTGTTTGGCACATAGTTAATTATATAAATTATCTTTGAGTTACTACGCTTGATCGAATGTTTTTCCCTATTCAAGGAGGATTTTTCAGACCAGAGTATTAATATATTGATATAATTATTAAATATATAAAATTTATACGGATTATATACTAATATTGCTATATTTGTCATATATAAATAATACAATATCATTTTATGATAAAATTTCTGATAGATTATTCTGCTGGTGTGCCAATTTATCGGCAAATAATAGATCAAATAAGATTTGGAATTGCTACTGGACAGCTAAAGATTGGAGAGCAGTTGCCAACAGTTCGTGCGTTAGCGGTGGAATTAAAAGTAAATCTGAATACTGTTTCTAAAGCTTACAAAGAATTAGAAATACGTGAGATATTAGAGACTCAACAGGGAACAGGTACATTTGTTAATAAAACAGAATCTGTTATCCCTGAAAAAGAACGACAGGAGAAGCTAAATGACATTTGTACTCAATTTTTAACAATAGGCATGAGTTACGGCTTTGGCTTAGATGATATTATTGCAAATTTAAAAAATATGAATAATAAATAACCTAAAATGTAATATTATGAAGACGACAGATCTTAAAACAAAGGGAAGCCTTAACCCATTATCGATTTCGATATTTTTAATATTTTCGGTGATATTTGTCATGCTGTTTGCACTTGGAGTAATTAATATTTTTGTATTTATTATATCCATGGCTTTTTCAGTTTTATTGTCAAATTCGATACATATTGCCGATCAATGGGAACGTGCGGTAGTTTTAAGAATGGGTAAGTATAGTGGCTTGAAAGGCCCTGGTTTATTTATGATAATTCCAATTATAGATAGGGTCTCTACTTATATAGATCAAAGAGTAAGGGTTAGTGCTTTTAAAGCGGAACAAACCTTAACAAAAGATACTGTGCCTGTTAATGTTGATACTGTTGTTTATTGGACAGTATGGGATGTGGAAAAAGCTGCGTTGGAAGTCCAAGAATACCAAACTGCCATAGAGCAGATTGCTCAAACAGGATTAAGAGATACAATAGGAAAGCATGAATTATCTACGTTATTGCAAGAACGTGATAAAATAGCTGAAGATTTACAACAAGTATTAGACAAGAATACGAATCCCTGGGGGATAACATGTCAGACTGTAGGTATTAAGGACATTGCGATTCCTAAGGATTTAGCGGAAGCTATGAGTAAAGAAGCTCAAGCTGAACGAGAAAGACGAGCCAGAGTTATTTTAGGTACAGCAGAGACTGAAATCGCAGAAAAATTCTCACAAGCCAGTCAAAAATATACAAATAATCCTGTTGCATTGCATTTACGTGGAATGAATATGCTTTTTGAAGGGTTGAAAGAAAAAGGCTCTATGGTCATAGTACCTAGCTCTGCTCTAGAATCAATGAATTTAGGGGCTATTGGAGGCATTGCTTCCTTGTCAAAAATGAAAGAAAATGTTATTTAATAAGATAACATATTGTTTTATAATCTTAAAAATTTGTGTTATGAAAAAAGTTAAAAAGTTAAAAGTGTTAGAACTGGACAAAGAAGTTATTAAAAAATTGGAAGAAGCCCCTATGAATAAAATACAAGGGGGTGGTAATTTTTGTCCGACAGGGAATAGGTGGACATATTGTGCTGATGGGACATGCCCAAGTACATATTATGCATGCTAATAAGCAGGAATAATTTTAAGTATGCGTTCAAAAATGATTTAACATAAGTTGTTTTCTTCTATTGAATTTATTTTTTGAACGCATATTTATGTATATGCAACATATTATATTTATAGTGTAATTCTACAATATGTATAATTTCCTTTCTAAATTCATACTTAGAACACCTTATTTCTATTACGATTTACTAGAGAAAAAGGATTTTAAATATCTTATCAATGATAAGATATTTAAGGAGGCAATATTTTTGGCATCACCAGATTTATATACAGCAATGATAAATATATCAAATAAAAGCTATAAAAAGCAAACCAGAATAAAGAATTCTTTGTATAGGTATGCTGAAAGGATGTCAACAAGATGTACACCATTTGGATTATTTGCTGGTATATCATTGGGGAATATAGGCGATAATACAGAGTTAGAAATACATAAAATAACCAAAAACGTAAGATTAGATTTTTGTGTATTATATTCAATTATAAAGGAAATTGAAAAAAAAGAAGATATAAGATTGAAATTGAAGTATTATCCAAATAGTAGTATTTATAAAGTAAATAGGGCATATAGATATTTGGAGTATGATATCAGTAATATAAAACAAACTCAACTTTCAACTGTTAAATATTCTCATGCACTTTCTATGGTTATCAAATCAGCAAAAAATGGAATTACAATATATAATATTGTTGACATAATGATGAATATTGGAATAAGTCATGAAATAGCTTATGATTATGCTAATAGATTGATAGATAATAATATATTAATAAGCGAATTAGAACCTAGTATTATAAATGGAGATAATTTTGAAAGAATAATAGATATACTTGAGAATATAAATTATAAATATGTGAATAAAATAAAAGAAATAGAATCAAAATTAAAACAACTTAGTAGCGGTGAATATAATCTTGAAATATACCATGATGTAATAAATATATTGGATGATCTGAATGTTGGATATTTAAAAAACAGGGTATTTAATATAAATATAAGTAAAGAATTAAACAAATGCACTATTGATAAAAAGGTGATTTTAAAATTGAAAGACACAATGTCTTTTTTATATAGGATAAATTCAAAAGTAAATAATCCTAATCTTGACAAATTTAAAAAAGAATTTTATCAAAGATTTGAAAATAACAAAGTGAGATTAGTGGATGTGTTAGACCCTATTATTGGAATTGAATACCCTTGCCTAAACAAGAATAACAAATCAGATATATTGAGAAATATAGAATTTCCAAACGAGAATGTTATCTCATCCATTTCTTCTGTTTCAGGAATAGAAAATATCCTGTTAAACAAAATTGTATATGCATATAAGAACAGAGATAACATAATAGAACTAAAAGAAGATGACTTTCCCAAAAAAGAATTTTCTTATAAAGACCTACCAGATACAATGTATGTAGTTTTTAACATAATCAATAATAAACATACAATAAATCTAAAAGGATTTTATGGAACATCTGCGGCTAATATAATATCAAGATTTTATTTTATTGATAAAAGAATAGAGCATATTATAAATCGCATTGTTAATATAGAAACTGATTTAAATAAGGATAAAATTTTGGCTGAAATATTACATATACCTAATTTAGTTGTGGCTAATGTTACAGTGCGCCCTAATATAAGAAATTTTAAAATATCATATATAAATAATCATATAGATGGAATTGAATCTATTGATTTAATGGATATAGATATTTTTTTAGATTACGATGGGAATTTATCTTTATGGTCAAACAAATTAAAAAAACAAATAATTCCAATGTTGACAAACGCTCATAACTTCGAAGAATCCACACTTCCTATTTATAGATTTTTGTGTGATCTTCAAAGCCAAAACAAATTACTTGGATTAAGATTTTATTGGGGGAGTCTAATTAATAAATTTATCTTTTTCCCAAGAGTTATATATGGTGATGTGATTTTGAGTCCATCATTGTGGCGATTTACAAAGAAAGAAATACAAGAGTTGATTGATATAAAAGATTCAATGGAAAAAATTGAAATTTGGAGAAATAAATTTTCTTTACCATTAAAAAATGTATATTCTGATTTTGATAATGAATTGTTAATATGTTGGAATAAACAAATAAGTATTGATTCTTTTATTCAAATAATAAAGAATAGAAACACTTTAATTTTGAAAGAGTTTCTTTATGATAATTATGATATTGTAAAGGATACAAGAGGAGAGTGTTATATAAATGAAAATATAGCATTTTTATATAGGAATTCATATGAATAATAATATATTTATATTAGGAAGTGAATGGGTATATTTAAAAATATATCTGAATGAGAATATAGCAGATAAAATATTAACTGAGTATATATATCCTATATTTAGGAAGGCCAAGAAGAATAACTATATTGATAAATATTTTTATATTCGTTATGTAGATACTGGATTCCACATAAGAATTAGAATGCATTTAATTAATAAAATATATTTGTGCAAATTGTTAAATATTATAAGCAAACAACTTAATATTGCAATTAAAAGGAAATTAGTATGGAGAATTCAATATGATACATATATAAGAGAAATTGAAAGATATAAAACAAAATACATTGAAGATTCTGAATCAATATTCTATTATGATAGCGCATGTATACTTTCTGTATTAAAAAAAATAAACAAAGATAAAGAGTTGGATTTTTTTAGATGGTTATTCGCTATTTATATCGTAGATAGGTATTTCTATTATTTTGATATTATACCAGAAGATAGAATAAAAATTCTTAAAGTTATCACTCAATCATTAAAGGAAGAATTTAAAATGTTAGGCATATATGGAAAACAGTTTTATAAAAAATATTCAGAAAATAGACATATTATAAAATTATTTTTGGAAAGCAAAGAGAATAATTTGTTGACATTAAATAAAATAATAAATAAAGAAATGATGAGTTTAAATAGCATCTCAAATGCTATTTATAAAAATACGAATAATAAGTTTGAAATACTAAATCTATTGCGAAGTTATATACATATGAGTATAAATAGATTGATGAGTTCAGATAATAGAATATATGAAATGTTTATAACTGATTTTTTGTTAAGATATTATTTGGAAATAATAAATGTGAATAAAAATGGAAAATAAATCGTCTTCTGATAAAGAATTTAAGTGGAGCAAATATAATTGTGTTGTTCAACTAGAAAATAGTAAATATGTATTATATAATACATTGACAAACAATATTGTAACTATATTAGAAAGCAACATTGATATATTAAACAAAAGCTTATTTGATGTAAAAACAACAAATATTACTTTTTTTAATATTTTAAAAGAAAAAGAATTTATAGTTTCAAAAGATTACAATGAAAAAGAAAAAGCGGTATTAAAACTAAAAAGTGAAACAAAAGAATCTCATTTTTTTGAATTGATTATAAACCCAACTTTGAATTGCAATTTGAAATGCTGGTATTGTTATGAAAAGCACCTAAAGAATACTCACATAAGCAAAGAAACTTTAAATTCAATATTTATTTTTATAAAAAACATTGTAGAACAAAAAGATTTAGAAAAACTTTTAATTACTTTTTTTGGAGGAGAACCATTATTAGAATTTAATAGCAGTATATTAGAAATTATTCAATACGCAAAAAAAGTTTGTAATAAGTACAATAAAAAATTGATGCTATCTTTTGTGACAAATGGAACATTGCTAAATTCCGATATAATAAATCTATTATATACGAATGAATATGACTGTACATTTCAAGTAACATTTGATGGTAATCGAAAGTTTCATGATGCTACAAAAAAAATGGCTAGAGTGAATAGTACATTTGATATTATAATAGAAAATATAATGTATGCATTATCAAAAGGATTTAAATTTATAATACGATACAATTATACAAAAGATAATTTTGAAACATTCAAAGAAGTAACAGACATTTTTACTACCTATGCAGAACAAAGCATAAAATATAAGCAGATACGCTTTTCATATCATAGAGTTTGGCAAGATCATGATGTTAAACATATGCACTTACCAGACAATGGAGTTCCACATAAAAATATACAAAATTCATCATTCGATATTTGTTATGCTGATAGAGAAAATAGTGTAATAATTAATTATGATGGTAAAATATATAAATGTACTGCAAGAGACTTTAGAGAGGATAATTCTGAAGGACTTCTTAATAAAGAAGGATCTATTATTTATAATAGTAATATGAAAAAGCGAATGGATATAAGGTATAATAATGATAATTGTGTAGATTGTCTAATATTCCCAATATGTAATATTTGCAGTCAATATTGTCTAGAAAATATTAATAGAAACAGTGGCTGTTTGAGGAATTTAAGCGATAATGATAAATTGCATATAATACTGGATCGAATAAATGTGATATAAAATATGAACATACAAAGAACAATAGATCGTTGTATATTAGCTATATGTAATGACATATGGGATAATATAGAAGATAACAAATATGGTTTATACAATGGGCTTTATGGAAAGATTTTAGTATTGATATATTACAACATGTATAATGGTAATAATCCTAATTATAGCTTAATCAGCAGAGCTATCAATATAGGTTTAGGAAAAATATTTCATTGCAATTCTTCATCTTATAGCAGCGGACTAGCTGGAAATATGTGCATGCTATATTTTCTTTGCAAAAATGATATTTTTAAAATCAATATGAATCATTTAAACGAAGTTTCTCGAAATATCTTAATTGATGAAATGAGAAATCATATAAAACAAAAATATTATGATTTCATGCATGGGGGGATCGGGGTCGCTTTGCCTTTGTTAAAGTGGAATGTTCAACAAAATAGAATATATATATCAGAATTTATCGATTTTCTATATAATTATGCTGAAAAAGATTTTGATAATAACATTTACAAGTGGGAATCATCCCTTGTTTTTAATACAGATATAAAAGGTTACAATTTATCTATATCACATGGCATTTCTAGTATTATTATTTTTCTTTCTTTATCTTATTATTTAAACATTAATAAGCACAAAATTAAAAAAATGATAAATGGTGCCGTTAATTATATTATATCTAATGAGTTAGAAATGAAAAATACTGCTTTATTCCCAAGTATGATATTTAAAGATTATAATAATATAATAATTAAACGTCGCTTGGCATGGTGTTATGGAGATTTGGATATTGCTATTTCACTTTGGCATGCAGGAAATGCATTAAATAATCAAATTTGGAAAAATAAATCATTACAAATTTTTAGAAGTTGTATTGAGTTAGTTGAAGAGCAAGATTTACTAACAGAATTTGGTATTTGTCATGGGACTTCCGGTATTGCAATGATATTTAGAAGAATATATCTTGAAACAGAAGAATTATTATTTAAGTCAGGATATGAATTATGGTTTGATAAGACAATAAAAAAAATAAATGAATGGGCTATAGAGAATAGAGAGCGATCAGAAAAGAAAGACTTTTCACTGTTAACAGGATTATCTGGAATATTATTAGTAATAATGTCTATAGTATATAATGATAATCAGAAATGGGATTCTTTATTTTTATTATCATAAAATATTAAATATAATGTTTACAAATAAAATTATTCATCAAGTTTGGGAGGGTTACTCGGAAAAGTATATCCCAATTCGTTTAAAAATTCTTTCACAAACTTGGATAGAAAATAATCCGGATTGGGAATATCATTTATGGACAGGTAAAGAAATGAGAGAGCTTGTGAT
The DNA here is from genome assembly GCF_003635405.1 of Parabacteroides sp. AF39-10AC. Lineage (NCBI taxonomy): Bacteria > Pseudomonadati > Bacteroidota > Bacteroidia > Bacteroidales > Tannerellaceae > Parabacteroides > Parabacteroides sp. AF39-10AC. The sequence continues at coordinate 14,047 of NZ_QTLP01000028.1, read as the reverse complement.
AAGTAGTTTTCCTGAATATGAAAACTTGTATAATTCATTACCAAGAGATGTCCAAAGATGGGATATTATACGTTATATGATTTTGTATAAATATGGGGGCATTTATACTGATTTAGACACAGAATGCTTTAAACCAATAAATCAGTTAGTGAATGATATATCATTGGGATTCGGAGAAGAACCTCCCATTGAAAAACTAATGCCAATACGGATAGGTAATGCTTTTTTAGTATCAGAAAAAGGAAATAAAGGGTGGATTTATATTATTGAAAATATAAAAAAGAATTTAGATGTATCTAAATCTTCCATTAAGAGTGTTATGGACTCAACAGGACCTAATATGATAAATAATATATTCCCATATATCAAAAAGAATTTTTGTGCAAAATCAATATCATATAAACTGGTTACTCCAGTTAGCAAATATGATGTTAATGATTTTATTTATCATAATTCCATAAAAAAATTTAATGAGAAAATTAAAGAAGCATATTGTGCACATTATTTTTTTGGAAGTTGGGATAAAAAAATTTCTTTATATTAACAGTTTAAAAACAATATCATTATGAGGGGAAAAGTTTTTATTTATTTATCTGCTTTATTTATATGTATATTTATTTTTTCTTGCAAATGCAATAAAAACACAGATGATTTAGAAAAAATCTCTATTGAAAATGCATATCATAAAGCTACATCTATTTTTGCATCTGATTATTTTGATGATATTCGTTATGTAATATTAGAGACAACAGAAGAATCGTTAATTGGTAATAATCCAAATGTATACCTAGCCAAAGATAAAATTATCATAATCTCTGATAAACAATGTTCTACATTTGATAAAAATACAGGTAAGTTTATATGTAATATTGGTCATATTGGTAATGATCCAGAAGGAAGTATAAGTCTTTTAGGTTGGTTTAATGAAGCTTCATCGCAAATATATTTTCCCAAGGGGAATCGTAGAAATGTTATCTATAATTGTGATGGTATATTTATTGGAAATCAAAGTGATCCAGATTTTACAGATGGTTTTTATGGTGTTGATAATTATGATTATTTCGATTCTGAAAAACTAGTTATGCACCTACCTGCAACAGCAAATAAACCAGATAGAATATATATTTATAAAGATACCACAGTTGTATCCTATTTTCCATCTATGGGGGATGATAAAAGTAAATTGTCAGCTCATATGGATAATATACAAGATATAAAAACTTTCAATTTACCAAATACAGAAAGAGAAGTCATAAATATAACCTATAAAGATGGATTACAGAGTGGATTTATACCTTCAGAACAAGTATTTTGGCATCATGATAAAAAATTATACTTTAGAGAATTATTTAATGATACAATTTATGAAGTTGGCCTAACTGGATTGAAGCCCGTGAAGTGTTTTGACTTTGGCTCACTAAAATGGGAAAGAGATGAAAGATATAATGCAAAAAATAAAAATACTATTTATCCTTTGGATATATTTGAGAATGAAAACGTTTTATGGTTGCGCTTTGTTGTAAATCTTTATCATAAAGAAGATGTGGAGGTCTATAATGCGATTTATGATAAGAAAAAAGGAGTGACAACAATAAGTCCGTTTAAGGAAGGTCTTAAAGATGATTTGAATAATTTTATTCCTTTACAACCTTCTAGTTCTACTTCAACAGGTGAATTTGTCCAGATTGCTTCTGTAGAAGATATTAAAATGTGGTTTGACAAACATCCAGAACAAAAAGATTATCCAAGTGAAATATCAAAGCTTAGGTATTTGTCGGAAGAAGATAATCCGGTTGTAATTATATTAAAATGAATTATTTGTGATTCATTTTAAGAAAAAAAACACGAAGCTTGTTGTTATTTTTGCATTGAGTATTGATTAATTAAATTCATCGGACACATGAAATGCTTTTTTTTAAAATATGATTCTAACTTGATAGATTTATTACGGTATGCATTATTAAGAGTTGAAACATTAGATAATATTGGACTTTTTAATGGAAAATTAGGAACAGCTATTATCTTCTATGAATATAGTCGATATAGTAAGAATAAATTGTATGAAGAATATGCTTCTGAGATTATAGATTCAATATCTGAAATACCTAATAATCTATCACTTTCTTTATCTGATGGCCTATTAGGCATAGGATGGGGAATGTCTTATTTATTTTTTAAACAATATATAGGAGGAGATATTGAATACGTCCTTTCTGATCTTGATCGAAAAATAATCTCTAATTTAAAAAGTAATAGTATATGTGTGGAAGATTATTTTTTATATATGAAAATGAAAAATAGTTATTTACAGAATAAACCATGTGATTGTGAAAATATTTTAAATAAAATATGGCACACATGCTTAATTATATGATTGTGATTCACAATTTAATAATCTTTATTCACAAGTAGATTTATTTATGTTTTTAGTTTGCAAATTGATCGTCTGTATCTATATAAAAAAGGAAACTTAGATGAGTAAAGGGCAGAAAATTGCGAAGTAGGCTATGTCCAAGCTTGTAAACAAAAAACACAGGTCATGGAGTTAGAAGGTCTTGTTTTTATGAAGCTATACTTTCTTTGTTGATGGGAGCAGATTCTTCCATATCAGAAAAGGTAAACTTTATATGATATGGAAGTATTCTTTTCCGGGAAATGGCTTCTATATCGATTATGAAGCAATACGGTCTGTGCAAGCAGATTAAAAAATTAACTTAAAATAACATGATTAAGAATACTATTGAAGATATTTTGTCCAAATATGTTGGAGGAAAAATAGATATCGCCAATGAGCAAAAGTCTATATCTATGCAACGTCGTAAAGTATTCTCTTCCATTATCACTGATAGTTTTTATGTATTGGATATTGTTCAAAAGCAATTTATCTATATCAAGCCAGATGATCTTTTTCTATGCGGCCATTCCGTGAAAGAGGCAATGGAATTAGGATATGATTTCTTTTCTAGAGTAATTCATCCTGAAGATTTGCCATTGTGGAAAATTTTCTTGGAGAATTTGCCACAAAAAATGCAATCTTTGCAAGAAAACAGGACTGTGCCAGAAGCTTTTTTTTGCCTGTTTCGGTTGTTACGAAAATATTCTTTCCTAAAAGAGCCTGTTGAGTTATATACTTACCATCGACTCATACCCATCTACGAAGATTTGACATTGATTTATCTAATAGATATAATCTCATATACAAACTGTAAGAAAATAGGATGTTATCTGAGAGATAGTCAATATTCATGTTATCAAATATTTAACCACAAAACTCAGCGTTGGAAAATACGGGCAGTTCCCTCTTTAAGTAAAAGTGAAACCAGAGTACTGTCTCTCTCTCAAATAGGCCAAAGCTCTTTTTCCATAGGAAATACTCTCGGTGTAAGCGAATCTACCATACAAAGTCATATGGCTTCTATCAAAAGAAAATTTGAGACTTCAAACTCACGCGAAACATTAGAGTGGATTTCATATCTTAATATACAATTATTTGTCCAAAATGACGATAGAAATGATAGATCAATCTCTAAAGTAGTTATTAACAGAGATATAGGCCAAATACAGCAAGCTTTAAATGAAGGAAAAAGTATCCGCTCAATTGCAAGAAGAAAAAACATATCGGAATGTACAATTCGTTATTGGATAAAGAAGGGTATTGTGAAAAGATAAATTTGTGCGTAAAACGCAAAAAAAATAAAAGATTCTGCTATTGACATTACGCATTAATAATGCAACCTTTGAAAAAAATCCAATTTATGGATCTAGTTGAAGTGTGATTAGATATTTCCATTTTGGAATATCTGTTTTATTAAAAACTAATTTACAATAAGATGGAAAAGAAAAAAGTTTTAGGCAAAATTAAGCTGACCCAGCTTAAAAAGACTAATTTAGAACAACGTGAAATGAATGTTTTAAAGGGTGGTGTTTGTGCGAATTGTGCTTGTGTAAATTATGGTTATCCAACAGGTGGTGGAGGCAATTCAAGTACAGGAACTGTGGCTAATTATTAACTGATATTTATGAGCTACATTGTTTAAATTATCTTTGAAAAATATTGTCAATTGGTGTGATGAGTATCAATTGACAATATTTGATTAATATATAATCACTATGATACAATCAATCTTTCATACATCAGAGAAAGGTAATGTATACCTATATGATAACCAACGAAGATTTTCGATGCTAGCACATCCAAAACTCAAAAATATTCATGAATCATTAGTGGATGATTCATACTATTCTAAGAAGTATTTATATTTAAAAAAATTCGGTTTCTTTTCAGAGTATAAACTTAATAATATAGAAGTTTCAATAGATGATTCTATGATAGAATACTCTATTAAACAAACTAAACAAATTCTATTTGAAGTTACAACTTCTTGCAATTTAAATTGCTCATATTGTATACAAGGTGAATTATATCATGATCCTGACAGTATAATAAGAAATAAAAAAACAAGCATTTCTTCTGCAATTAAATTATTAAAATATATATTCAAATTTAAGGCTAAAGAAGATAAACTATCTATAGGATTTTATGGAGGAGAGCCGCTTTTAAATATTAATTTCATTAAGAGAATCGTAGAAATCATACACCAATTAGATACTGACAATGAAATGGATATTGATTATCTTATGACAACAAACGCAACTTTAATCTATAAACATATTGATTTTTTGGTGGATAATAAATTTAATATAATGATCAGTCTAGATGGGAATGAAGGAAATGATAGCTATCGTATAATTAAAAAAAACAATAAAAACTCTTTTTCTAAAGTAATTAAAAATATTGATTTTATAAAAGATAAATACCCAGATTATTTTAAAAACAATATATCATTTAACGCTGTTTTACACAATCGAAATTCGGTAAAAGACATCTATGAGTTTATTTACAATAGATATGCAAAAAAACCAAGAATTGCCGAATTAAAGACAAATGATATTAATCCACACAAAAAAGACATTATTAAGCAGATGTTTAATGGAAAGAGGAAAAGCGAGACTGAATATAGAAATGATAAATCAAATCTATTACCTCACGATGAGTTGTTATCATACAATGATTTAACAGGCTTTTTAAAATATCTTTCTATTAATTACTACATATCAAATGTGTATTCTTTATTTTATAATGAAGAGAAATTTTTACCAACAAATACATGTCTTCCTTTTTCTAAAAAAATATTCTTGACTTCTAGTAATAAGTTGTTACCATGCGAAAAAATTAGTGATAAATACTTTTTAGGCGAAGTGAATAAAAATATAGAAATTGATATTCCTAGTATTAGACGAAAATATAATTCTTATTATAAACATCTAAAAAAGCACTGTCAGCATTGTTATCTTTATAGATATTGCGGATTATGTATGTTTGATATAAAAGATTTACAGAATTTAGATACTGAAGAGTTTGTTTGTAATTATTTTCATGATCAAAATGCTTTTCAATCTAGATTACATCATATTTTTTCTTTTTTAGAAAAATACCCAAGTGACTTTTTTCATATTTTAGAAGATACAGTGATTTTATTATGACAAACAAAAAAGCGGAAAAAGATTATTGGTTTACGATTGAACCTTATGTGTATGTTGGACTAACTAATCAGTGTGTATTGTTGTACAATACTCTTGATGGAGAAACGATAGAATCAGATCAAGTAGAAGTCATAGAACTGTTAAAAGAAACGCTTCAAAAAGAAAATTACGGAGTTGTTTTATTGACAGAAAAAAGGCATCATAATAAAAACATTAATACTTTTATTCGAGAACTTCGAAAAAAATATATGGGAGACATAATTGATATCTCATTATCAAATGGTAGACCGGTTCAATTATTACCTTTTTTTAATTTTACAATTCCTAATAAATTCGAAATTTATAAAAAGCACAATTTTTATTCATATGAAAATGCGTTAAAGAATATATTTGAAATCAATATACATGTAAATAATGAAACAGAAGTAACAAAACTTATTCATTTTTTACAATCGGTTCCAGATAAATTAACTTTTAATATCATTGGAAATATTAATAAAGTTGTAGATAACGGTAAATTATTATCCTTTTTTAATCATTATACTACTGTCAAAAATATAGTATGCACTTATATTGATATATTATCTTTGGAATCTGTTTTTAATAAAGATTTTGCTTATAGCATTTTAGTCAAATTTCCTGTTGATTTAGATAAATGGGATAAGTTACAACGTATAATACATGCTAAAAGATTACAACATATATACATATTTGAAGTTCTATCAGAGGATGATTGTCAACAAGCTGAGCAATTAATTGAAATGTTTAGAATTAAAAAATACCAAATTCATCCTGTATATAATGGTGATAATATCGACTTTTTCAAGAACAATGTTTTTATTAATAAAGAAGATATTTTGTCTGCACATATTTCTATAAAAGATATTTTCGCTAATCAGGCAGTAAATTTATATGACTTCGGAAAATTTAATATCATGCCCAATGGTGATGTGTATGCCAATGTTAACCATCCTTCATTGGGTAATATAGACACGCATAGCATTCAAGAAATAGTCAAGAAGGAAGTAGATGAAGGTAAATCATGGTTTCGTATCCGTACTCAAGCTCCATGTACAGATTGTGTTTATCAGTGGCTTTGCCCTCCTCCTTCCGATTATGAAATTGTTATCGGGTGTCCAAATCTTTGCCATGTAAAAAACTAAAACAAACATAATTTGCTATCATGAAAAGAATATTTACAATTGTAACAATAATCCTGATTGTCATATCTGGATGCGGAGAAAATAAACAATCAACAAGTAAACTCGCCATAGTTGATGTGGTAAAGAATCATCCTGAAAAGGAATTGATATTACAGGATTTCATGGATGTGGAATACATCCCGTTGGAAACAAATGATGAGTTTGTTACCCAAGGCAAAGTTATGGCCATTGGTGCAGAAGTTATATTAATAACCAACTGGGCCAACGACGGGAATTTGTTTGTTTTTGACAGAAAAACTGGCAAAGCCTTGAAGAAGATTAACAGGAAAGGGCAAGGTGGTGAGGAATATGTAGGTATTACTGAAATTGTTTTGGATGAAGCAAACAAGGAAATATTTGTCATAGCCTATACCGGAAGTAAAATCTCAGTATATGATCTAGACGGAAATTTTAAAAGGAGTTTCAAAGCCGCAGGTACGGAATCTCATGTAAATACATTTAATTATGACCGGGAAAATTTGATCTCTTATGTACCGGATAATAGTCTGGAAAACCCGTCAAACGCCATACCTCCATATTATTTAATCTTTTCCAAACAGGATGGAAGTATCACCCGGAAAATATCAATTCCTTTTGATGAAATTAAAAGCCCAGTCGCAAAAGACGGGGAGGCTTGGGCTGCTCCAGTACCAACCACCGTGTACCAGATAATTCCAAATTACGCAAATTGGGTACTTATGGAGACATCATCCGATACCATATACCACTATTTGTCGGATGCTAATACGACAATCCCCCTTATCGTAAGAACCCCCTCCATACACACCATGGAGCCTCCTGAAGTATTTCTTATACCAACTGTTTTTACCGACCGTTATTATTTCATGAGCCTGTTGAAAGCGGAATTTAATTTTGAAACAGGGAGAGGGTTTCCAACTTCCGGATTGATGTATGATAGGCTAGAAAATTCTGTATTCATACCTAAAATATACAATGGTGATTATACCAGCAAAAGAGAAGTCGATATGACATCGAGGCCTTTAGATCAGGAATTCGTAATCGGGCAGTCATTGCAAGCTCACGAACTTGTCGAGGCTTACGAGAAAGGGCTATTGAAAGGCAAACTGAAAGAGATCGCAGCTACATTGGATGAAGAGTCCAATCCGGTGATTATGTTTGCAAAATGTAAAAAATGACAATAATGAATTATTATATCGCTATAGAAAAAGATTTACAGCAAATTGGAGAACTGTTATTGCTTAATGGTACGTTAACAGAAGATCCTGGATTGGTTCATGGGAAAATGGGAATTGCTGTTTTTCTTTTTCACTATGCGCAATACACTGAAAATATGTTGTTTGCGGATTATGCGATGGATTTGATAGGAGAAATACAGAATCAACTACATGTAGATAGTTGCGCTGATTATGAAAAGGGAGTAGCTGGCATCGGTGTCGGAATCAGATATTTGATCCAGAATGATTATCTGGATGCGGAAGATAATATTTTTGAAGATTTGGATCAAAGAATGTATCGTGCCGTGATGTATGATCCTTGGCGGGATTTCAGCTTATATGGTGGATTAGCGGGATATGGACGATACTGGATTTCGAGATTACCTTATCAGAAATCATCCACGCAAGCAAGAGAGTGTATATGGCATATTGTTGAATTGATCAAAGGGAAATTATCAGAGATTCTTCCAGAAGAACGAACATGTATATATTCCTTTTTACTTGACTTGCAAGAAATATCTGGTTATGAGAATTGTGTACGCCTTTTAGAGCAATGTCGTAAATGGAATGTAAACAAAAACATTCATTATCTAGATAATTCCACAGTTGGTTACATAGCGCATAAAATTCAAAGTAGCCGATATTTACATAAGACTTGGCAAGATGAAATTAATAATATCCTAAGACAGATCCCTAATTTAGATATGGAGAAACCTCCAGTTACTATGGGGCTTCTTTCTGGTTATGCAGGTGAAGGATTACTGCGATTGACCATACTTAATTCAACGGATCTGTCATGGATGCAGCTTCTGTAATCTTTTATTAATCACAAAAATATCATTGATATGAATCTATATATCTTCAATGAAACCCGCCGAGGAGCTGTCTTTGGTATCGGAACTTATATCCGAGAACTAACTTTTGCTCTGAAAAATAGCAGTCTACATATTTGTGTAATAAATTTGCTATCTGATAAACCATATATACAGATGGAGAAAATAGATAACATTGAGCATTGGCATTTTCCCTCACCTATACCAGAGCAACGGACATCAGATAGCCAAAAACAAAGAGCGTCGTATTTTCGTAATGTTGTATATTTACTTCAATTACATATTAAGGACAAAAAGGATTTAGTGTTCCATTTGAATTATCATCAAAATGAGAGTCTTGTCAGCGAACTGAAAGAAGCTTTTGATTGTAAGATTATTTCTGTCGCACATTTTTCTGACTGGGGATTTACTGTTTTTGATAACCTGAATCGCCTACGTAATATTCTCAATGAAGAACATCCGGATAGTTTTAGTGAAAACGTAAAAAAATCGTTTGAAGAAGAAAGGGCGTACTATACCCAGGTGGATCATACAATTTGCTTGTCAAATTATATGAAAAAAATACTATGTCAGGATTATGGACTTGATTCAATGAAAGTTTCTGTTGTTCCTAATGGTTTGGGTGATGTAGTTGATATGTCGGTAGATAAAGAACTTTTACGTAAGAAATGGCACGTAGGACCTAAAGAGAAAATTATTCTTTTTGCCGGTCGGATTGACGAAATAAAGGGTGTGAGTTCTTTGATCAAAGCGTTCCATCTAGTCTTAGAAGCTTATCCTAATAGCCGTTTGCTAATAGCCGGTAATGGTGATTACACAAGAGCCTTTCAAGAAGCAAAAAATATTTACACTAAAATTACTTTCACTGGGCTATTGAAAAAGGAGGAGCTGTTTGAGATCTATCAATTGGCCGATGCCGGTGTTGTACCTTCTTTATTCGAACCATTTGGTTATGTCCCTGTCGAGATGATGATGCATGAATTGCCCATTATAGCGACCACTACATCCGGATTAAACGAGGTAGTAGATGAGTCTTGCGGATTGAAAGTACCATTAATAGTATCTCCTGATAATGTAGAGATCGACACCTCTCTGTTAGCACAGAAGATCGTCTACCTATTACAGAACCCGGAAGAAGCGAAACGACTCGGGAAGAACGGTCGCAAACGGTATTTGGAGAAATATTCCTCGGAGGTATTCGGGAAAAACATGATCGCATTTTATAAATCCTTATTCCAAGAATGCAAGTAACCAACAACTAACCTGATACTATTATATGAATACGCCCAATCAAATCGACATATCGATCATTATCCCGATATATAACGTGGAAAAATATTTGACGGTTTGTATCGACTCGTTGATGAATCAAGGTGATCTACGCATGGAGATTATCTTGGTTAATGACGGTTCGACTGATTTGTCAGGGGAAATTGCTGATGAATACGCTAAAAAAGAGGAACGTATCAAGGTGATTCATCAAGAGAACGGGGGAGCATCCGCAGCTCGCAACACAGGCCTGGATATCGCCTCTGGAGAGTACATCGCTTTTTTAGATAGCGATGACTGGATAAAAGAAAAATCATTACCTTTATTATATCATGAAGCGGTGAAACATCATGCAGATGTCGTGATGGGAAATATGTGGCTATGTCATCAGGACGGAAGTATGGATAAACCTTTTAAATGTATTTCCAATGAATCAATAAAAAAATTGCTTTCCGGTAAAGAAGGTTTTGTTGAATTAGTCAAAACTTGCTTCTATCTGCCTACACCCGTCAGATACATATACAATAGGAAATATCTGCATAAAATACAGACCCGTTTTGAGGAAGGTATCATGCATGAGGATGAGTTATGGTGTCCCATCGTCCTTTGCCAAGCAGAGAGGATGGCTATCACCGATATTGAGTTTTATTATTACCGCCAGAACGAAGAATCGGTCATGCATACGACAAGCCTAGCCCGAAAGTTGAAATCATTATTTCGAGTTACTGAGGAATTGATTAAATTCTTTGATCAATTTGTTTCCTCTGAGACGAGCGATGACTTGAGAAGCTGGTGGTATGTAAACATCTTCAGACTTTATTCCATGACCTTCACGCTGCTTTCTCGTCTAAAAGATTCCTCATACATAGTACACAAACACTATCTGGATCGATTTTGGAGGGATTGCGGGCAAATGATTCCGGAATCTATACAAAGGTGTAGAAATTATTATTACAAGGCAGAGGCCGGTCTGAAAGAATATACGGATTGGCGTGTGTCTGATTGGGTAGCAGGCGTAGATTGCCAAATAAAGGCTGGTAAAAAAGTGATGCTCGTATTCAACACGATAGATGGGGAAGATCTACAGTTGAACATAGAGGATGTACCCGTTGACTGGGTGATAACCACCGACAGGAAATATTTTCACCAGGCGACTATGATCGTTTTCCACCTTCCCACATTATATTATGAGCTAGAGAATGATCTGGATAAGTTGGAAGGACAAACATGGGTTAGTTGGAATCTGGAATCCGAAAAGGATGCTCCAGGGATCAATGAGCCAGAAATAAGCGAACTGTTCGACCTTTTGATAAGTGCCCCACCAGATAGAGAAGGGAAACAACATCTATTGCTAAGCTTGTGCCGAAATTATGTAAATAATAGATAAATCACTATAAATCTTGAGAAAAAATAATCTATTTTTGTAATTAGATATACGTTGAGCGAACGTATCACCCTAAGTGTTTAATATTAAATCGTAAGAATAATGAAATAGATAATCACAATATCAATAATTCTCCTCTTTGTGTTAGCGGAATATGGAAAAGATAAGCAACCAACAAAACTCGATATTAAGATGATAAAAATGCAGATGAATAGGTTGAGCTGCGACAAATAGGAGGATTATATATTCAAATATCAAATATATAATCTATAAGAACTAGATCATGTCTATATCTTAATGTTTTAATTTATGCTAAGTTCATTCCCTCATTATCGGCAATTGAATTCTATGGACTGTGGTCCTAGCTGCCTCCGTATGATCGCCAAGTTCTATGGTCGTGTGTACTCGATCCAGAACTTACGGGAGAAAGCCTTCATCACACGGGAAGGGGTCTCCATGCTCGGTATCAGCGAGGCGGCGGAGGCGATCGGGTTCCGTACGCAAGGGGTGAGGATCACGGTGGAGGAGCTGGAGAAGGAAATGAAATTTTAAAAACAAATCATTTTGTCAATTCGCTTTTTTTATCTATTATTGCGTTCGAATCATAAATTAAATAACAGCCATGTTGACCTACAATCCAAATACTGCTATCTTGTTGATTCTCTTCAACCGGGTGAATACCACTCGAAAGGTATTTGAACGGATTCGGGAGGTTCGTCCCAAGCGGCTCTATCTAGCGGCAGACGGGCCTAGGCATAAGTTGGAATGCAAGGCGTGTGAGGAGGCAAGATTGGTTGTTTCCGCCGTTGATTGGGATTGTGAGGTGTACCGACTTTATCAAGAACAGAACTTGGGTTGCGATACGCATTGCTATCGGGCGATCTCTTGGTTTTTCGAGCGGGAACCGGAGGGAATCGTGCTTGAGGATGATTGCCTTCCCTCCACCTCTTTCTTCGGCTTTTGCTCCACTTTGCTCGCCTATTATCGAAAGGATGAGCGCATCGGGCATATCGCAGGAAGCAATTATCAATTTGGCGATAAGCGAGGAGACGGAAGTTATTATTTCTCCAACTTGACACATGTAGGCGGCTGGGCCGGATGGAGAAGGTCATGGCAATGCCAACGACTGAACGATGAGCGATACGATTGGTTCGAGCGTTTGGACTATCTGTCCCACTTGGCCTCGCACGCTCCTTTCCATGCTTATTGGAACAAATACTTCAGATTGGTAAACTGGAACAGTCATATAGGTTGGGATTTCCGGTATGCCTATGCCAACTTGTCCAATAATCGATTGTCAGTTATCCCGAACTATAACCTGATCTCCAATATCGGTTGCTATGACCGGGCGACCCATCCCATTGCGGATTACCCGTTTGCGGACTTACCAAACGAGGAGATCGGGGAGATCATCCATCCTACATTCGTCTGTCCGGACGTGGAGGCCGACTTGCGCTCACAGATGCGGGAGTATAATTCCCGGGGCGTTTTCGAGGAGCGTCAGGATGCGGTGGCTTACTTGAAGGAACGGTTGAGCGAGGAGATAACGAACACCTCGGAGCGTCGATCCATTCCCCGGGTGATCCATCAGATCTACGAGGATTCGGCAGGGCCATCCGATACCTTGCTTCATATATCGAAATCCTGGCGGGAACAGAATCCCGATTGGGAGTATCGCTTTTGGAGGAAGGCGGATATCGATGTGTTCCTGTCGATGCATTATCCTGAGTTGATACCGGTTTACGAGTCATTTCCTTATGCCGTGCAGCGTTGGGATGCTATTCGTTACTTGATCCTTTATACGTTCGGTGGCCTGTATGTGGATTTGGATTATGAGTGTACGGAACCGATTGATCCACTTCTCCGGGACGTGGAATGTACCATGGGCTTGGAGCCTGCCGGACATTGCATCTTGCAGCGCAAGCCTTATATTGTTGGGAATGCGTTTATGGCTACGATACCGGGTCATCCTTATTTCAAAGAGCTGATTGATGCTGTTTTTCATGCAAACACTAATGAGGAGTATCCCGTTCGTGCGGCACAAGCGATCATGGATTCCACAGGGCCTTATATGACTACTCGGGTTTATATGAATAGTCCCTATCAGGAGCGGGTCATTTTGATCCCGTCTGCCTTAGTGGCTCCATTAACCCGCGATGAGGTGATGGAGATGGTGGCTGGAAAAGTTTCCTCGGACATGGAGGAAAAGATCGAGCGATCCTATGCCATCCACTATTTTCTGGGCAGTTGGTACGAACAATTAAAAAGCTAAGGGTCTCCCTCCAATTATGAGTTAGCGATCGGGAAAAACAATTTATGTCATATTAATCCTTTGTAAAAAGTGTTTAAACCCTTCCCCACATATCGCCAACTGGACTCCATGGATTGCGGCCCTAACTGCCTTCGCATGATCGCCAAGTTCTATGGTCGTGTGTACTCGATCCAGAACTTACGGGAGAAAGCCTTCATCACCCGGGAAGGAGTCTCCATGCTGGGTATCAGCGAGGCGGCGGAGGCGATCGGGTTCCAAACACAGGGCGTGCGGATCACGGTGGAGGAGCTGGAGAAGGAATGTCCCCTACCCTGCATACTGCACTGGAACCAATGGCATTTCGTGGT
>NZ_QTLP01000027.1:0-76059 GCF_003635405.1 Parabacteroides sp. AF39-10AC | reverse complement strand
CAAATTTTCTATAGAATTAAAGAATTTTCCCCCTGATTTATCGGGTGAGCCGACATTATCCCGGATATATAGTAATACGAGGATATAAAAAAAGAGGAAAACCTTTCGATTTTCCTCTTTTCCTAGAGCGGAAGACGGGGCTCAAACCCGCGACCCTCAGCTTGGAAGGCTAATGCTCTATCAACTGAGCTACTTCCGCAATAATATGTTGCGAATTAAAAAGGTGGGCAGTGATGGATTCGAACCACCGAAGGCGAAAGCCAGCTGAGTTACAGTCAGCCCCATTTGGCCACTCTGGTAACTGCCCCCTTGTTCTTAATTGCAGTGCAAAGGTACGATTTATTTTGAAACCTGCAAGCGTTTAGGCAGAAAAATTTACCATTTTTATTGCGGTAACCGCTGCCTCGTCCCCTTTATTGCCATATCTACCTCCCGCACGATCCTCGGATTGCTGCATGGTGTCGGTAGTTAACAGGCCGAAAATGAAAGGAATATCGTACATTAAATTCAATTCTGTAATGCCTTGCGTAACGCCGGAACAAACGTAATCAAAATGTGGCGTATCGCCTCTTACGACGCATCCCAGAACGATCACAGCGTCTAATTCTTTAGTCTCGGCCAATCTTTTGGCTCCAAAAGTCAGTTCAAAACTACCCGGAACTCGTTTAACTACGATGTTCTCCGGTTTCACCCCGTGCTTTTCAAGCGTGTTGCAAGCACCTTCCAATAACTTCTCGGTAATGTTCTTGTTCCATTCCGCAACTACGATGCCGATGTTCATCTCTGAAGCATCAGGTACGCTGTTGAAGTCGTACTCGGATAAATTCTGATAAGCTGTAGCCATACTTGTCTCTTTAAAAGAAGAGGATGCCTTGTTTGACCGAGACATCCTCTGTTATACTATATAATATACTGTTTATTTATTTTCCTGCCGAAGCACGGGTGATATACTTATCGATATCGGATGCCTCCATGGAAGTGTAATACTTGTCCTTGATAGTCGTGTAAGCCTTTACAGCCTTGTCATACTCTTTCAAGTTCTCGTAAGCGATACCGGCCTTCTTCAAGTAAATCGGGCTGATTACCTCGTTGTCGGCCTCCTTAGCGGCTTTCTCGAAATAGCTGATTCCTTCTTTCGTATTACCCATGTTCACGTAGCAATCACCGATCAAGCCTGTAACCGCCGGAGATACCATTTGGTCCTTTCCGCTGAAAGATTTCAATAAATCGAGCGCCTTCTGTGTATCGCCCATCTTGTAGTAACAGATACCTGCGTAAGCCTTTGCCAAGTTTCCGGCGTCCGTGCTTCCATATTGGTCGATGATAGCCTCGAAACCTTCATAGTCAGCTCCATTGCCGTTTAAAGCCAAGGCGAAAGAATCTCTGGCGAAGTATTGCTCGCCCTTGAACATGGCGGCGGCGGCTTTTTTCTCCTGAGGAACTAAATAACCATGCTTGATTCCCAAAACAGCTCCAACAACGAGTGCGACAGCTATTATACCGTAAATAATCTTCTTTGAATTGTTTTCAATGAATTGCTCCGATTTGGAGACAATCTCTTCTACTTCTAACTCCTTGTTGGTGTCCTTTTCTTTAGTAGCCATAATGTGTTATAGTTATTTATTAATTTTATCGCTGATTTTAAGCCATACCATACGGTTGGCGATTCAAAGCGCAAAAGTAGTTTTTTTTGCTGATATAATCTATACTTAGAAGTATATTTTTTAATTTTGTACGATTAATACGGTTTAGATGATACTAAAGAAGCTTTCTGTTCTCAATTACAAAAATATACTTCAGTCCGAGGTTATTTTCTCGCCCAAGATGAATTGCTTTTTCGGCAATAACGGGATGGGGAAGACGAATCTATTGGATGCCATTCATTATCTCTCGTTTTGCAAGAGTCATGTCAATACGCCTGATAGCCAGATAATAAACAGTGATCAAGATCTTTGCGTGGTGCAGGGTAACTATGATTATGAAGGACGTAAGGAGGAGATTTTCTGTGCCATGCGGCGTAGGCAACGCAAACAGTTCAAACGGAATAAGAAGGAGTACGACAAGCTGTCCGAGCATATCGGCCTATTACCGTTGGTCATGGTCTCTCCGGCTGATGCCGACTTGATCCGGGGGGGGAGCGATGAGCGACGCCGTTTTTTGGACTTAATCATCTCGCAGCAGGACAAGCCTTATCTGCATGCGCTTATCCAATATAATAAAGCGTTGCTCCAACGGAATACGTTGCTGAAAGATCAGAGCATGGATGCCTCTCTTTATGAGGTATTGGAGATGCAGCTGGGTATGTACGGCCAAATCGTTTACGAGAAGCGGAAAAAACTGGTGGAGGATTTTACCCCGATCTTTAATGAGTACTACCAGACGATCTGCGGCTCTGCCGAGGAGGTAGGGCTACATTATATCTCGCAATTGGAGGAAACGGAGCTTGCCGGTAAATTGGCGATGAGCCGGGAACGGGATCGTATATTGGGCTATACCTCTTCCGGTATCCATAAGGATGAGCTGGAAATGACGTTGGGCGGGTACCTGATTCGCCGGGTTGGTTCGCAAGGACAGAATAAGACGTATCTGATCGCCTTGAAACTCGCTCAGTTCGCTTTCCTAAATAAACGGGGACGGACTACACCTATCTTGCTGTTGGATGATATTTTCGATAAGCTGGACGCTAGCCGTGTGGAGCAGATCATCAAACTGGTCAGCGAGAATGGCTTCGGGCAGATTTTTATTACGGATACGAACCGGAAGTATCTGGATGAGATCTTATTGGCTATGAATCATGACTATGCCCTCTTCCGTGTGGAACGTGGCGAGGTACAACCTATGGAGGAATAAGGATGCAGAGAAGAAATACACAGACATTGGGTGAGGTGCTTCGTGACTTTTTCGAGGATAATACCGAGTTGTACGAGAAAATGATGGAGATCCGGGTTCAGCGTGCGTGGGGAGAAGTTTTAGGGCCTACGATCATGCAGTACACACGTAATATATATGTACGTGATAAGGTGCTTCATGTCTCATTGACTTCCTCCGTACTTCGTAGCGAGTTGACGCTTTGCCGGGAACGGTTGGTGAAAAGCTTGAATGATTACGCGGGTGCCTCGGTCATTACCAATATCGTTTTTCATTGAGTGTGGCTTTACCATTCGCAATATTACTTACTGGGGCAAGTAACATATACTGCCCAGCCCCGGTAAGTATATATGGCTTGACCCAGTAAGTATATATTCTGGGGAGAGATCAATAGATGGTGTCTTCTGTTATTACGTAATCCATTTTCTTGTCGAACGGCTCTACCGGAACCTGTGGTATCAGCTGGAAGCCAAAGCATATCCCGACCTTGGGAGCGTTGAGCGTGGAAAGAAGGCGGTCATAGAATCCCCTCCCTCGTCCCATGCGGTTCTTGTCTTTGTCAAAGGCGACTCCGGGCACGATAATCAAGTCGATCTCATTCTTTGGAACTTCTATGCCGTCCGCCTTGGGCTCTAATATCCCGAAAGGTCCGGGTTTTAGGGATTCCGGCCCTTCGTAAAGAAGCAATCTCAAATCATCACCGACGATCAAGGGCAACAGAAGCTTTTTCTTCCGGTACCATTTCTCGATAAAGCCGGCGGTCTGTACTTCTCCCGGTATGGCGTGATAAAGGGCGATACAAGAAGCTGCTTGGAACAGTTCTGTCTGCTCCAAGCGGTCCATGATCTTATCCGATAGCTCGCACAAGGTAATCCTCGAATATTCTTTCTTTCGAGAGGCCATATCTTTTCGTAGGGCCTGCTTGGCTGTGTAAGTCTCCATTCGCTGATTGTTTTAATAGTTCCGCATTCGGCACGGATTTTCCCTCTTGCAAGATATTGATCGCACGTAATAAGGTAACGTCATCTTTTAGGAAAATGGGGTAGAAGCCCGCCTCGTCGAAGAAATTCCTTACGATATACGCTTGCAATTGGTTCTCGATTAACTTGCCGGATATATTAATTAATGTGGGACGTCTCTTGATGCCCTTGGTAGCGGCGAAGTTCACGAAGTCGGAAAGGAGCGGTTGTTGCTGCAAGTAATTATATAATTCCTCCCAAGTCTTGAATGAGCCTAGTTTCTCCCGATGTCGGTCTGAGTACTCGAGCGCATACAGGTAAAGCACGCCGCTATTTACCACATTTGAGTAGTAAGAGGTAACGCCACTCGTGTCGCGAGGGATAAAGATATCCGGCATGATACCGCCCCCGCCGTATACGGTACGTCCGCCTACGGTCTGGTATTTCAAGGAATCATCCATCTTGATGCTATCAGCCGAGTCGAACTCGCCGTGCATATATCGGTTATAGATATCTTGGTCGTAAGCGTCCGTATTACCCATCTCATATTTCTTCTGGATGCAGCGACCGGACGGCGTGTAATAACGGGCGATGGTCAATCGCATCTCTGAACCGTCGCTCAATGACATTTGAGTTTGTACCAGACCCTTGCCATACGTTCTTCGTCCGATAATCGTACCACGGTCGTTATCTTGGATCGCTCCGGAGAATATCTCACTGGCGGAAGCCGAGATCTCATCGGTCAATACTACGATCGGGGCGTCTTTACAAGTTCCGGTTCCGTTCGCGTATACGTCGGAACGGGGGAACGACTTACCTTCCGTGTAGACGATCAAGCGTCCTTCCGGCATAAACTCGTTAATCATATTGATAGCGGCATCCATATATCCGCCGGTATTACCCCGTAAGTCGATCACGAAAGAGGTACAGCCCGCTTGTTTTAACTTGGCGATCGCCGTGATGAACTCATTATAAGTATTCCGG
Source organism: Parabacteroides sp. AF39-10AC (assembly GCF_003635405.1). Classification (NCBI taxonomy): domain Bacteria; kingdom Pseudomonadati; phylum Bacteroidota; class Bacteroidia; order Bacteroidales; family Tannerellaceae; genus Parabacteroides; species Parabacteroides sp. AF39-10AC. Next base: position 71,248 of record NZ_QTLP01000027.1, on the reverse strand, counting down.
GCAAATTTGCTAACCTTGATGTAACCTATACCTTTAGCCGCCTCATAAGAAACATCGACCGAATTAACTGGGACATCTCCACGGGTTACGTCAAAATAGAGCAACTCAGGAGAATTCCCTCGCTGTACGCCTAGTTTCACCGTACTGTTCTTTGCGCCCCGAAGTGTCTTCATGATCTCTCCTTGGTTCTTTTTCTTTCCGGAAAAAATAGAATCATTGATCGAGATGATCCGGTCGAAGGGCAGTAAACCTGCTTTCTCTGCGGGACCACCGCTAATTACGCTAATCACTAGGATCGTATCGGTTTGCATATTAAATGATACGCCAATACCACTGAAAGAACCTTCCAGCTCCTCATTCACCACGGAAGCGTCTTCTGCAGGGATATATACGGAGTGAGGGTCTAATTCACTGAATATTTTCGGGATCGTACTCTCTACCAACTTAGACATGCTAACCGTGTCAACATATTGCTCGTCGATAATGTCCAAGATGGCATTTATCTTGTTGCCGCTGGAGTAGGACCGTTTTTTTCCTTGACTGATAGATAAATAATGGTTCCCAATAAAGATACCTAAAGCGATACTAGCTGCGATGATAACCGGGAGCCATACGGTCAGTCTTTTGTTTTTATCCATAAAAACGTTTTATTTATTCGTTCAAATCTATATAATCTACTATGATACCGGCACGCTTCAATAATTCGCAGCCGTCCGCTATTCGATAATTCTCGGAATAGACCACTCGCTTGATCCCGGATTGTATGATTAATTTCGCGCATTCAATGCAAGGGGAGGAGGTCACATAAATGGTCGCTCCTTTACTGCTGTTCGATGAGGCTGCCACTTTTGTGATGGCGTTAGCCTCCGCATGTAGAACATAAGGCTTGGTGACATTGTTCTCGTCTTCGCAAACATTTTCAAAACCGGCGGGTGTTCCATTGTATCCGTCGGATATGATCATTTTATCTTTTACTAATAATGCGCCCACTTGGCGTCGTTTACAGTACGAATTCTCGGCCCAGATAGCGGCCATTCGCAGGTAACGTTTATCTAATTCGTGCTGTTTTTCTGTTTTCTCGCACATTTGTTTACTCTTTTGTCTTTTAATCCAGACACAAAGGTAGTGATTATTTAGATTTACCGGGCTTATCGCCCGGTAAATTATTACTTCTTAATACCATTACGGATTAATAAGGCGTCTATCGTAGGCTCTTGTCCACGGAAACGCTTGTATAACACGGCAGGATCTTCTGTTCCACCTTTGGATAAGATATTGTCACGGAAAGATTTCGCGACCTCCTTGTTGAAGATTCCTTTCGATTTGAAAACGGAGAAAGCGTCGGCGTCTAATACCTCGGCCCATTTATATCCGTAATAGCCAGCCGCGTATCCTCCGGAGAAGATATGTCCGAAGCTTGTGCCCATCAAGGCTTCCGGTACTTCCGGCATGATTACGGTCGGAGCCCAAGCTTTTTTCTCGAATGCCGCTACGTCACCGTCGAAAGGTTGCTCCAACGTATGCCATGCCATATCCAGCAAGCCAAAGCTTAATTGGCGGCAGCAAAGGTAGCCAGCGTTGAAGTTTGAGGCGTTTACCAAGCTTTGTATCATCTCTTGCGGGATTTTCTCTCCGGTCTGGTAATGAACGGCGATCTGATCTAAGAACTCTTTTTCAGTCAACCAGTTCTCCATGATCTGGGAAGGTAATTCTACGAAATCACGATAAACGCTGGTTCCCGAAAGGCTGGAATATGTTCCTTGCGCTAGCATGCCGTGCAAGGAGTGCCCGAACTCATGCAAGAGTGTGTTCACCTCGTCGAAACTTAACAAAGAGGGCTTCGTGTCTGTCGGACGGGTAAAGTTCATCACGATAACGATCTGAGGACGGCTATCTTTTCCGTCTTTATCTTTGTATTGAGCCTTGATATTGTTCATCCAAGCGCCGGATTGTTTTCCGTCACGAGGGAAGAAGTCCGTATAAAGGATAGCAAGGAACTTACCATCGGCATCGTATACCTCGTAAGCGTCTACTTCCGGATGATAAACCGGGATTTTCTTGTTTTCCTTAAAGGTGATACCGTAGAGCTGGGTAGCTAATCCGAATACGCCTTTCTTTACGTTGCTTAACTCGAAATAAGGGCGAGTCATCTCGTCGTTTACCTTGAAGCGGATATCCCGTAACTTCTCGGAATAATAACTCCAGTCCCAAGGCATAACGGTGATATTCTCTTTCTCTGTACCTAACGCAAATCCTTCTACCGCATTGTATTCGTTGATCGCTATCGGTTTATAAGCTTCGAGTAACTGATTCAATAATTTGTATACGTTCGCTGAGTTTTTAGCCATTGTGTGTTCTAGCGCATATTCGGCGTAATTCTTGAATCCCATCAACTGGGCGATCTCTAGGCGGATATTAACGATCTTTTTGATAATCTCCTTATTGTCGAACTCATCCCCTTTATTTCCTACGCTCATGTATTCACGATACATTTTTTCTCGCAAATCACGCTTGTCGGAATAACGCATGAATGGAATGTAACTCGGAGCCGAGAGATTGAATAACCATCCGTTTTTATCTTTACTTTTGGCTAACATGGCCGCTGCGTCACGAGCACTTTCGGGTAAGCCGGATAGTTCGTTCTCGTCCGTTATTAGTAATTCGAACCGGTTTTTATCTTTCAAGGCGTTTTGATCGAACTGCAAGGTTAACATGCTTAGGTCCATACTTAGCTTGCGGTATTTTTCCTTGTCATCTTTATTTAACGTAGCCCCATTCGCTTTAAACGACTCGTAAAGGTCTTCCAGCAATTTGGCATCCTCGGTAGAAAGGTTCAATTGTTCTTTTTTATCATAGATTGATTTGACCCGAGCAAGTAGCTTCTCATTTAAGAAGATGTTATTGGAGGTTTGGGATAACTTCGGGGAGACACGTTGCGAGATTTCCATCATCTCGTCGTTAGCCTCTGCCCCTAATACATTAAAAAAAACAGAAGAGACTGTTTCCAATAATTTGCCGCTACGTTCCAGAGCTACTACCGTATTCTCGAAAGTAGCCGGTTGCGGGTTATTGGCGATCTCTTGCACCTCTTTTTCCATTTGCTTGATTCCTTCGTCGAAAGCGGGCTCATAATGCTCGATCTTGATCTTATCGAAAGGAGGGGTCTCGAACGGTGTTTTAAACTTCCCGAAGAAAGGGTTATTTGCTGCGTGTGTCATTTGAATTGCGCTTAATAAAATTATTACATTATATAATAACTTCCTCATATTAAAAATTGTTTGAAAATTTCCGCAAAGGTAGGCATTTTAATCACAGGAACGTTATAGGCATCTGTTTTTATATTCAGATTGATTTAAAATGAAAAATAGAACATTTCCTATGACTAAACCGAGGCTTGTTTTCGGGGGGCTGTACCTTGATTTTGAGCTTTGATGGATATGATGATAGGATTGATTTAACAAAAATTTATATGTTTGAAAACACTCCTTTAGAGCACCTTTCTTTTTAAAGCCTTGATCTATAAGTTTATCGTAGAAGAAGGATGCCTTTTTTCCTAAATAAATATAAAAGACAGTTTGTTTTTTTAGTTATTAAATAATACTTTTGATTCTCAGAAACGAAAATAATTTCATTTTGATATTAAAGAAAGTAACTTAAAACCCAAATACACATATGAGTTATCTTAAATTTGACAAAACAGTAATGATAAACCTGGAAGAGTCGCTGACTCGTGAGGTGCTTCGAACCAACCGTTTGGGAGCCTATCACTGCACTACTGTTGTTGATTGTAATACCAGGAAATACCACGGACTACTCGTTATGCCTGTGCCTGCGATTGATGATGACAACCATGTGTTACTGTCTTCTTTTGATGAGACGGTAATTCAACATGGTGCCGAATTTAATCTTGGGTTGCATAAATATGCAGGCGATAATTTCAGCCCCAAGGGACATAAGTACATCCGCGAGTATAGCTCAGAGACAGTACCTCGTACGCTTTACCGCGTAGGAGGTGTGATCTTCTCGAAAGAGAAAGTGTTTTCCATGTACGAGAATCGTATCATGATTAAGTACACGTTGGAAGATGCTCATTCCGCTACGACCTTACGTTTCCGTCCTTTCCTCGCTTTCCGTAGTGTGAAGAACTTAACGCAAGCCAATGGTAACGTGAACCAATCTTACGAGGAAGTCACAAACGGAATCAAGACATGTATGTATCCCGGTTATCCGGAACTGTATATGCAATTTAACAAGAAAGTTAAATTTGTGTATGAGCCGTATTGGTACAATGGCATCGAGTATCCGAAAGAACAAGAGAGGGGATATCCTTATCAGGAGGATTTGTATGTTCCCGGATATTTCGAGGTCCCTATCAAAAAAGGGGAGACTATTATTTTCAGCGCTGGCGATAGTGCAGTGGCAACTACCCGCTTGAAGGCACTGTATGAGAATGAGGTCGTAGCTCGTACGCCTCGTACTAGCTTCTTCAATTGCTTGAAGAATTCCGCTCAGCAATTTTATTTTCGTCCCAAGGAAGACGACGCTTATCTATTAGCGGGCTATCCATGGTTTAAAGTACGTGCGAGAGATTTGTTCGTAGCTCTTCCGGGTAGTACGTTGTCTATCGATGATCCGGTTCGTTTTGAGAAGATCATGCATACGGCGATGCCGGCGATGCGGGCGTATATGGAGAATGGGCGTTTCGATGCGGTGATTCGTGAGATCGAGCATCCGGATGTCTTTTTATGGGCGATCTGGGCGATCCAACAGTATGCTAAACATGAGGGCGTTGAAAAGGCACGTGAGCTATACGGCGATTTCGTGAAAGAAGTTATCGATTATATACGGGACCAGAAACATCCCGATATGAAATTGATGGAGAATGGTTTACTTTTCGCTAATGGAAAAGATAAGGCGATTACTTGGATGAATTCTACCGTAAACGGAAAACCTGTCGTAACTCGTTCCGGTTATATAGTGGAATTTAACGCTCTTTGGTATAATGCTCTTTGTTTCTATACGGAATTGATGGGGGGAGTACCTGTCGAGGGTATTGATCCGATTATCAAGTCGATGGATAAATCGTTCCCGGAAACCTTTGTGAACGGGTATAATTATTTGTTCGATTCCGTGAATGGTTCTACGGTAGATTGGAGCGTACGGCCTAATATGATTTTCGCTGTGGCATTGCCTTATTCCCCATTGACGAGGATGCAGAAACGTGCCGTAGTGGATATCGTGACGAAAGAGTTGCTTACCCCGAAGGGCTTGCGTTCCTTGAGTCCGAAGAGCGAAGGATATCGCCCGTATTATGTGGGGCCGCAATATGAACGAGATTTGGCTTATCACCAAGGTACTGCTTGGCCGTGGTTGTTAGGCGCCTATTTGGAAGCTTATTTGCGTGTATTCGGAAAGAGTGGCGTTGCTTTTGCTGAACGTATGTTGATAAGCTTGGAGGAGGAGATGTCATTACACTGTATCGGGACGATCCCGGAATTGTTTGATGGTAACCCACCGTTTACCGGACGTGGAGCTGTCTCTTTTGCGATGAATGTTGCGGCTATCCTCCGTGTTGTGGATTTGTTGAAGAAGTATAACGCCGAATAAAACTAAGTACCATTATGAAAGCATTAATGTTTGGATGGGAATTTCCTCCTCATATCTTGGGCGGTTTAGGAACGGCCAGTTTCGGTTTGACACGAGGCATGGCAATGCAGCCCGATATGGATATTACTTTTTGTATACCGAAGCCCTGGGGCGATGAAGACCAGAGCTTTCTAAAGATAGTGGGTGTCAACCAAGTTCCGATTGTTTGGAAGGATGTTGACCGTGAATATGTGCAGCAACGGGTTTCCAAAGCGGGAATGAACGCTGACCAGTATTATAAGTACAGGGATCATATTTATGCGGATTTCAGTTATCGTCATGTGACTGATTTAGGGTGCCTTGAGTTCTCCGGACGTTATCCGGATAACTTGCTGGAAGAGATTAATAACTATTCGATCGTGGCAGGCGTGATCGCTCGTACGGAAGAGTATGATATCATCCATGCGCACGACTGGTTAACTTATCCGGCGGGTATTCACGCTAAAAATGTGAGTGGTAAGCCTTTGGTCCTCCATGTTCATGCTACGGATTACGATCGTAGTCGCGGTAATGTGAATCCGGATGTCTATGCGATTGAGAAGAATGGTATGGACAATGCAGACCATATCATAACGGTGAGTAATTTGACTCGTCAGACGGTGATTGAGAAATATCATCAAGATCCCGCTAAGGTAACGACCGTACATAACGCCGTAGAGCCTTTAAGTCCTGAGATTCTTGCGATTCCGGATAAAAAGGGTGTAAAGGATAAGGTCATTACGTTCTTAGGCCGTATCACGATGCAGAAAGGGCCGGAGTATTTTGTTGAGGCTGCCGCAAAGGTTTTGGCTAAGGCTCCTTACGCACGTTTCGTTATGGCTGGTAGTGGTGATATGATGGATCAAATGATTCGTTTGGCCGCAGCACGTAATATTTCAGATCGTTTCCACTTTACCGGATTTATGAAGGGTAAGCAGGTATACGAGGTTTTGAAAGCCAGTGATGTATATGTGATGCCTTCGGTTTCCGAGCCTTTTGGTATCTCTCCGTTGGAAGCAATGCAATGTGGTGTACCCTCTATCATTTCTAAACAATCCGGTTGCGCCGAGATCTTGGATTATGCGATTAAGGTGGATTATTGGGATATTGAGGCGTTAGCGGATGCCATGTATTCTATTATTACTTATCCTGCCATGCATGAGTTCTTGAAAGTGGAAGGTAAGAAAGAGGTGGATAATATCAAATGGGAGTATGCCGGACAAAAGGTTCGTCGTATTTACGACAATGTGATAGGTAACAAATAAATTAACGACAAGACAAAAATAAAACAAACAATATTATGAAAACGATCTGCTTTTATTTTCAAATACATCAGCCGTTCCGTTTAAAAAGATATCGCTTCTTCGATATAGGTAACGACCATTACTATTACGATGATTTCCAGAATGAGGAGATTATCCATCGTATAGCTGAACAATGTTACTTGCCGGCTAACCGGACTATTTTGGAGATGATTAAGACCAGTGGTGGTAAGTTTAAGGTAGCGTTCTCTATTTCCGGCGTAGCGTTGGAGCAGATGGAGATTTATACTCCGGAAGTGATCGATAGCTTTAAGGAATTGGCGGCTACGGGGAATGTGGAATTCTTGTCTGAGACTTATGCTCATTCTCTTTCTTCCTTGGGAGATCCGGAGGAGTTCAAGCATCAAGTAAAGAAACAAGAAGATAAGATCAAGACTTTATTCGGGGTTAAACCGAAAGTGTTCCGTAATACGGAGTTGATTTACTCGGATGATATTTCCGCTATGGTTTCTGAGATGGGCTATAAAGGAATGTTGACGGAGGGTGCTAAGCATATCTTAGGTTGGAAGAGTCCGAACTATATGTATTCTTCTTGCGTAGCTCCGAAGTTGAGTTTATTATTGAAGAATGACCGTTTCAGCGAGGATTTATCGAACCGTTTCAGTGATTATAGTTGGAATGAGTATCCTTTGACAGCCGATAAGTATATGTCATGGATTGCTGCTACTCCGGATTCTGAGCAAATCATTAATTTGTTTATGAATTATGAGGTGCTGGGATCTTTGCATCCAGCTTCAACCGGTATTTTTGAGTTCTTCAAGGCTTTGCCTCGTTTTGCTGCGGATAAGGGTATTAGTTTCTCTACTCCATCGGAAGTATTTACATTGATCAAGCCGGTAGACTCTATCTCCGTTCCTTATCCGATCTCTTGGGTAGATGAAGAGAGAGATTGTAGTTCTTGGTTAGGAAATGTATTGCAGCAGGAAGCGTTCCGTAAGATTAACGAGATCGGTGAACGTGTTCGTTTGTCTCAGACTCGTCGTATCCGTCAGGACTGGTACTATCTGCAGAGCAGTGACCATTTCTATTATATGAGTACAAAGCATATGGGACAGGGAGGCTTTAGCCCTTACGATAATCCGTATGACGCATTTAATAACTATATGAATGTTCTTTCCGATTTCATTGTTCGTGTGAATGCGGAATTCCCGGAAAACATAGAGAATGAGGAATTGAATTCATTGCTTTCTACGATTAAGAATCAAGGAGAGGAAATCGAGAGTCTACAGAAAGAATTAGATAAATTAAAAAAGAAGGCGGCGAAGAAATAAGTCGTTAATTGATTTGACTAGACTATTTTTGGAGAGTGACGGGTCCTTTTAGGGACCCGTTATTTTTTGCCTTAGAGATACGGATATAAAAAAAGCGAGATGTTTTTCATCTCGCTTTTTTATTATATAGATTCTTTGCTATCTGACATATTTACATGATGTAATACCAATTTTCATCACCTCTTCATCCTTTCGTATCTTTACTCCTGAAGGAGCTAGATAATTCGTGATGGCTGTTGTAACAACTGTACTTTGACCGTAACTGTTGTTTGTGGTAGTTGTTCGTTGAACAGGGATAAGAAGTAGGCTCAAATCTTTGTCCGGATTATTCTCCATCTGATATTTTAATAAATTGGCAAGATTCGGGAATGAGTACGTACGAGTAGTCGCATCGTAAGCATTGGATAGAAACGAGGTTACATTATTGTCAATCTGACTACCCTCAAAGAAACTTTTTACCGAATCCTCTGGCAATATTAATAGATAAGGAGGAGGAGCCAATGCATATTGCCAATCTTCTTGCGGCATCGCTTTTAACTCTAGTGGTAAATTATTCACGATACGCTCTTTCATGATCGGAGTGATTTCCTTTGTCGGAAGAACAATGCGTGTACAAACGCCGGCAGGAGTCTTAAAGAATGCATAGCTGTCGTTCGGTTGTAGCAATTGACTCATATCCGTATTTTTGAAACGACTTAGCTGAATGATCTCTTTAGTGACGGAGAAAGCTTCCCACGTGGTTATTAAAGAGTCTTTTCCTGCTGTGCTTTTAACCGCATAATTATAATATATCTTAAGGACAGAGCTAGCCACGGACAATATATTACCACTACCGAAGGTAGTTGTTACATAAAGCCCCGGGAAAAACTCATTGAAAGTTTCTTGATTCTTGAATGTACCCGGATTATTAATCGTTTCATCATAAAATTTTTGTCCGAACTCAGTAGGCATTTTAATGCTTACATGAGGGCTGTAACCATCAGAGTTTCTAAGGGAGTCGGATATACTTGTGTTATAAGCAGTATAAGCTTGAGCACCCATTGACTCTTGCATATTGCAATATTGCTTAGGGTCAATATTTGTATAAAAATTCTTTTGTAATGGACTTGTAATTTTAAAGATCTCCGCACGCATAGGCGCCAAGGAGTCTCCTACCCATACACCGTTTCTATTGGAACCATTATAATATATATTGAATTCCACCGAATCAATTTTTCCCTCATAAGGTGTATGCGCAAATTGAAAATCACTCGGACAATAGAATTGGCACATATAATCCGATACAAGGTTACCATACAGCGGATCGTAGAGTTCACCCAACTGGGCGCTAGTAGACCTTGCGTAAATAGAATCTAATTGCACCGTAGTGGCTTGTATCTGGAACGTGTCCATATATACCGCAATTGTATCGTCGCCTGGCTGAATACTTGTTCCTATCGAACTAAAATCATCATTACACCCGGCCAAAATGCTAGCACCAAGGCCAAGTCCAAGTATTAAAAGCTTGATTTTCATTACTACATTTATTATTTCGTGTTAGAATCCAATACCACGTCGTAGAACTTATTGAACTCGTCCATATAAGTTTCCGGTGACTGATAGGGAAGGAAAGGAGTATCTTTCTTGGCAGAGATATAATCAAGGACTTCTTGATTGATCGTCTCGCTACCTTGGATTACACCATCAGCGAAATCAATCGCTAATTTGGTTAAGGCCACAAAACTTGTATCTGCCTTGATTAACTTCAAGTCAGCTTCTTTGGCTCCGTCCGCCTTCAGTTTTGTCGCGAAATCTTTGTTTAGCGGGTTCTTGAAGTCATCGTTGTAGATCGAATAAACGATTTTCGCGTTACGCAGGCACGGGTCATCGGCATACATTCTCTTGATGTAAAGAGCCGTTAACGCTGACATCCAGCCATGGCAATGGATTACATCAGGAATCCAACGCAATTTTTTTACGGTTTCCAATACTCCGCGTACATAGAAGATCGAACGATCGTCATTATCTTCATACTCATTTCCATTCTCATCGCTGACCGTGGATTTCCGTTGGAAGAAATCCTCGTTGTCAATAAAGTAAACCTGCATCCGGGCCGATTGAATGGATGCTACCTTAATGATCAGAGGATGGTCCGTGTCGTCAATAATAAGATTCATACCAGACAGACGGATAACCTCGTGCAACTGATTGCGGCGCTCGTTGATATTTCCGAATTTTGGCATGAATGTCCTGATTTCGCGACCACGCTCCTGAATTCCTTGCGGCAAATTTCTACATATTGTCGCGATCTCGGATTCGGGAAGGTAGGGAGTGATTTCTTGGGCTATAAACAAGATTTTTTTTGCATCCATTCTGTAAACTAGTTTTATAAAGACGCTACAAAGATACGAAAAATCTTTTATTTACGGTAATTATTTAGTTGCTTTGCACCGTCAATTAAGCATCTATCTGATGAAAATAGTAAATAGTATTAAAGATTTGAAGGCTTATCTTGCTGAGGCAAAGCAGGATAATAAGAAAATTGGCTTTGTTCCTACCATGGGAGCACTGCATAATGGACATCTTAGCTTGGTACAACATTGCGTGAAAAACAATGATGTATGTGTAGTCAGTGTTTTTGTAAATCCAACCCAATTTAATGACAAACACGACTTGGAAACGTATCCCCGTACGTTGGAGGCTGATTGTGTGTTATTAGAATCTGCCGGCTGTGACTATGTATTCGCTCCCTCTGTAGAAGAGATGTATCCGGAGCCAGATACCCGTACGTTTGATTTGGGAACGGTATCTGAGGTAATGGAAGGCGCTAAGCGTCCGGGGCATTTTAACGGTGTAGCGCAGGTGGTAAGTAAATTGTTCTATATCGTGGAGCCGGATAACGCTTATTTCGGAGAAAAGGATTTCCAGCAGATCGCTGTGATCCGGGCGATGGTGAAACAATTGAATATCCCTGTAACGATCAATGCTTGTCCGATCGTTCGTGAGGGCGATGGCTTGGCCTTGAGTAGCCGGAATACCCGTTTGACACCGGAACAACGTCAAAAAGCTCCGTTAATTGCTCGTACGTTAAAAGAAAGTACTACCTTTGTGCCCGGAAAAAGCGTACAAGAAGTGATTGACTATGTTGTCAATACGATTAATAGCGATCCTGTCATGGAAGTTGAGTATTACGAGATCGTAGATGGCAATACGTTAGAGTCTATCAAGAACTGGTCGGATACCGATTATCCGGTAGGTTGCATCACGGTATATTGCGGAGAGGTACGTTTGATCGACAATATCAAATACTAATTATAAGTCATACATGTTTATAGAGGTAGTAAAGTCAAAAATTCACCGGGTAACGGTAACGGAAGCTAACTTAAACTATATCGGTAGCATCACTATCGACGAGGATTTGTTGGACGCCGCTAATTTGATCGCGAACGAGAAGGTCTCGATCGTGAATAATAATAACGGAGAACGTTTTGAGACGTATATTATCAAGGGCGAACGTGGCTCGGGAGTGGTTTGCTTGAACGGAGCGGCTGCCCGTAAGGCTCAACCCGGAGATATTATAATCGTTATGTCGTATGCCATGATGGATTTCGAGGAGGCGAAAACATTCAAGCCTTCCGTGGTATTTCCCGATACGGCGACAAATAAGTTGATATAGCAGACGCTAGGCTTTGTAGAGATCTCTAATCATAAGAAAAGCTCGTCGGGATGCGGCGGGCTTTTTTTATCTTCATAAATTTAAGTAATAAGCGAGTTATGTACACGAACAGGAATATATGGAATGTTAGCTACCCGATCTTTTTGAGCTTGTTGGCGCAAAACGTGATAAACGTGACTGATACGGCTTTTCTAGGTAGGGTTGGTGAAGTCGAGTTGGGGGCTTCCGCTATGGGAGGACTTTATTATATCTGCGCTTTTACGATCGCCTTTGGTTTTAGTACGGGATCTCAAATCGTGATTGGCCGTAGAAACGGAGAGGGACGTTATGACCAGATAGGGCCTGTCATGATACAAGGCGTTTTCTTCCTATTGTCGCTGGCTGCTATATTGTTCTTGTTTTCTCGTTTTTTCGCGGGAGACGTGATGCGTGTATTGATTTCTTCGGACGCTATCTTGAATGCCACGGAGGAATTTTTGGATTGGCGTGTGTTTGGCTTCTTCTTCTCTTTCGTGAACGTGATGTTCCGGGCTCTTTTTATAGGTATTACCCGTACAAAGGTGTTGACATTGAACGCTGTCTTGATGGCAATGACGAATGTCTTACTGGATTATCTTTTGATTTTCGGACATGCCGGATTTCCAAAGATGGGTATTCAAGGGGCGGCTATCGCTTCCGTCATAGCCGAGGCGGTATCGATTCTCTTTTTCGTGGTTTACACGAGACTTACCGTAGATATACGTAAATATGCGCTTAACCAGATTCGTTCTTTCGATTTTGGCTTGTTGAAACGGGTGCTGGATATTTCCGTGTTCACGATGCTGCAATATTTCTTGTCTATCGCTACTTGGTTTATGTTCTTTATCGCTGTGGAGCATTTGGGGCAACGGGAGTTGGCGGTGGCGAATATCGTACGTAGTATTTACGTCGTGATGTTGATTCCCGTTAATTCCTTGGCGACCACGACAAACACGTTCGTGAGTAATAGTATCGGGGCGGGAGCGATCAATCAAGTTATACCGACTATCTGGAAGATCTGTAAGTTATCGTTGGGCATTATGGTCGTGTTTGCCGCTATTGTCAGTTTGATGCCGGGATGGGTCGTGTCTGTTTATACGAATGACGCTTCATTAGTGGCGGCCTCGGTTCCATCCGTCTACGTGATTGTCGGTTCTTTATTGATCGGATCGGTAGCTAATGTGGCGTTCAACGGGGTGTCGGGTACGGGAAATACACGTTCTGCGCTTTTTATGGAAGCGGCGGTATTGATTCTGTATGTGCTTTTTGTATATGTCGCAGGGATGCGTTTGCGTTTGCCGGTAGCCGTATGCTTCTTGACAGAGGCTATTTACTATAGTGGATTGCTCGTCGCTAGCGTAATCTATTTAAAGAAAGCCTCTTGGCAAAATAAAAGAATATAAGTATATGAGGGGAAAAAACACGTACGTCTTTTTTCGAAAACACGTACGTGAATTCTGAAAAACATGTACGTGTTTTTTTGAACTGTGAATATTGGGAAATTGTTCGTATTTTTGTATTGTAATCAAATAAGAAAGGTAACTCATGTCCACGAAGCAATGTGAAGATATGTTGGTAGGAAAAGGAGTACGGCCTACTGCCGCACGGATCCTTGTCTTGCAAAAATTATCAGAACGAACCAGCCCGGCTTCCCTGTTCGAATTGGAGGCGGAGTTGGAGACGTTGGATAAATCGACCATTTCCCGTTCATTGGCCTTGTTATTGGAACATCATGCGATCCATTCTTTCGAAGATGGTAGTGGCTCTATAAAATATGAGATATGCCAGAGCCGTTCGGAGACATGCCCAGTGGGTGATAGGCATATTCATTTTTTCTGCGAGGTATGCCGTAAAACCTCTTGTTTAAATAATATCAAGATCCCGGTCGCTCAATTGCCGGAAGGATATATAATGGATACCATTAATTATACGGTAAAGGGTGTTTGCCCATTGTGTAATAAGCGACGTTTTCAGAAACCCTGATAATTTGCAATCAAGTTGCAACTCCCTTCTCTTACCTTTGTACCGTAATCAAGAAGTAAATAATTAAAATAGATAAGATTATGAGTACAACATGTGGATGCGAACATTGCCATTCGCACGGAAGTTCCGGTTTATGGATGCCGACGGTTTCTTTCGTTTTGTTGGTGATAGGACTTATCGGGAAGTACTCGGGGATAAGTTGGTTTGCTGAGTCTTGGATAGAGGCCATTTGGTTTCTGGTCGCTTTTTTGCCGGTAGGACTTCCTGTTATGCGAGAAGCTTGGGAAGCGGCTTTGCGGAAAGACTTTTTTAGTGAGTTCTCGTTAATGGCGATCGCCTCGATCGGGGCGTTTTGTATAGGGGAGTATCCCGAGGCCGTAGCCGTGATGCTTTTCTATACGGTAGGAGAGAGGTTGCAACTTCTAGCCGTGAATAAAGCCTCGAAGAATATCAGTGACTTATTAGATGTCCGGCCGGAACGAACGGATGTATGGCGAACGGGTACATATATGAATGTATCTCCGAAGGATGTGAAAGTAGGCGAGCGGATCGAGGTGAAGCCCGGCGGACGTGTGCCTTTGGATGGCGTTTTATTGGAAGCCGAGGTACAGTTCGATACCTCGGCATTAACCGGGGAAAGTATGCCTCGTTCTATCCGTGAGGGTGAGGAGGTGCTTGCCGGAATGATCGTGCAGGGGCAGGCGGTACGTATACAAGTGAATCGGCCGTACGAGCAAAGTGCCTTGGCCCGTATTTTGGCTTTGGTGAAAGATGCCTCGGAGCGGAAAGCGCCGGCGGAATTGTTTATTCGGCGTTTCGCACGGATTTATACCCCAATCGTGATTCTTCTGTCGTTTCTAATCGTGTCGGTTCCTGCTTTGGTAGGGATGGTGACGCCTTCTTTCCAGTATGTTTTCTCGGATTGGTTATATAGGGGATTGGTTTTCTTGGTTATTTCTTGTCCTTGTGCCTTGGTTATAAGTGTTCCGCTCGGATATTTCGGTGGTATAGGCGCCGCTTCTCGTGCCGGGATATTATTTAAGGGTGGTAATTATTTAGATGCGATCACACGGGTAAATACGGTAGCGTTCGATAAGACCGGTACATTGACTACCGGGCGTTTTGAGGTCACAACGGTGGAAAGCACGGGTATCCCGGCTTCTGATCTTTTGAGTGTTTTGTTATCAGTAGAGCGGAAAAGTACCCATCCGGTAGCGCAGGCTGTAGTTCGCTATGCGGAAAAACAAGATAGCGTGCCGATGGAAATCACTGACATGCGGGAATTGGCAGGGCATGGTGTCGAGGCTATCGTGAACGGTCGGCAGGTGCTTGTCGGTAATATTCGTTTATTGGCCGAACGTGATATTCCTGTCCCGAAGGAATTATCCGATAGTGTTTCTACCGTGGTGGTTTGTGCGATCGATGGGAAATATGCGGGGCATCTTCTCCTTTCGGATACCTTGAAGAAGGATGCCGTGGATGCGATTCGTCGGTTAAAGGATCTGGATGTTAAAGATATTTGCTTGTTGTCCGGGGATAAGCAAGAGATCGTGAATCAATTCGCTGAGCGTTTGGGTGTCGATAAAGCGTATGGTAATCTGCTGCCGGAGGATAAAGCCGCTTATATAGAGCGATTAACGGCGGAGCCGGATAAGTCGGTTGCCTTTGTGGGCGATGGGATGAACGATGCGCCGGTACTGGCTTTAAGTGATGTCGGTATTGCGATGGGTGGATTGGGATCGGATGCGGCCATCGAGAGCGCGGACGTGGTTATCCAAACGGACCAGCCCTCTAAAGTAGCGGAAGCTATTTCTATCGGACGTGCTACCCGGAATATCGTCCGTCAGAATATCGTGGGATCTATTGGCGTGAAGGTGATAGTCCTTGTGGCGGGAGCCTTCGGTTTTGCCACGCTTTGGGAAGCTGTTTTCGCGGATGTAGGCGTATCTTTGCTGGCGGTTCTTAATTCGATCCGTATACTAAAACGTTGAGAAGTGAAGAATTTCGAGATCGCTTTCATCGCATACTCATCTCTTTTTCGTACCTTTGTCCCTTAATCCAGTAGAAAATAATATAAATACACATACGAATTATGTTTGAGAACTTAAGCGAAAGGTTAGACAGATCGTTTAAACTGTTGAAGGGCGAAGGCAAGATTACCGAGATCAATGTGGCGGAAACATTGAAGGATGTGCGTAAAGCGTTGTTGGATGCCGACGTCAATTATAAGGTTGCCAAGAGTTTTACGGATACGGTAAAAGAGAAGGCTTTAGGACAGAACGTGCTTACATCGGTTAAGCCTAGTCAGTTGATGGTTAAGATTGTTCACGATGAGTTGGCCAGCTTGATGGGAGGTACGGCAGTCGACGTGAATTTGCAGGGAAATCCCGCCATTATATTGATGTCCGGTTTGCAAGGTTCGGGTAAGACTACTTTCACTGGTAAACTAGCGTCTTTATTAAAGACCAAGAAAAATAAGAAACCATTATTAGCCGCTTGCGACGTGTATCGTCCGGCAGCTATCGAGCAGTTGCGTGTAGTCGGAGAGCAGGTAGGTGTTCCGGTATACATGGAATTGGAGAATAAGAATCCGGTGGAGATCGCTATGAACGCTATCTGCGAGGCACGGGCTAAAGGCAATGACGTCGTGATCGTGGATACCGCCGGCCGTTTGGCTATCGATGAGCAGATGATGAACGAGATCGCCGCTATCAAGAGCGCTATCCAGCCGGATGAGACCTTGTTCGTGGTAGATGCCATGACGGGTCAGGATGCCGTGAATACCGCGAGGGAATTTAATGAGCGGCTGAACTTCGACGGCGTCGTACTTACGAAGTTGGATGGTGATACCCGTGGTGGTGCCGCTTTGTCGATCCGTACGGTTGTTGATAAGCCGATTAAGTTTGTCGGTACGGGCGAGAAGATGGATGCCTTGGATATTTTCCACCCTGAACGTATGGCGGATCGAATCTTAGGCATGGGTGATATCGTGTCTTTGGTGGAACGTGCGCAAGAGCAATATGACGAGGAAGAAGCGAAACGTTTGCAGAAGAAGATCGCTAAGAACCAGTTCGATTTTAACGACTTTATCTCCCAGATCCAACAGATCAAGAAGATGGGTAACTTGAAAGAGTTGGCATCCATGATCCCGGGTGTAGGAAAGGCATTGAAAGATGTGGATATCGATGATAATGCGTTCAAGAGTATCGAGGCTATCATTTATTCGATGACCCCGGATGAGCGCAGTAACCCGGCTATCTTGAATGGCTCACGCCGTCAGCGTATCGCTAAAGGTAGCGGTACGAGCATCCAGGAGGTGAACAAGCTGATCAAGCAATTTGATGAGACCCGTAAGATGATGCGTATGCTTACTTCCGCGAAGTCGGGGAAGATGAAGCTACCTTCGATGAAGCCCTCGTTCAGACGTTAATTAACAGGAGACAATCAATAATATGGAAGAACAACATTATCAATTGCTGGATGGTAAGGCCGTTTCCGCTCAGATGAAGAAGGAGATGGCTGAGGAGGTAGCCCAGATCAAGGCTGCCGGAGGTAAGATCCCTCACTTGGCTGCTATTTTGGTGGGCCATGACGGTGGTAGCGAGACTTATGTGGCTAGTAAAGTCAAGACTTGTCAGGAGATTGGTTTTAAGTCTACCTTAATTCGCTTTGAGGAGGATGTTACGGAGGAAGAATTGCTTCGTAAGGTCGATGAGTTAAATAATGATCCGGATGTGGATGGCTTTATCGTACAGCTTCCGCTTCCGAAACATATATCCGAGCAGAAGGTGATTGAGGCGATCGATTATCGTAAAGACGTGGACGGTTTCCATCCGATTAACGTGGGACGTATGTCTATCGGTTTGCCTTGTTTCGTATCGGCTACGCCTGCCGGTATCTTGGAATTATTGAAGCGTTATCATATCGAGACGCAAGGAAAGCATTGCGTGGTTTTGGGACGCAGCAATATTGTCGGCAAGCCGATGGCTACCTTGATGATGCAGAAATCTTATCCGGGCGATTGTACGGTGACCGTATGCCATAGCCGTTCTAAGAACTTGAAGGAGATGTGCTTGTCTGCTGATATTATTATCGTGGCTTTAGGTGTTCCTGAATTCTTGAAAGGGGATATGGTGAAGGAAGGCGCCGTGATCGTTGACGTGGGAACAACCCGTATGCCAAGCAGCGTAACCAAGAGCGGATTTAAGTTAACGGGAGATGTCTTGTTTAACGAGGTCGCTCCTAAATGTTCCTATATCACTCCGGTTCCGGGTGGCGTAGGGCCTATGACAATCATTTCTTTGATGCGTAACACATTGTTAGCGGGAAAGAAAGCGATCTATAAGTAAGTGGATGGATAAAAAAGTTCGCAAAAGGTTTGTGTAATCAGAATTTATACCTATCTTTGCGCCGTCTTAAAGGGGGAATCCTTTGAAAGGCGGATATGGTGAGAGTAGCTCAGTTGGTTAGAGCATCGGATTGTGGTTCCGAGGGTCGTGGGTTCGAGCCCCATCTTTCACCCATTGTGGTTTTTTAGATAAAAATCTTGTTATGAATAAAACAAGGTTTTATGAACCAAGGCGTCTGTGAAGAATGAAAGGTTTTTTTATATGGTGAGAGTAGCTCAGTTGGTTAGAGCATCGGATTGTGGTTCCGAGGGTCGTGGGTTCGAGCCCCATCTTTCACCCTAGAATGAGAAAAGGATATGTCTATTAGGGCATATCCTTTTTCTATTTCTTATAATGGGCATTGTAAGTCTTTTATGATGCCCATCATAAGGAGTTTACAATGCCTATTGTAAGCTCCTTATAATAGCGATCGTGCTGACCTACTCTTCGGTATATAAACCTTCTCTTGATAATTGCTTATCCAGATTCGCTACACCGAGGGCTATGATAGCGGTAACCGTAGCCGTATGTTCTTGGTATTCGGGGATGTTCTTTGTGTATAAATCCCGTTCCGTATGCCAGATTTCGCCGTAATCAAAATCATATCCTTTGAAATCCTCTGTGGTGAAACCTAATGTGGGGACACCTTCGATGGCGAAAACTGATGCGTCTGTTCCCCCCATGCGTGTCGGGCGTTTACGAGGTTCACGAACTTTTACCTCGAAAGGATAGTCCGGACGGATTTTTTGGATGGGTTCGCTGATCTTCACGAAATCATCATACATGGCTTGAGGGACGGAGATACCGACAGGAGGTTCCGGGCCACCGTCACGGTTGAACAAATTAGCGATTTTCGGTAATTTATCCTTATGCGCTTTCACCCAAGCTTGCGCTCCTAATAAGCCAAATTCCTCACCGGCGAATCCGATAAATACGATCGTGCGCTTAGGCTTGGCTCCGGATTTGGCGATCATGCGAGCGGCTTCCATCATCGGTCCGATTCCAGTACCGCAATCGATGCCTCCGGTAGCCACGTCGAAAGCATCTAAGTGACCGCTGATAATAACATATTCGTCCGGGTATTTGCTGCCTTTGATAGACGCTACGACATTATGGTATTTAACCGGGCCTAATTTAAAATGATTACGAATATCGAACTCTAGTTCGAATGTACGTCTCTCTTTCACCATTTGTTCGATGATCGCGAATTGATGCTCGTCTAATTTGATATCCGGAAGTTCCGGCAGATTGTCGAAGTTCGTATTCGGGTCGTTCATCATTTTCCGGTCGTATAACGCACGGATAGGTACGGTGGAGGATTGGATAAAACCTAAAGCTCCGGCCTCGCACATTTCCTTATAATATAATCCGGGGAATTCTTTATAAGGCAACATCTCGTTTTTCTCCCCGTTTTCCCAGTTGCGGCGTCTTAGATCATTGTTTTTCTTCATGATCTCGTTGTTCTCTTTCTTGATCTCCGCACGGATGGAATCTCCCGAGGCGGAGCGGTCGATAGGCCAACCTACATTTTTCCCTGAAATAAGAACCCAAGCACCATTCAATCTTCCTTTGATTTGCTGGAACTCCTCGTCGTTACGAGGCTCCATCACCGCATGCCCACGTTGCACGCCTTTCGTTCCGGAAGTGTAGGAAGGGGTGGCGAAATGCAGGATCATTCCGTTGTCGCTCAACAAGCGTCCGAACCAAGGTCCTCGATTAAAGCCGACAGG
Source organism: Parabacteroides sp. AF39-10AC (assembly GCF_003635405.1). Taxonomy (NCBI): domain Bacteria; kingdom Pseudomonadati; phylum Bacteroidota; class Bacteroidia; order Bacteroidales; family Tannerellaceae; genus Parabacteroides; species Parabacteroides sp. AF39-10AC. Next base: position 51,256 of record NZ_QTLP01000027.1, on the reverse strand, counting down.
GACGGTACCGGCCTCTTCTAATTGGACATCGAGTCCCCAACTCTTAAACTCACGCACCATCCACTCGGCGGCATTCTCATAAGCGTCGGAACCTATTAAACGTCCGCCAAAGCGGTTCGTAAGGATATCCAGCTGATGCATCACTTGATTATCGTTCTGACCCATCTCGATGATTTTTTTTACGGCAGCGTCCTGAGCTGGTACAGGGGAGACTGTCATGCAGGCTAATGCTGCACAAACAAGTAAGATTTTTCTCATAAAGTAGTGTTTATTTCATTGATATGACTGTTTATTATTCAGTGTATGCAAATAAAGGAATAAATTTTGACTTATTGCAAATGAAATGGCAGTTTCTTTTATAACTTTGCGGAGTAAACAGATGGCGAATGAAAACAATGCGTAGCTTGAAGTGGTTAAGACCCCTCTTGATAGTACTCTTTATGAGTTACTACGTGGGTGGCACGGCCTTTACCCATACGCATCATTTCCTAAACTATAGTATCACTCACTCTCATCCCTATCTGCCGGGAGCCGACGGCTTGCCTCATCATGAGCATAGTACGGTAGCGTTTAATACGATTGAAGAGCTGACCGAATTGTGTATGGAGTTAATTCCGTACTTACCTTTGGTTATGGCTTGGGCGCTTTTGATGGTAGTGCTCGTCTTTCTAAAGAAAGAGGTTGTCTTGCGTCTTGTGCGGCGTAGCGAATCCCGTGCGCCTCCCTCGTTTGGTATAGTAATTTGAATCAAGCATTAGAATCACTTTTTATACTAAACATTTTACGCATCTTATATGAAATCTATATTTTTACTATTGCTTCCAGCAATAGTATTATGCTCTTGCCATACCCAAAAGCAAGAGGATGAGTCTGCGCATGCCGTAACACTCAAAGGAGATATTATACATATCGGTTCCGAATCCCCTGTTTTATCCAAGTTGACAAAGGAAACGGTTAAACGGGAACCTTACCGTATGGAGTTTACCACCTCGGGGGTCGTACAGGCGATTCCTTCTAATTACGCAGAGGTGGCTTCACCGGTAAGCGGGCGAATTACGAAATCGTTCGTTCGCTTAGGGCAAAAAGTGGTCCCGGGTAGTCCGATCTTCGAGATTAGCGCTCCCGCTGTTTATGAGGCGGGGAAATCTTATTACCAAGCTCGCCAAGAGATGGAACTGGCCTTGAAAAGCTTGAATCGGGAGAAAGACTTGATGAAAAACAAGGTTGGTGTCCAAAAGGAATTGGAAGAGGCCGAGGTGAATTACGAGTTAAAGAAAAAAGACTATGAGAATATGGTCGCCGCATTGAAAGTCTTTCAGATTAATCCGGATGAAATGGCTTTGGGGCAACCATTGATCGTTCGCTCGCCTATAGCCGGTGAGGTCGTGAAAGATCGGATCGTAATCGGGCAATATATGAAAGAGGACGCCGAGCCTGTAGCTGTCATCGCCGATTTGAGCAAGGTATGGGTGGTCGCCCATGTAAAAGAGAAGGATTTGAGTTTAATACAGGCTTTGGATGAGGTGGAAATTCGGTTGGTAGCCATGCCGGATAAACCGATATCGGGAAAGATTTATCATATCAGCGAGATGCTGGACCCCGATACCCGTTCGGTGGAGGTCTTGATCGAGTGCGATAACAGTACCCGTTTGATGAAACCGGAGATGTACGGCACGGTCAAGTTGAGCGACCGTGAGGCGGAGGTGATTCGTATACCTACTTCCGCTATCTTGCAGGAAGAGGAGAATATGTACGTATTGGTGGAATTGGGGAATAACGATTACCGGAAACAAAAGATCGAGACCGGCCTTACTGAAGATGGCAAGACGGTGGTTTTATCCGGCTTGAACGTAGGTGACGAGATCGTAGCTACGGGAGCGTTTTATTTACTTGACGCACGCTAACGGATTATGAAAAGGATTATTTACTTGGCGATACATCGGCGAGGACTGATGTTCGTGTTATTTCTGTTCTTAGCGATCGTTGGTTATTATTCTTGGACGCGGTTGGCGATAGATGCTTATCCGGATATCGCCGATACCACCGTGCAAGTCGTGACGCAGGTTCCCGGATTGGCCGCCGAGGAGATCGAGCAACAAATCAGTATTCCGATCGAGCGGGCTATGAATGGTCTGCCGGGACTAAACGTAATGCGTAGCAAGAATACGTTTGGTTTATCTACGGTCGTATTGGTTTTTGATGATGGTATTGAGGATTATTGGGCCCGGCAACGTGTACAAGAGCGGTTGGTAGACGTGGAGCTTCCTTATAATGCGGTTCCCGGCTTAAATCCTTTGACTTCGCCGACGGGAGAGATCTTTCGTTATGTGGTGGAAAGTGACCGTTTAGACTTGAGGGAGTTGACCGATTTGCATAAATGGGTAATTATTCCGAGACTGAAACAGGTTACAGGTGTAGCGGATGTAAGTAATTACGGCGGTATCACTACCCAATATCAGATCGAGGTGAACCCTTATAAGATGGAGCAATATGACATTACCTTAGGGGATATTACGGAAAAGATAGAGAAGAATAACGTGAACGCCGGTGGTAGTATGTTAAGCCGGGGGGATTTGAGTTATGTGATCCGTGGAATCGGTCTGGTTAAGGACTTGGAAGACTTGGGGCATATCGTGATCAAGACCGTGAATGGTGTCCCGGTCTACTTGAATGATATCGGTAAACTGAAATACGGAAACTTGGAGCGTAAGGGCGTTTTAGGTTTTACGGACGATACCCGTGATTATTCCGATGGCGTGGAAGGCATCGTGCAAATGCTCAGGGGGGAGAATCCGTCCCGGGTGTTGGATGATGTGCATAAGGCGGTAGACGAACTAAATAACGAGACACTTCCCGAGGGAACCCGTATCCATCCGTTTATGGATCGTACGGATTTGGTTAATACGACCTTGCATACTGTATCGCATACGTTGTTCGAGGGGATGGTACTGGTTGTCTTAGTACTGATCTTATTCTTGGGGAGTTGGCGTGGCGCTTTGTTGGTGGCCTTAACCATTCCCTTGTCTCTATTGATTGCCTTTATCTTGATGCATGTTACGAATATTCCTGCGAACCTACTATCCTTAGGCGCTATAGACTTCGGTATTTTGGTAGACGGAGCGATCGTGATGATGGAGACGGTCTTGAAGAAAAGAGAACGGCATCCGGATGAGGTATTGACGGAAGATTCGATCTTGCGCCGTACGACTGAGGTGGCTCGCCCGATCTTTTTCTCTACATTAATTATTATAACGGCCTATCTTCCTTTGTTCGCTTTTGAGCATATTGAGAAAAAATTGTTTACGCCGATGGCTTATACCGTAGGGTATGCTTTGCTGGGCGCTTTGTGCGTGGCCTTGTTCTTGATTCCGGGATTGGCCTTTTATGCGTATCGTAAGCCGGGAAAGATTTACCATAATCGTTGGTTGGAGAAACTTTCCACGGCTTATCATTCACAAATTGTCCGATTGATGGAGAAGCCAAGACGGGTTATTGTACCGTTACTGGCGATATTGCTGGGAGCGGGGATTTTAAGTTATACCGTAGGAAAAGACTTCTTGCCTCCGTTGGATGAGGGGGCGATCTGGATACAGGTACAGCTTCCTCCGGGTATTTCCATTGAGAAATCTAAGGAGATGGGGGCGGAGCTTCGGAAGACTTTGAAAGAGTTTAAGGAAGTCTCATATGTAATGACCCAAGTAGGTCGCGATGATGAGGGGGCGGAAGCGTTCTCACTCTCCCATGTGGAGTGTGGCGTGGGATTGAAGCCCTATAGTACATGGGAGTTCGGTAAGACGAAAGCGGATTTGATCGAGGAGATGGCAGCTAAGTTGGAGACTATGCCCGGCTACTCGGTCGGTTTTTCACAGCCGATCATCGATATGGTGATGGATCAGATCGCCGGGGCTCATAGTGATTTGGCGCTGAAGATCTATAGCGATGATATTACGGAAAGTCGCCATATCGCAGATCAAGTCGCTAATGTGTTGAAGGAAATACCGGGTGCTGCCGACGTAGCGGTAGATCAAGAGCCTCCGTTGCCGCAATTGCAGATTATTGCGGATCGTGCCCGTATCGCCCAGTATGGCTTGAACGTGTCGGATGTGGCCGATTTGATTGAGTTAGCGATCGGTGGAGCTTCTATTTCCCAGATATTTGTCGGAAGTAAAAGTTATGACGTGATTTGTCGTTTCGATGACGCTAGTCGCAATTCTCCCGAACGTATCGGTAATCTATTGTTGACTACCGGTTCCGGAACGAAGATTCCTCTTTCGCAAGTAGCGGAGATTAAGATGACAACCGGTGCCAGTACGATTACCCGTGAGATGAATAAGCGGCACTTGACGGTACGGGTTAATTTACGTGGCGTGGACTTGACGGCGTTCTTGAATAAGGCGAATGCGTTGATTGATAAAGAGGTGAAATACGATCATGATTCCGTGCATTTGAAATGGGCCGGACAGTTTGAGAACCAGCATCGTGCGTATGCCCGTTTGGGGGCTGTGGTTCCTTTGGCGTTGGGACTGATGCTGCTTCTGTTGTTTGCGGCTTGCGGTAAATTCCGGCAGGCGGCTTTGATGATGAGTGTCGTTCCCTTGGCTTTGTTTGGTGGTATGTTGGCGTTGAATGTGCGGGGAATGACATTGAATGTTTCCTCGGCGGTTGGTTTTATTGCCTTGGTCGGTGTCGCTATCCAAAATGGCGTGATCATGATTTCCCATATCAATAACTTACGTACAAGGGAACGAGATTTGAAAGATGCGGTGATAACGGGAACTAAGCACCGTTTCCGTCCGATCTTGATGACGGCTACGGTTGCGGTCTTGGGATTGCTTCCTGCCTCTGTTAGTACAGGTATCGGTTCGGACGTGCAGCGTCCCTTGGCTACGGTAATCGTTTACGGGCTTTTATTTGCTACGGTTATTACGCTTTATGTACTTCCCGCTTTATACTATATGATCGAGAAACATTATGAGGGGAAGGATTTGACGCCGGTATCGGAGGAAAAAGAGCTGCACGCTTAATCCGGAGGTGGGATTAAAAAGATATACTATGTTTAGATTAGAAGATATGAAGAAATATATAATCCTGTCGTTACTCTGCGGATGCTTATCCGTGAATGCCCAGACCATGGTTCCGCTTACGTATCGGCAATATATGGAGCGGGTTGCGGAAGGCAACCTTGAGTATGCGTCGGAGAAATTGAATGTGCCGGCCGCTAAGGCTGAGGTAACGGCGGCAAAGGTGTTTAACGATCCGAACCTTTCCGTGTCTTATTTCAATAATGAGAATAATTCCTTGCAAATGGGAGAAGGTGTTGAAGTAGAACTGAGCAAAACTTTCTCTTTTGGAAAACGGGGTGCGAATATCTCATTGGCACGTAGCGAGAGTGAGTTGACCGAGGCCTTGTTGGCTGATTATTTCCGGAATCTCCGGGCAGACGCTACGATTGCTTATATGGAAGCCTTGAAGCAACATGAGTTGTATAAGGTAAAGGAGAATGCCTATGAGAATATCCGGACATTGGCGGAGAGCGACAGTATCCGTTTCTCATTGGGGCAAATCCGTGAGGTGGATGCTACGCAGAGCCGGGTAGAGGCCGGGGTCTTACGAAACGAGTTGCTGCAAGCCGGAGCGGAATTAAAGAATGCTTTCTCGAACTTAAACTTCTTGACGGGGACTTTCAGTACGGATACTTTATTTCACCCAGAGGCTGAGTTACGTACGGAGCCTCGGGATTTTATCCTTGCCGACTTAATCACGGCGGCAAGCGAGGGGCGTACGGATTTGGTAGCCACCTTAAAAAACAAGGAAGTGGCCGCTAGAGCTTTGAAAGTAGCTCGCCGGGAGCGGAATACGGATGTGGATTTGTCTATCGCCGTAAGCCGTAACGCCCGGGTTTATAATGAGGAAGCCCCGGCACCTCCTTTTACCGGAGTGACGGCAGGTATCGCTGTTCCTTTGAAATTCTCTAATTTCAATAAGGGAACGGTTCGTGCCGCTCGTTATCGGGAGCAACAGGCGGAAGCGCAATATAAGCAGGCTCTTTTGCAAGTACAGACGGAGGTGATGCAGGCATATCGTAATTATCAATCTTTCGCCGAGCAAGTTAATCATTATGAGGATGGGCTTTTAAGGCAAGCCCGTGAGGTGATGGATGGCAAGATTTACAGCTATAATAGGGGGGAAGTCTCTTTGTTGGAAGTCTTGGACGCCCAGCGTACTTACGATGAAGTACAAGCTCAGTATATTGAGACGCTGTTTAATTACAGCTCAGCCTTGGTCGAATTAGAACGTTCGGCGGGTATTTGGGATATTGAGATTTGATTTGCGCTATAATTCAGAAAAGTAACAAGGGATAAATTGTAAGACGCTTACATTTCTATCCCTTGTTATTTTATCTGAATAAATCCATCAGTTTATCCGGTGATTGCCTAGTATCGAATATCTGATATTTCAGTAAATGATTCTTCTGCATGTTTAGACCATTGGATTTCTTTTACCATGAAGCCAACTTTTTTTGTAGTTTTTTCTTCAGCGCTGTTTGCGTACAATAATCCCCATTGTTGAAATCTACTTCAGATTCAGCTATCTTACAAGTTAATTCAGCCTCGTCTGGTGCCCAAGGATAAAGGCTCTCCTTTTGCTTGGCAAGGCATAGACGTTTTATATAGGTCTCCACTTTCGATAATCTTTCCTCATCCATGCCTTTTATCAAGTCATAGAGATATTCTTTCCGTAAATTTAATTCCATCGTTGTCATAAGATTTGTTTTTTAGGTTTCTTAAACTAGACAAAGATAGCGTATATATTTGGATATTATGTATTTTTGCATCTAAAAAATGAGCGCATGATATTCTACTTTACAGGGACAGGAAACTCCCGTTGGGTTGCGGAAGCGTTAGGAACGGCTTTCGATGAGCCGTTGGTTTCCATTGCCGATGCGTTGAATGAGGGTAAGGATGAGAATGTTTATCCATTGAGGGAGAGGGAGAAAGTGTTTTTTGTGTTTCCTGTCCATTCTTGGGGGCCGGCTGTATTGGTGTCCCGTTTTATTTCCCGATTGATCCTATCTGGCTATAAAGGGCAAGAGGTTTATTTCGTCTGTACTTGTGGTGATGATTGTGGATATACGGATCGGATCATGAGGAATACCTTGGCGAGACGGGGAATTACACTAACTGGAGGATTCTCTATACAAATGCCGAATAATTATATCTTAATGCCCGGCTTCGACGTGGATAGTAAGGAGGTAGAGACTGAAAAACTGAAAAAAGCACCGGAACGTGTAGACGAGATCGTAGAGGCGATCCGGCAGAAGAAAAATCCCTCTTTGTATTGTGCGGGAAGTGCCCCTCTTTTGAAGAGCTATATGGTCTATCCGTTATTTACTCACTTCGCGATAGGCAGCAACCGATTTTATGCTACGGATACCTGTATCTCTTGCGGTATCTGTGCGAAGGTCTGTCCGACCGGTACGATTTCCCTGTCGGGTGACGGAAAACCGGAATGGGCTGATACTTGCGTTCAGTGCGTTGCCTGTATTCATCGTTGTCCGGTGCGTGCGATAGAATATGGGACGATCTCGTTGAAAAAGGGACGTTATCATCACCCAGAGTTTAAGTAATCAATAAATAGAATAGAGAAATGAAGCAATTTTGTATGATGGCGCTTGCCGGCCTTTTGGTGGTTGGTTGCCAAGAAGTTCCAAAAGGATATGTTATCAATGGCGAGGTAGAGAATATGCCCGACGGTAAAATTTATTTGAAGTCATTCCGTAATAAAATGTTCTTTGACGTGGATACGGCAGAGGTAAAAGACGGGAAATTCACCTTTAAGGGTGAGGTAGATCAGCCTTTACTTTTTGGTTTGGCAACCGAGAATATGAACTATCCGGTTCAGCTCTTCTTGGAGAATACGGATATGAATGTCAAGATCGGGAATGACGGGGAGACCATCACCGTACGGAACTCGCCGGTGAATGATATCTTTCAAGAAAATGCGGAGAAGGTATTTGAGGAAGGGTATGATATTGACAGTTTGATCTCGAAATGTCCGGATTCTCCGGCGGCGGCGTTCTATCTATATCGTTATTTTACCTACCAATTATCTTTGGATGATTTGAAGGCGACTCGTGCGAAGATTTCCCCGGCATTGGCGAATAGTCCTTATGTGAAGGACTTGGACGGTATTATCAAGCAATTAGAACACGTACAGATCGGACAAGTCGCTCCGGAGTTTTCCTTGCCGGATACTGCAGGAGTTTCTGTGTCATTGTCGGACTTTAGGGGAAAATATGTGTTATTGGATTTTTGGGCCTCTTGGTGTCCCCCGTGTCGCAAGGAAAACCCTAACGTGGTAAATGCCTTCCAGCAATATAAGGATAAGAACTTTACGATCGTAGGTATATCCTTGGACAAGGATAAGGCTAAATGGCAGAAAGCGATCGCAGACGATCATCTGACTTGGACTCACGTTTCCGACTTGAAATATTGGGATTCTGAGATCCCTGCTCTTTATGGGGTACGGGGTATTCCGGCAAATGTGTTATTGGATCCGAATGGGGTGATCATCGCCAAGAATATCACTGGAGAAGACTTACAGAATACCTTGAAGGAAGTGATTAAATAAGGATACGTTACTGCAAAGCCGTTGCAGTAGTATAAACAAAGGGAGTGTATTGGATTAAGCCTAATACACTCCCTTTTTTATGGATAAGTTATGACTTTTCTTTATTTAAGCGGAATAAGGGTAAAGCCCCAGTTGTATTCCCGGTTTGCGGGTAATGTATAAGCTGGTTCCGGACGTGAACCCCAGCTATCATAACCTGCTACACCTTGTTGTTTCAAGTCGACGCAAACCTCAACGAAGTCGCGAGGCGTGATATCGTTGATATGATGCTGGCGACGTAATACGTTCTTTGCTGCGGCTTCATCATGATTCGCTACTTGCTCTGGTGTGAAATTACTCCATTGACGGGATAGGCCAGTCGCTTCCTCGTCATCGAAATCCTCTATGGAATTACGCAAAGCGTTAAATCCAATCGTATTATCCGCTTGGATCAACAAGCCTTTCTTGCCGGTACTAAGTGATACCCAACGAGTGTCGGTATGATGACCGTTTTCCTGCGGGCGTACATATGGGAAATATAATTCCTCGGCTGTAGATTTATATAAGCCGACCATACTACCGGCGTTTCTATCCAAGTAGTTCTCAGCAGGTCCTCGTCCGAAATATTCCACTTGATTCATGCTTGCCGGTAAGCGGAAGCGAACACCGATACGGGGAACATTCAATTTGGAAGCCTCTTTACGGGCGGCGTCACGTCCCGGAGTGAAAGTTGCCGTGCGAGTAGATTCCGATACCTCGGTTTGGGCGGCATCCATATCCGTGGATGTGAAACGGGCGGCCACATTTACAGCTCCGCTTGGATAGATCGTATAATTAACAATGTATAGATTTCCTGCCGGCAATAAATAGTTCACGTTAACCACGGCGTTATTGCCATCCATAGTGACGGTAGCGTCTGTTACGTTGAAGTTCTTGCTGCTTTCCTTCCATACTTGTAAGCGTTTTGGCATACCATTTCCGTAATCGTTATCGGTCGGCGCACGCCAGAAGTTCGGTTGGATACCAAAACCCTCGCTGAAATATTCCGTACCATCCACTTTATAAGAAGTAACGATTCCTGTCTTCTTGTTAAACATGAAGTTTACCTTTGAGGAGGATGCCGATAAGTTATCTCCATTTGTCGAAACCGTTAATTTAGGGCCGCTGATCTTAAACGCCTTCTTGGGGCTTTCGATCGGTAAGCGGAATTGATCGCAAGCGATTTCGTGTCCGATAGGGATTAACGGCTCTTTTTCTACGGTCGTTACGTTGAAGTTTACGAAATATTCCGTACCGGCTTGTGGCTTTAAGTTGCCTACGGGAACCGTAAATTCCTTAGAAGCTTGGGGTTCTATGTCCAAAGAGACTTTACCGGAGCGTACAACTTTATTATTGGCTGTTACGCTATAGTGGACCATATATTTCTTTAGGTTCGTGAAATAAAAACGGTTCGTGACGCGGAATAAACCGTTCGCTAAATCGATCGCCTCAAACCCGATATTTTGATGGGCGTATTTAACCTCTGCCATAGCGGGATGCGGGGTACGATCCGGGTTTACTATACCGTTGCAAAGGAAGTTTCCGTCACTAGGGGCGTTTACTCCATAGTCACCACCATAGGTATAATATTCACGTCCATTCTTATCTTTTTCCAAGATACCTTGGTCCACCCAGTCCCAGATGAATCCGCCTTGCAGGTTCGGGTATTTATAGATAGCTTTCCATTGATCCCATAAGTTACCGGAAGAGTTTCCCATCGCATGTGAATACTCCGAAGGAGCTACCGGACGATCACTACCCTTACGCCCGATTTCCTCTAGCCATTCAGCGCTCGGGTATTGAGGTACGTACATATCCGTATTCCATTCCCAAAGGGCACGTTCGTAGTTCACCGGACGATTCATGCTATTTATTTCCTTGTCTTTCAGATATAAATAAGTTTGATAGAAGTTGTATCCGTTTCCAGCTTCGTTTCCGAGTGACCAGAAAGTAACGCTCGGATAATTCTTGTTTCGTTCGTACATATTCATCGTACGGTCCATATGCGGGATCAGCCATTCCGGATTATTACCCAAAGTGCCGCCTTTTTTCAGGCTGTAATACATACCGTGAGACTCGATATTCGCCTCATCGTAAACATACAATCCGTATTCGTCGCAGAGTTCATAGAATTTATGGTCTTGCGGATAGTGGCATAGGCGGACAGCGTTGATATTGTTTTGCTTCATCAGCTCGAAATCCTTACGCATGAGTTCCTCGGTAACGTAATGTCCGGTTTCTGGGTTATGCTCATGGATATTGACACCCTTGAACTTAACCGGTTGCCCATTGAACAATAAGACCGTATAAGGTTTTCCGTCTTCCGCTACTTGGTCAATTTGCTTCATCTCGAACCGGCGGAAACCAACGTTGAATGGAACTACCTCGATTACCTTACCCTCTTCTTTTATCGTCATCAATAATTTGTATAGATTCGGATGCTCGGCGCTCCAAGGGGCTACGTTCTTTAAATCATACTCGAAAGATGCTGTTTGAGGACTTGCGGGACTTACCCATATATCATTAGCCTCGGAGGCCACAAGATTACCTTTTGCGTCCAAAAGCTCATATCCGACATTTAAATTTTTCGTTTCTTGGGTATGATTCTTTAAGTCTACCGCCAGTTTGAAGATTCCATTCGTATACGTATCGTCCAAGGTTGAGACGACACGGAAATCTTGAATACTGGCCTTGGGTTGAGACCAAAGGAATACGTCACGTTCGATACCGCTCATTCTCCAGAAATCCTGACATTCCAAATAAGAACCGGTGCTCCAACGGAATATCTTTAATGTAAGCACATTCTTTCCGGGTTGCAGGTATTTATTGATCAGGAACTCGGCGGGATTTTTGGAATCCTCGCTATAACCCACTTCTTTCCCGTTTAAATATACGTAAAGGCCGGATTTAGCTCCGCCGATGTGTAAATAAATATCCCGGTTATCCCAATTTGCGGGTATCTCGATGTCCCTGCGGTATACGCCAACCGGATTCGCTTCCGGCAATAACGGAGGTTGGGGATTTCTTGGTTTAAACTCGTAACCATGATTCGTATAAATGGCTACGCCATGTCCTTGTACTTCCCAGTTTCCGGGAACGGTTATATCATCCCATGAGGAGGTATTAACGGAAGGATCTGTGATATTTTGAGGAAGATCTTTGTAAGAGTCGACAAAGAAAAATTTCCAAGTACCGTTTAATAGGGAATAGTACGGGCTTTTCTCAAATCGAGAGGTGAGGGCGGTTTCTCGGTCCGCATAACTCATGAAGGAGCTTCTGGGTTTTTCCTTGTTTACGGCTACGACTTGAATGTCTTGCCAATAAGGTTTTACGGGTTGGGGTGAAGAACCGTCCGCATAAGCCATTCCGGAAATAAGGCAACCTAATGCTCCGGAAAGCATCATTTTTTTGATAGAGTTCATATTCATCGTATTTTATTTAGATTAGCACTGGGGAATTGAAAATTGAGAATTGAGAATTGAAAATTACGTAGAGTCACTTCTAATTTTCAATTCTCAATTCTCAATTTTCAATTATTTAGCTGCATAGTAAGAATATCCGTTAGCTACTTGCTGGAATGCTAAAACCCCAGATTGGCTTAACTCGACATTCATTTCTTTTCCGTCCGGTAGGTACATGACAACTTCGTCATTGCCATTGAATTTTAACAATTTTGTGCTTTCACCGTCAGCCTCTACATTCCAGCTTTGATCTGCTTCGTTGAAAACTAAGTCAAGCGCTTTCTCGTCGCCTTCCTTTTGGATATGGTATCCGTCAACTTTTGTTTCTACGGTATAAACGCCGTCTTTACCATCGATTGTTTTAACGTTACCTACATCTGCTACAGGATTACTTCCGCTCCAAAATTCGATAGAGTTGATCACAAGGACATCAGCCAAAGCGGAAATCTCGTAAACCGGGACAATCCAGAAAGCAATGAACACTAGCTCATTAACAAACTTACTGTCGATGCTTCTATTCCACGTTAAAAGTTTGTTTGTTAAACCAAAAGATCCTATACAGGACGAAAATAGGATACTACTTGCCACCGTAGTCGCTAGTAATAAAGTTAAGCTTTTCTTTTTCATAATTTAATAATTAGTTATTACAAGGGACGAAGATAACAACTTTTTCATGATAAATAGTGGTTATAAAGGAATAAATGGAATAAGTGCCTTAATATTAATCAAGCTTCTATTAAGTACGTAGTTCTGGCGGAACTCTTTTTATTAATTATTTAAGCTTTTGATATTATGGGTTTTAAGCGTTACAAATTAACAATTTCTCTTACTACGGTAGAACAACTAGTAGAAATAGAGTTTTATAGTCTTGCTTCTCGGGTTCACAAGAATGTTCAGCGGTTCGTAAATCGCTATAACCCGGATGTTGTTAATTACTACACAATCCGTTCGTTATGAGCATCGTTGGTGGTATAATCTCTGGCGTTGGCTCTCTCCTTGGAGGTATTGGTTCTTCCGCTATGAATAACAAGGCGGTGCGAGATACCAACAAGGCTAACATGGAGATCGCAAAGTATCAAGCGCAATGGCAACAGCAAGAAAATGAGAAGGCTTACCAGCGTTCTCTAAACATGTGGAACTTACAGAATGAATACAATTCTCCAACTCAACAAATGGCTCGTATTCGTGCCGCTGGGCTTAATCCTAACCTTGTCTACGGCAACGGTGTTACTGGTAATAGCTCTGGTTCAACTCCGCAATATGAACCTGCTAAATTCAACGCTCCGACTATGCAAGCTTACCGAGGTTGGAATCTTGGCATTTCTGATGCTATTTCCCAGTTTCTTGCTTATCGTACTGTTAAAGCGCAAGTTGATAACATGGAAGCGCAAAATAGTCTCATTCGTCAACAAACAGCTACAGAGGCTACGAAACAGGCGAATATAGCCGCTTCCACTTCCCGTTCCGAGTTTGATCTGAATATGGCGAAAGAACTCAAGGATGTTTCCGTTTCGTCTGCTATTGCTGATATGAATCAAAAACAGGCTGGTGCCGCTCAAGGCTGGACGAAAGCTAATCGTGAGGTTATTCAATATGAGCTTGACAAGGCTTTGTTTGATAATAAGATCAAGTTGAGTAATCAAGAATATTTAAAGGTTCTTCAATCCGTTCGTCAACTTCAGCAAGATAACGACATAAATTCGTTTCGTTATCGTATGGAGCGTTTGTTTGGTTCGTCTTCGGATGCTAGCAAAGTAGCTTCTGAACTTTTAAAGAGAATGTCTATGTATTTGATTCGTGATAAGCATGAATTAGATACAATGTTTAATCCCAAATAATTTACATTATGAGAAGAAGAAGAGGTTTTCTCGGTCGTTCCCGTAAACGCCGTATTCGTAGTTATCGTTTAAGTAGAGGAGGAATAAGATTATGAAACCGTTCTGGAAAGTATTTATTCAAGTAGCGTTAGCGTTGATAGACGCTATTCAATCAGTGTTTGGCAAGGATGATGATACACCTAAAGCGTTAAAATCATGAGAAGAAGAAGATTTGGCCGTCGTGCTCGCCGCCTCGGTCGTATGAAACGTTTCGCTCGTAGGTTTAGATAATGGAGTGTCTTCATCGTATTCACTTACCCGACCGTGGCGCCGTTCCCTGCGGTCGGTGCGTGAACTGTCGGAAAAATAAGCGTCAATCATGGGTTTATCGATTGCAGGCCGAGGCAGATGAGTATCCTTTCTCTTTGTTCGTTACCCTTACCTATGATGATGAGCATATACCCACCGCTATAATCGGAGAGGATTTGTTCAAGTCCACGGTTGGCGTTGTATCTAAGCGTGATATTCAGTTGTTCATGAAGCGTCTTCGCAAGAAGTATGATCAATACCGTTTGCGTTATTTCTTGACCTCTGAATATGGTTCCCAAGGTGGCCGTCCGCATTATCATATGATATTGTTCGGCTTCCCCTTTACTGGTAAGCATGGTGGCGATCTTCTCGCCGAGTGTTGGAAGAATGGCTTTGTACAGGCCTATCCACTCACTACGAAAGAGATCGCTTATGTCACGAAGTATATGTACGAGAAAAGCATGGTTCCCGAGATCCTTAAAGGTATAAAGGAGTATCAACCTTTTATGTTGTGTTCTCGGATCCCCGGAATCGGCTATCATTTCTTACGTGAGCAAATATTGGATTTCTATCGTCTTCATCCCCGTGATTATGTCCGGGCTTTCAATGGTATGCGGATGGCGATGCCTCGCTATTACGCCGATAAGCTCTATGATGATGACATGAAGGAATACTTAAAAGAACTTCGTGAGGCTTTCTTTATTAATCGGATGCAGCAAGAATGGCATCATTATATTAACACGAGTCCCCGGTTGCGTTATATCGCCGATCAGCTTGAGACAGAGGGTAAGCTGGATTATGAGAGACGTGCCGAGGAAAAATTAAAATTAAAGTAATGGCTAATATTTTTAATTCCGTTAAATTAAAACGTCCTAGACGTAATGTTTTTAATCTTTCTTATGAGAATAAGTTAACAGCGAATGCTGGCGAGTTGGTTCCTATCATGTGTAAACCTGTCGTACCCGGTGATAAGTTCCGTGTCAATACGGAAATGCTGGTTCGTTTGGCTCCGCTGGTCGCTCCCATGATGCATCGAGTGGATGTGTTCACTCATTATTTCTTTGTTCCCAATCGCCTCCTTTGGAATCAATGGGAGGATTTTATTACGAAAGGTGTTGATGGTACTGATACGCCTGTCTTTCCAAAGATTGCCCTTCGTCCCGATTGGGTGAATCCTACGTCGGCCGCCGTTTTATTGGATGATGGCTCACTATGGGATTATCTAGGATTACCGACTATTGGTGGTTTTAATAATGTAGCTTTTCCGAATCGTTCTCCTAACAGCGTTATGCCTCCCGTCGGATATCAGGTGTCTGCCCTTCCTTTCCGTGCGTATCAATTGATTTATAACGAGTATTATCGAGATCAGAATTTAACGAAACCTATTGAGTTTTCTTTGAATAGCGGTATTGTTCTTAGTGCTGATGAGGTTACAAGGTTATTGACCCTTCGCCGTCGCGCGTGGGAAAAAGACTATTTTACCTCTGCTCTTCCTTGGGTGCAACGTGGTCCCGAGGTTACCGTGCCTATTCAAGGTTCCGGAGGTAATTTGGATGTAACTTTAAAAAATGATGCTCATGCTGACACGTATCGTATGCCCGGAACCTCTAATCGTCCCGCTGGTGCGATGCAGCTTGTCGGTGGTGCGCTTATAGCTGGAGGTACTGATGGCGCTTATCTTGAACCGGACAATTTTCAAGTCAACGTAGATGAGCTAGGTGTTAGTATTAATGATCTTCGTACCTCGAATGCCTTACAGCGTTGGTTTGAACGCAACGCCCGTTCCGGTTCTCGTTATATTGAGCAGATCTTGTCACACTTTGGCGTGCGTAGTTCTGACGCTCGTTTACAACGTCCTCAATTCTTAGGCGGTGGTCGTACACCCATTTCCGTTTCCGAGGTTCTTCAGACATCCTCTACTGATTCTACCAGTCCGCAGGCGAATATGGCCGGACATGGTATTTCCGCTGGTGTTAATCATGGCTTTAAGCGTTACTTTGAGGAGCATGGATATATTATCGGTATTATGTCTATTCGTCCTCGCACCGGATATCAGCAAGGTGTTCCGAAGGATTTCCGTAAATTTGACAATATGGATTTCTATTTTCCTGAGTTCGCTCATCTTGGCGAGCAGGAAATCAAGAACGAGGAGGTTTATTTGCAGCAAACTCCCGCTAGCAATAATGGAACTTTCGGTTATACGCCTCGCTATGCCGAGTATAAATATTCAATGAACGAGGTTCACGGCGATTTTCGTGGAAACATGGCTTTTTGGCATTTGAATCGTATTTTTTCCGAAAGTCCGAATTTAAATACTACTTTTGTTGAGTGTAACCCGAGTAACCGTGTATTCGCCACTGCGGAGACCTCTGATGACAAGTATTGGATTCAGCTGTACCAAGATGTCAAAGCTCTTCGTCTGATGCCGAAATATGGTACTCCAATGTTGTAATACTATGTTTGAATTTTTTGTTGTTAATTTTTTAGCTTTTTCCTGCGTATGTTTATTACCCCTTATAATTATCCTGATCTTCCTTCGGAAGTTATTCAAGAAGAAGTGAGTGAGGAATTGTTGGTAGAGCCTTCTGACGCTTATACGATTCGTGAGTTGATCTACCGTCTTGCTATGGGAATGCCTGTCTCGTCTGGACCCAATAGTGGTGAGTATCCTGACAAGGATCAAGATTTCGATGATGATCTACCCACTGAGCGTGGAGACTTCGATTTGGCCGATTACGCCCAAATGAGCGAGGAACTCCGTTCTAAGTATCAAGTAAAGATTCAAGAGAAGAAAGAGCCTGAGAAGTCAAAAGAAGAACCAAAAGAAGAGCCGAAGGCTGAGCCTGCGAGTACTTCTGAATAAAGCTCACAATCTTACGTTTTAAAGTATTGCTGACCTTTTGCCCGTGCCCATGCGTTTGGACACGGGCTTTTGTCGTTGCGAGTGATTTTTGGCATTTTTTCGGTAGAAATGAGGTAGCGCAGCGAACGAATGCAGACCGATAAAATGGTAAAAATTGCGACCTCGACGATTCCCCGAATCGACGTCACACCGAGCTAAATACATTTAACGATAGTTAAAGAATGTATTTGAAAACACGCAAGTTTTCTTGCGTGCGTGCGCATATAGGTAACTTGATAAATTATATGCGCACTGACACCAAAGATTTATTAACAAATCGATTTGGTGGCAATGAAATAAAAACAGTACGTTTGCATAGTGATCGTTTTACTGGAGTTCTGGCGGAACTCCGTTTATTACTAATATACACTAACTTCATGTTTGAATTTCAAACCATATACCTCTTTGATGTCCATAGCTCCATACTAAAAAAGATTATGGTTGGAAAGATTGTTTGTTAAATATTTTAATAACTAGGTGGTGCTGTTTTAGATTCGTATGCGAAAAATTAGTCTTTTTTGTTTTATAATTAAAAATAGTGCTATATTTGCTGCGTCTAATGATTATAAGTTCCGCCAGAACGATGAAGAAGCGCTTTCATGGTAGTTAACCGAGGATTTATAATTATACATTTAATGATTTAGAAGAGTGAATATTATAAGAAACGAGATCTAAAATAGTATGCCTTAAGTCTTATAATAGTAACAGCTATTTAATAAACAAAAAACGATTCTTATGTTGAAAATTGTAAGACCTGTCAGTTTTGTTCTATTGTCTGCAGCGTTTTGTTCCGGGGGTGTGGTTCATGCTTCTGATCGTGCGGCGATAACTCCGAGGGTAGGTATTTCCCAGCAAGAAGGTAGTTTGAAGGGAACGGTTAGTGACAGTTTTGGCCCTGTGGCTGGAGCGTCAATAGTTGTAAAAGGTACTACGAATGGTACTGTAACCGACATGAATGGTAATTTCGTGTTGGATGTGAAGAAAGGGGATGTGATCCAAGTATCCTTTATCGGTTATCTAACTCAAGAATTCAAATATAATGGAGAGCCTTCCATCAATGTGTCCTTGCAGGAAGATACCCAGAAATTAGATGAGGTGATCGTTGTCGGTTATGGTACGCAACAGAAGGCGAACTTGTCGGGAGCAGTAGCCCAATTGGATAGCAAGGAGTTGACAAGCCGTCCTATCTCTAACGTGTCTTCCGGTCTTCAAGGTATGATGCCGGGTGTAACCGTTACCTCGGGTCAAGGCCGTCCGGGACAGGATGGTAGTACGATCCGTATCCGTGGTGTCGGTACTTTGAACTCTGCCAGCCCATATATCTTGATCGATGGTATCGAGAGTGGCTCCATGAATGATATCGATCCGAATGATATTGAGAGTATTTCTGTATTGAAAGACGCTTCTTCCGCCGCTATTTACGGTTCGAAGGCTTCTAATGGTGTTATCTTGATCACGACAAAACGTGGTAAGACGGGTGCTCCTCGTATTTCTTATAACGGATATGTGGGTGCCTCGAAAGCTACTTCCATGATTGATCGTGTCAGCTCAGCCGATTACGCACGTTTGTGGAATCGTTTCGAGCCGGGACGTTATAGTGACGAGGACATCCGGATGTTTGAGGATGGCTCTGATCCTTACGGACATCCTAATACGGACTGGAATGATGAGGCTTATCGGACAGGTTTGTTGCATAAGCACAATGTTAGTATTACAGGAGGTGCGGAGAACGTGAAGTATATGGCTTCGGCCGGATATTTAGGGCAGACGGGTATCCTTCCTAACTCAGATCGTAAACAGTTTAACGGACGTACGAATCTGGATATGCAGTTGACGAAGAAACTGGCTGTTCGGATGAACATGTCTTTTATCAAGAATGACTTCTCGGATCCGAATGCTAGCTATTATGGTGGTTCTTCCGACCAGATTATCCGTCAATTGAATATTATTAGCCCGATGATCCCTGTCAAGGATAAGGATGGCAAATACGGACAAACTAACGATGGTAACCCTATCGCATGGTTGGATTCCGGGCAGACGGTGGATAATTGTAACCAGAATTTTACGGGGGCACTTTCTGTTGATTATGATATTATTGATGGGCTGAAGGCTACTGTGACGGGTGCCTACGTGAACGAGGACCAACGTCATACGGAGCGAGTCCTGAGCATACCGGATGATCCGGCATCTGCGTCTCGTACCACTTCCTTGGTTGAACGTTTCGTGAATTGGAAACGTTATAATTTCGATGCTTTGCTGAATTACAGCAAGAACTTTGGTCAGCATGGCTTGAAAGTGATGGTAGGTTATCATGCGGAGAAGTATGAGGTTAGCAAGAATCAGATGCAGAGGAATAATTTCCCGAGTAATAGCCTGAATGATATGGATGCCGGTGGGGCTTCTACACAAACAAATGATGGTTTGAGCCGAGAGCTTGCCATGCTTTCCTATTTTGGGCGTATTAATTATGATTTTGCGGGAAAATATTTATTAGAGGCAAACTTCCGTGCGGATGCTTCCTCTCGTTTTGCTCCGGGACATCGTTGGGGATATTTCCCTTCTTTCTCCGGTGCTTGGCGTATCAGCGAGGAGGAGTTTATGGAAAGTACGCATGATTGGTTGAGCAGTTTGAAGATTCGTGCTTCTTGGGGTATGTTAGGTAATCAAGACGCCTTGAATAAATCGAATCCTTGGGAGAACCAATATTATCCTTGGATGCAGACTTATAATTTGGATGGTAATTATCCTATGGGAGGCAACTTGACGACGGGATATTATCAGAAAGCCTATCGTATCGAGGATTTGTCATGGGAGAAATCTACGACTTGGGGTATTGGCTTGGATGCGGTTATTAATCATGTGACTTTCACGTTTGATTACTATGATCGCAAGACTACGGATATCATCATGGAGGTACCGGTCCCGACTGAGTTTGGCTTGGATCCTTATTTCGACAACGTGGGTTCTATGCGTAACCGAGGTGTCGAGGTACAGCTAGGTTATAACAATAAGTGGAATGACTGGTCATTGAATGTGATGGGAAATATGGCCTATAATAAGAACAAGATCGAGGATTTAGGAGGTGTAGACCGTATGACAAATCCTGATGACGGTGATTTGTGGCGTTTTGTTGGAAAGCCAATCGATTCTTACTATGTATATAAGGCTGATGGCTTTTTCCAATCTGACGCAGAGGCACAGCAATGGATGGATACCTATAAAGGAAAAGACGGCTACCCGTTCGGACAGGATTTCCAAGCCGGTGATTTACGTTATGTAGATACGAATGGAGATGGAAAGCTGGATGCGGATGACCGTGTATTGTCTAAGACTATCAATCCAGTTGTTACATTTGGTTTGAACTTGAATGTAGGCTATAAAGCATTTGACTTGACTTTGAACTTCACCGGTGCGGCTAATGTAGGCCGTGCGTTTACGAAAGAAGCGTTTGGTGAGTTCTCGGGTAGTGCCGGACATCCTTCTACTGCATGGCTGGATAGCTGGACACCGGAAAATACCAATGCAAGTATGCCGCGTGTAGCGGAGTCTAGAAAATCTCCGAGTGAGGCTTCTAACGTGATGTCTGATTTCTGGGTAATTAATACCAGTTACCTGCGTCTGAAGACATTGCAATTGGGATATACGCTTCCAAAGAGTGTGCTGAACGCTATCGGTTTGTCGAATGTACGTGTTTATTATTCTGCGGAGAATTTGTTTACGATAGATTCTATGCCATTGAACGTAGACCCGGAGACTGTTAGTTCCCGTTTGTCTAGCTACCCATTAGTGATGACAAATTCTTTTGGCGTAAATGTGACATTCTAATTAGTTAAGACCATTTAAATAGAAGATTTTATGAAACGATTATCAATATATATGTTGGCGGCTGGTATGGCTGCGTTATCTACTTCGTGTTCAGATTTTCTGGATACGGTGCCTAAGGATCAGTTGGCTCCTTCTACCACATGGCAGACAGAGGCGGATGCGAAGGGCTTCATAGTAGGCTGTTATAAGGATTTGCTAGATGGAAATACGTTGCTTTATCTGGATTGTGGCTCAGATATAGGCTATAATAATTTCCCTTGGGAAGGATTCCGCCCGTGGGGGGATGGGTCATTGTCTAGTTCTAATCCTGGGCAGATCCTTTATGATTACAAGTCGATTCGTAAGGCGAATACATTCTTGGAGAATGTAGACAAGGTGACGTTTTCTAGTGACGCTGTAAAAGCTAATTATGTGGCTCAAGCTAAAGCGATCCGTGCTTATAAGTATTTCTTGATGAATTGGTGGTATGGTGGTGTGCCTATTATTAGTTCTTATTCAAGTGCAGACGAGGCTAAAGTGGAACGCAATACGGAACAAGAGGTACGCGATTATATAGCTAAGGATTTAGACGAGGCCTTAGCTGGGATCGCGGAGGCTCCGGAGGCTCGTGGCTATATCGCTAAAGGTGCTGTTTTAGCTATCAAGATGCGTGAGGCTTTGTATTATGGTGATTGGCAAAAGGCAAAAGACGCAGCTAAGGCAATCATTGATTTGAAGCAGTATGAGTTGGATCCGGATTATACGAATCTTTTTAAGGTATCGGGAGTGGATTCTAAAGAGATAATCCTAGCGGATCAGAATATTGAGACGTTGGACGGATTGGGAACCATCGGGCAAATGTACAATAATGTAGACCAAGGTTGGTCTTCTATCGTCCCGACCCAGAATTTGGTGGATATGTATGAAATGTCTGATGGATTGACGAAAGAAGAGTCGAAGACTTATGACGCAAAGCATCCGTTTGCGAATCGCGACCCTCGTATGGCCATGACCATTTTATATCCGGGACGTGACTGGAGAGGTGATATCTTGAATACTTTAGATGAGAAACTTCAAGATGGTACTGTCAACAAGAACTTCCCGACTTATACAGATAATGCTTCCAAGAGTGCTTTGACTTGGGCGAAATACTTGGATCCAATGGATCAATATGGAGATGTTTGGAGCTCGGGAGCTTGTCCGATCGTATTCCGTTATGCGGAGGTTCTATTGACGTATGCGGAGGCTGCGAATGAGTTGAGCGGTCCTTCTGATGAGATCTATGGTTATTTGAATCAGATCCGTCAGCGTGTAGGAATGCGGGAAGTGGATAAGGCTAAATATGGGACGAAGGAGAAACTTCGTGAATTGATCCGTCGTGAGCGTACGGTAGAGTTGGCCGGCGAAGGCTTGCGTCGTGCGGACATCGTCCGTTGGCAGGAAGATGGAAAGATGCTTGCCGAGAAAGTCATGAATGGTGATTTGTTACGTGTTACAGGAACGATTAATTATGGGGAGTCTGAGCCTACTAAACGTGCGGAAATCACGGGTACGGCTGTTATTGAGACTCGTCAGTTCTCTTCTCGTAACCGTTACTTGCCGATTCCTCAAACAAGCATGGATAAGAATCCAAACTTGAAACAGAATCCGGGGTATTAGTTTCCTATGAGATGTTAGATAAAAAGGGGGGGAAGGCCGAGAGGTTCTCCCCTTTTTTAGTTACATTTGGCGAATATTGAGATTGTATGTCTCATGTGCTTAAGTATATAAATTGATTCCGTTATGAAAAAGAAACTGATAGTTTTTGCCTGCTTTCTTCTCGTATCCTTGTCTTGTTTGCCGCAGTTGCCTGTACGGTTGAACGAGCGTTCGGTGGTGCTAAATACGTCTACCGGGGCATTAAAAGGGAAGATGGTAACTCCCAATCAGGAGTCCGGTTATCCTGTGGTATTGATCATCCCCGGCTCCGGCCCTACGGATATGGACGGGAACTCCGCCGCCTTGCCGGGTAAGAATAACTCCCTTAAATACTTGGCGGAAGGGCTAGCGGGAAAAGGTATCGCTTCCTTGCGGTATGATAAACGGGGTATCGCCTCCAGCGCCTCAGCGGGAAAGGATGAGTATTCCATGCGTTTCGAGGACGGGATCAAGGACGCACGAGGCTGGATCGATTATTTGAGCCGGGATAAACGTATTTCCGGAATCTATGTGTTGGGGCATAGCGAGGGAGCGTTGATCGGTATGGCGGCTTCGGTGGATAACCCGAAAGTGAAAGGATACATTTCGGTGGCGGGTGCGGGGCGTCCGGCCTATGAGATCGTGGAGGAGCAAATGGCGGGTCAGCCGGAAGTGATCCGGGACATGGTAAAGTCGATAAATGCGTCCTTGAAGGGAGGGAAGCTCGTACCGGACGTGCCGATCGGCTTACAATCCTTGTTCCGTTCGTCGGTACAGCCTTATATGATCTCATGGTATACGTATAATCCGCAAGAAATCATCAAAAAATTAAAAGTGCCGGTGTTGATTTTACAAGGGGATAAGGATATGCAAGTATCCGTAAAAGATGCCGAACTGTTGAAGCAAGCCCAGCCTTCGGCGGATTATCATTTGATTGGAAATATGAACCATCTGATGAAGACCTGCGATACGATGGACCAGCAGAGGCAAATGGCTACCTATACCGATCCCGCCCTTCCGTTGCATAAGGATGTGCTGATATTAATTGAAAAGTTTGTGAGTAAACCTTGAACTGTTGTATCTTTGCGGTCATAAATTAAAGAGACAGTATGATTTCGGTTGAAGGACTAACAGTTGAGTTTGGCGGTTTTACGCTTTTTGATGACATTTCATTTGTGGTAAACAAGAAGGACCGTATCGCCTTGGTGGGCAAGAACGGTGCGGGTAAATCGACGATGTTGAAGATATTCGCCGGTTTGCAATCACCCACTTCCGGAACTGTTAGCGTACCGAAAGATGTTACGATCGGGTATTTGCCCCAGCACATGCAATTAGTTGATACCCGTACGGTGCGGGAGGAGGCGGAATGCGCTTTCGAGCATATCCATGAGATGGAGGAGGAGATCAACCGCTTGAATACCCAATTGGCGGAGCGTACGGATTATGACTCCGAGAGCTATCAAAAGCTGATCGATCGTGTCACGTACCTATCCGAGCATTTCCAGATGATGGGAGGAAACAACTACCATGCGGAGTTGGAGCGTACATTGGTCGGATTAGGCTTTAGCCGTAGCGATTTCGACCGCCCGACGTCTGAGTTCAGCGGAGGCTGGCGTATGCGTATCGAGCTGGCAAAGCTCTTACTCCGGCAACCGGACGTGTTGTTGCTGGACGAGCCGACGAATCATCTGGATATAGAATCCATCCAATGGCTGGAGAACTTTATCGCTACCCGTGCCAACGCCGTGATCTTAGTATCGCACGACCGTGCCTTTATTGATAATACGACTTTCCGCACCTTGGAGATCGAATTAGGCAAGGTCTACGATTATAAAGTGAAATATTCGGAGTACGTCGTACTTCGCCAAGAACGCCGTGAGCAGCAGCAGCGCGCTTATGAGAACCAACAAAAGAAATTGGCCGATACCGAGGCGTTTATCGAGCGTTTTCGTTATAAAGCCACGAAGTCCGTACAAGTACAATCCCGCATCAAGCAATTGGAGAAGGTGGAACGTATCGAGGTAGACGATGTGGATACAGCCATGCTGCGGCTGAAATTCCCGCCTGCTCCCCGTTCCGGCTCCTATCCGGTGATTTGTGAGGAGGTGGCGAAGCGTTATGGCGATCATCTGATCTTCGACCATGTGACGCTTACGATCAACCGGGGCGATAAAGTAGCTTTCGTCGGAAAGAACGGCGAGGGTAAATCTACCTTGGTGAAATGTATCATGGGAGAGATTGCCGATTTCACCGGAAAGCTCCAATTAGGTCATAACGTGAAGATCGGTTACTTCGCCCAGAACCAAGCGCAACTATTGAACGAGAATCTTACCGTTTTTGATACGATCGATTACGTAGCGCAAGGAGATATCCGCTTGAAGATACGGGATATCCTAGGCGCTTTCATGTTTGGTGGCGAGGCTTCCGATAAGAAGGTGAAAGTCCTGTCGGGTGGCGAGCGTACCCGTTTGGCGATGATCCGCTTGTTATTGGAGCCGGTCAACCTGCTGATTCTCGATGAGCCGACGAACCACTTAGATATGCGTTCGAAAGACGTGCTGAAAGACGCCTTGAGGGAGTTCGACGGCACGGTGATTCTGGTTTCCCACGACCGTGAGTTCTTGGATGGCCTAGTCGATAAGGTCTATGAGTTCGGTAACCAGAAAGTCGTCGAGCACTTAGGCGGCATCTATAATTTCTTGGAGCATAAGAAAATGGATAGCTTGCGTGAATTGGAACGTTCTACCGGGACGAGCACTTCCACATCCGGTACCGGTGAGGCTCAGGTATCTCAAAACAAGCTCTCCTATGAGGCAAGGAAGGAACTGAGTAAAGCGATTAAGAAAGCGGAGAAAGCAGTTGCCGAGGCCGAGGCCCGTATCTCGGAGCTTGAGAATGGCATTGCCGTTATCGAGGCGAAGCTGGCTACGCCGGAAGGTGCCTCCGACGCTTCTCTCTACGGTGAATATTCTGCCCTAAAAAAAGAACTTTCCGATGCGATGGATCTATGGACCGAACGGACAATGGAGTTGGAAGAGCTGAATACGCAGGATTCATGAAAAGGCTGCTAGTCAGTGAAAGGCTGCTTATCTGATCTTTTTGATCCAAATACTCCTGTTTTCGTGACAAGCGCTTGCCGTTGATGACGCAAAATAGCGGAAGGGAGAGTACGAGAGCTGGCTTTTAAAGGGGAGAATATCCCTTTTCTCATGCGTGATAGGCTGCGTTGGGCTACGCCAGTACTGCCATCGGCCGATGCGTATGCCGCCGTTGGGCATCGTGACTACTCAAGAATAGGGTTATGACTACTCGTGAATAGGCATTCTTACCCTGCTAGAACCCTATTGTAACCCTATAAATGATACCAATCTTTCCCTTTGATATGAATTAGGATGAATTGATTTCGCTAGAATAAAAGGCTATTTTCGGGTATAGAGTTGGCTATTAGTTGTTTGCTGAAATTTTCTTTCGGATTTGGAGGCGAGCAGTACTTAGGCCCGGAATATTCGGTTCTCCGGAGGTTCGGATTACAAAGTGTCATTTTGATTATTCCTTGAAAATAACCTTTAATAGCTTACCCGTTTTAAAAAGAAAGTCCTTAACTTTGCTATCCAAAAAAACGCGAAAGCTTAAAGCACATATCATGTTAACACAGATCATTAATGGAAAGATTCTTACCCCGCAAGGCTGGCTGAAAGACGGCTCGGTACTGATAAGCGACGGTAAGATTTTAGAAGTAACAAACTGCGACTTAGCGGTAGTAGGGGCAACCTTGATAGACGCCAAAGGTATGTATATCGTCCCCGGGGGTGTGGAAATTCACGTGCACGGAGGTGGAGGCCGTGATTTTATGGAAGGTACCGAGGAAGCTTTCCGTGCGGCGGTAGCCACGCACATGAAACACGGTACGACCAGTATCTTCCCCACCTTATCCTCTTCTACCATCCCGATGATCCGTGCCGCCGCCGAGACCACCGAGAAACTGATGGCTGAGAAAGATAGCCCGGTTCTGGGGCTTCACTTAGAAGGACATTATTTCAATATGAAAATGGCTGGTGGACAAATCCCGGAGAACATCAAGAATCCCGATCCCGAGGAATATATCCCTCTGTTGGAGGAAACGCATTGCATCAAGCGCTGGGACGCCGCTCCGGAACTTCCGGGAGCGATGCAGTTCGGTAAATATATCACCTCGAAAGGCGTACTCGCCTCGGTAGGGCATACCCAAGCCGAGTTTGAGGATATCTTGACCGCTTATGAGGTAGGTTATACCCACGCCACCCATTTCTATAACGCCATGCCGGGCTTCCATAAACGCCGCGAGTATAAGTATGAGGGAACGGTGGAAAGTATCTATTTGCTCGATGATATGACCGTCGAGGTCGTTGCGGATGGTATCCATGTGCCGCCTACGATCCTTCGTCTGGTCTATAAGATAAAAGGTGTGGAACGCACTTGTCTGATCACGGATGCCTTGGCTTGCGCCGCCAGTGATAGCCAAGTCGCTTTCGATCCCCGTGTCATCATCGAGGATGGCGTGTGTAAGTTGGCCGACCGCTCGGCCTTGGCGGGTAGTGTCGCCACGATGGACCGCTTGATCCGTACGATGGTGCAAAAGGCCGAGATTCCCTTGGAGGATGCCGTGCGTATGGCCTCGGAGACTCCCGCCCGTATCATGGGCGTATCCGATCGCAAGGGAACGTTGCAGCGGGGCAAAGACGCGGATATCGTCTTGTTGGACCGTGACTTGAATGTCCGTGCGGTTTGGGCGATGGGTAAGTTGGTTGAAGGTACGAATAAACTATTCTAAACAAGAACGATTATGTTGACACAGATTATAAATGGCCATATCCTTACGCCGCAAGGATGGATGAAGGATGGTTCCGTATTGATTAGCGACGGGAAGATCTTAGAGGTTACAAATAGCGATTTAGCGGTGATTGGCGCCAAGGT
This sequence comes from Parabacteroides sp. AF39-10AC, assembly GCF_003635405.1. Classification (NCBI taxonomy): domain Bacteria; kingdom Pseudomonadati; phylum Bacteroidota; class Bacteroidia; order Bacteroidales; family Tannerellaceae; genus Parabacteroides; species Parabacteroides sp. AF39-10AC. The sequence goes on along the minus strand of NZ_QTLP01000027.1, from coordinate 23,684 downwards.
GGTGGACGCGAAAGGAATGTCTATCGTCCCCGGTTTCGTGGCGATGAATATCCATGGCGGTGGGGGCTTCGACTTCTCCGAATGTACGGAAGAGGCTTTCCACGGTGCGGTAGCTGCTCATCAGAAACATGGGGCCACGACGATATTCCCTACCGTGTTGGCTCCAGAAATCGGGGTGATCGATAAGGCGGTAACTGTATGCGAGGAGATGATGAGGAAAAAAGACGGTCCTATCTTAGGATTGCACATTGAGGGACCGTATTTGAATCCGAAGATGGCGGCGAGTTTATTTATCGATAAGGAGAATCCCGCCGACCCGAAAGAGTATAAAGAGATATTGGAACGTACGGATTGCATCAAGCGTTGGGATTCCAGCCCGGAGATACCGGGTGCGCTTGAGTTCGCCCAATACTTGAAGTCGAGGGGAATCCTATCCGCTATCTCGCATACGGAAGCGGAGTTTGATGATATTAAGACCGCTTACAATGCCGGTTTCACGCATGCGGCTCATTTCTATAACGCTATGCCCGGTTTCCATAAGCGTCGTGAATATAAGTACGAGGGAACGGTGGAAAGTGTTTTCTTGATGGACGATATGACGGTAGAGGTGATCGCTGACGGGCGTCATTTACCCTCTACGATTCTCCGATTGGTCTATAAGCTGAAAGGAGTGGAACGTACTTGCTTGGTTACGGATGCTCTTTCTTGCGCAGCCAACGAGGGTAAGCCGTTATCCGATCCCCGCATTATCATTGAGGATGGCGTATGCAAGTTGGCGGATCATTCCTCATTGGTGGGAAGTATCGCCACGATGGACGTACTGGTACGTACGATGGTGCAGAAGGCCGATATTCCTTTGGCCGACGCTGTCCGTATGGCTTCCGAGACTCCGGCCCGCCTGATGGGGGTAAGCGATCGCACCGGAACCTTGCAAAGAGGGAAGGACGCGGATATCGTGATCTTGGATCGTAAGTTGAATGTGCGTGCGGTATGGAGCATGGGAAACTTAGTTCCGGAGACAAATACATTGGTCTAAGCTCGTTAATAATATAAGGAAGGGACTGTCTTGGCTGGCCGGGACGGTTCTTTTTTATTTTTAGGCGATATAGATCAAACCTTTCGGCTAATAAATTTGTTCTATCAACGTATGGCGAAATCAGTACTTATTTCATATATTTGTGATTCAAGTAAGATTGTAATACTAAATCAATAATTAAACATGAAAACGAACCTTAGTTCTCAAATTACTCTGACGCGTATACCGTTGCGGTATTATCGCCCGGAAAATGCTTTCGAGCATTCAGTTTTAACTCGTTTGGAAAAGATTCCGACAAACATTTACGAATCGGCCGAGGAAGGTTCTTTCGCTATCGCTAAAGAGATAGCAACACAAATCCGTAAAAAACAAGATATTGGTAAGCCCTTCGTGATCGCTTTACCCGGCGGACGTTCTCCGCTAAGCGTTTACAAGGAGTTGATCCGTATGCATAAAGAGGAGAATTTAAGTTTCCGCAACGTGATTGCTTTCGTGGAATATGAGTTCTATCCATTGGCTAATCCCAGCGCCGGAAATCTGGCTCGCCTAAAAGAGGAGTTATTCGATCAGGTCGATATCGATCCTGCGAATATCTATTGCCCGGACGGAAGCATGCCGAAAGACGCTATCCTAGATTTCTGTCGCCAGTATGAGGAGACGATCCAATCCGTGGGAGGTATCGATTGCATGTTGCTAGGTATCGGTAACTCCAGCAATATCATGTTCAACGTGGGTGGAACGACGATCAGCTCGCGTACCCGTATGGTCTTGTTGGAAGGCGCTTCCCGCAAGGAGGCTGCCCGTACGTTCCCTTCGCAGGAGAATGTCCCGGCAGGTATCATCACGATGGGTATCTCTACGATGATGAACGCCCGCAGCGTGATCTTGATGGCTTGGGGCGAGGATAAGGCTAGCATTGTCGCTAAGACCGTTGAAGGCAAGGTTAGCGATGCCGTTCCTTCCAGCTATTTGCAGAATCATCCGAACGCCAAGGTCGTGATCGATCTTTCAGCCGCTTACGACTTGACTCGTATCAGTCATCCTTGGTTGGTGACTAGCTGCGAGTGGGATAATAAGTTGATCCGCCGTGCGATCGTTTGGTTGTGTCAGTTGACGGACAAACCGATCTTGAAATTGACAAACAAGGATTATAGCGAGCACGGATTGGGTGAGTTGTTAGCCTTGTATGGTTCGGCGTATAATGTAAATATCAAGATATTCAATGATATCCAGCATACGATTACCGGATGGCCGGGTGGTAAACCGAACGCCGACGATTCCAATCGTCCGGAGCGTGCTAACCCGTATCCGAAGAAAGTGATCGTATTCAGTCCGCACCCGGATGATGACGTGATCTCCATGGGCGGTACCTTGCGCCGTTTGTGCGACCAACATCATGATGTGCATGTGGCTTACGAGACTTCCGGTAATATTGCCGTAGGCGACGAGGAGGTAATCCGTTATTGCGAGTATTTGCGTGATGTATGTGAGAAATACTCTCCCGACTCGGCCGTGAAGGATAAAGCGAACGAGATCATCAACTACCTGCGTTACGAGAAGGTGGAGAACGGCGAGCCGGAGAGAAAGGATGTCCTCTTTATGAAAGGAACGATCCGTCGTGAGGAAGCCCGTCACGGTTGCCGCTACTCGGGCGTGAAGGACGATCATGTTCATTTCTTGGATCTTCCGTTCTACGAGACCGGATTAGTGAAAAAGAATGATTTGAGTGAGGCCGACAAGGATATCGTAAAGGCGCTGTTGCTCGAGATCAAGCCGGATCAAATGTTTGTCGCCGGTGACTTGGCTGACCCGCACGGAACTCACAAGGTTTGTCTGGATGCCGTACTGGCCGCTATCGACGAGGTGAAAGACGAGGAATGGATGAAGAACTGCCGTGTATGGATGTATCGCGGCGCATGGGCAGAATGGGAAATGGACCATATCGAGATGGCCGTACCTATCAGTCCGGAGGAGTTGCGCTTCAAACGTAACGCTATCTTGAAGCATCAATCGCAGGCCGAGAGCGCTCCGTATCTGGGTGACGACGAGCGTTTGTTCTGGCAGCGTGCCGAAGATCGCAACCGTGCTACCGCGGAGTTGTATCGTCAATTAGGTTTGGCTTCTTATGAGGCGATCGAGGCGTTTGTACAATATATCCCGTTGAGATAATATCTAGCGATAGAATAATCTGAAAGCCCTATCTGATTAAGTTCGGATAGGGCTTTTTGTTTTTGTGTTATTTTTTTCGTGTGGGCGTAAGTAGATCTGTTTCTATGATCGTATATAGATAAAGGAGAAGCCTTGAATTGTCTAATATAATACAAGAAATGCCCACATTGAGCATGAAAGACTATATTATTAAGAACCATGAGTTAGATAAATTTAAATTATTATATCTGGAGAATGCCCCCAGACTGATCTTTTATGCCTCGAAATATGTGGATAGCGATACGGCGGAAGATTTAGTGCATGATATATTCATCAAGATCTGGCAAAAGAAAGAGATTTATTCCGTGGAAGAAGGCTTGAAGACATACCTATTCCGTTCCGTTCAAAATGCTTGCCTCGATTACCTAAAGCATAAATCAATAGAAATGACTTATGCGGATGAGGTTGCTCGTAGACTAAAGATAGAGGAGATAGGTTATTATAATCAGTCGGATGCGGCGGAGCTGGAGAAAGAGCGTCTGGACTCCGTTTACCGGGAAATAGCCAAGTTACCGGACAGATGCCGAGAGGTTTTTACGTTGGCTTATGTGGACGGGAAGAAATCAGTGGAGATCGCAGGAATGCTAAATATCTCTCAACGTACGGTAGAGGCGCAACTCTATAAAGGATTGAAGATCATACGGAATGTGTTGGCACTTCTGGCACTGGTTTTATTTTTGAGTAAAAAACAATCGTTTTTTTGTAATCGGTTGGTAGATAAGACTTAAAGAGTAGAAAGTTCGGTAGCCGGTAGCGATTTGGTAGCTGTGCGGGTTTCGCTGCATTGCTTCGCTCTGCTCTTGGAACTGATGCAAATATACTAATTTTGACCGAAAAAGGGAAATGTTTCGGGGATTTTTTATTTTTCGGGATTACCGGATTACAGGAAAAGCATAAAAGCAGGAGGCGGTGCAAGAAACGAGGTTGCACCCGTGGTTTTACCCGAAGTGTAAAGTGTTGATTTTCAGTGTGTATTTCTGTGGTGCAAGGTGCAGCTATATTTATATATATAGCTGCACCTTGCACCAGCCACACAGAGCTGTTTTGCGGCTTGCACCGATATTCTTTTAAGTTGCTGTAAATGAGTTGGTTTTGAATTTTTGTGTTTGTTTCGGGGAAAGGTGGGATGAACGGGGTGTTCCGATAGGGCTTGATTGCTTTGTGTTTGCCCTGCAAGGGCTTGGCAGGCGGGGGGCTGGAATGTCGGGCTTAGGGCAGTCTTGAGGCTTTTATTCAATCCTTTGCCCTTTGCGGTCGATGTAATACCAATCATCGCTTTCCCAATAGTGGTATTCCCCATCCGAACCGGGAACTTCTTCCAGTTCTCCCGTGTCGGTTACTTTCGCCTTCCCGTTCTCGAAAGGAAAGCCAAAAGCGAAGCGTGGTTCTACGAGGGTATTGCCATGCTCGTCCGCATATCCGATACGCCCTTTTTCATCGACGATGCGGTAAACGCCTTCCTGCACGGGGTCGTTGCCGTTGTCATACCGATACGGGACATAGAGGCTTGCGGGATGGCTGTTGCCGGAGGATATGGCCGTGCAGCGGTCATGATAAAGGGTGAACAGCCGTATTTCAAGCAGGATGGCGAGAACTGCAAGCACCATGCAGACAAGGAAACGAAGGCGATAGCGTTGCCGTACCGATACATGGAACGCCCCGTAATAGTCGTGCATCATGCGGTAACGCTCCTCGGTATAGATGCGCATATTCCTCCAGAGCAATACGGGGAACGGCAGTATCAGCGGGAAAAGGGTAAGGCGGTTGTCTGTTTCGTAAAGAAAGCGGACAGCCGGAGTGTCCAAGAACTGTAAAGCGATGGCGACAGGAAACAGGAGGCAGGCGAACTGAACCACACTGATGACCGCAAAACTACGATCCGGGAAGCCGTGCCGACAACTGCGCCACGTCCAATAAAAGAGGTGGTCGAAGAATCCGGGGAGCTTCAACCGGCTGGTTCTTTTATGTGGGGAGGCTTTCTTCATACGTTTGCGGCTATATAGGTGCAAATAAAACGTATTTCTTCCAAACGGAAAAGAATTTTGCGGTGAAACTTTTTGAGTGATTGGACTTTTCGCTATTTTTGTTTTGAGGTATAACGGTTCGTCCGTAAGGTATGAATTTGGCTTTTTCTGTTATTGCTATGGAATGGTTCGATAAGATAAGCGAGTTTATGGAGGGTCTGCCGGAGTGGTTGCAGGCGCATCCGAGGTACGGCTACCTGATCGTGGCGGGAATCCTGCTGCTGTGGCTTGTGGGGATTGTCTGCGGATGGCGGTGGACGTACTCCCGTCCGGGAAGTTGGGAAGGGAATTTCTGGCTGGGTACGCTGGGTGAAAGGAGTTACCGTTTCTGGCTGGGGCTGATCGTTGCCGCCGCAACGGGATGCGCCCTGTTGCTGTTCTTCGTAACGGGATAAGCAAGCGGAAAGCTGTATTACCGTCCTGCGAAGCTGAAAGCGATGCAGGCGAAGTACGAGACAATGGGCGAATACCGGAAATTGCTCGGTCAATGCCTGTTCTGGCTGTATGTTATCGGCAGTTTTGCATCGTTCTTCATTATAGCCGAACAAAAGAACCATTCCAAGGAGCAACCACTGATCGAAAGGTTGCAGGAGATACGGGACGGTAAATATCCCGTTGAAAAGACGCACTCACCAACCGGCGAATGACTTTCTTCCGGCTCCCCCTGCTTACTGTCATGCCGTTCTGCGGGTGGAACCGGTACAGCCTTTCTGTTTTTCACGATTGAATATCCGGACCTATGGAGCAAAATCCGAATCTGTAATTCAAGGAAATATCGTGACCGATACGGGGTGTCGGCAGGACATCTATTGCAAACAATTTGTAATTTCGTGTAAGATTTGTATTATTTAATATCGTATTGAAACAAAATGAAACAGAATCTTACACTAATTCTAATGAATGAAGCCGTCCGGGAGGGATGGCGGGAATGGATGGAAAAGGTACGCAGGGTATTGCCGCAAACGGATGCGGAGCGTCCGGTGACATGGATTGCGGCGGAACGGCTCGCACGGGAGAACGGACGGATGGTGCGGCTGGTGGAGCTGCTGCGGGAACACCGCCCCGTACTTTCGTACCGGGTGAAGGAGGAAGCCGGACTGCTGATACTGGTCGCCTATCACCGCCACGGAAGCTCGTCAGACTTCCTGCTGGAAACGGCGGAGGCGTATTTCCGGGAAAGGGACTGCGGAGGATTCCTGTTCCTCTGCCGGATGCAGGCAAGCATCAACGCCTACGACGAATACCCGCACCTGAACGTGCTCTGCAACCGTCTGGCGGGACTGCTGTTCCGCTTCCGCCGTGAACGGGCGTCCGAGTACCGCAAGGGCATACCGCCGATGTTCGGCAAGGCGGACTTGCAGGAGGTGGAAAAGTACCTGCCGCACCTGCGGGGCTGCTCGTTCCGGGAAGAAATCGCACTGGCTCTGCCCAAGGTGAAGAACGTGGAGGAACTGGCACGGGAATGCGCCATGTCGGTCAATACGCTGGGACGGCGTTTCAAGGAGGAGCTGAACACCACTCCGCACCGCTGGCTGACGGAACAGCGGAAGGCGCACGTGACCTCCCTGCTGGCGGACACGGACATGCCCCTTCAAGAGATTGCCGACGTGTGCGGCTTCGCCACTCCGAGCTACCTGTGGGACTTCTGCAAGAAGCACCTGAAGGCTACTCCTGCCGAAATCCGTGAAATCGCCCGGTGCGCCCGTACAGTTTAGCCTCCCTTTTCCAGCCCTGCCGTGAAAAAACGACCGTCCGGAGCCGATTGGCGGACAATCCGAATCCGGCGGTGAAGATTCAGAACGCCCGTTTCCCTGCCGTCCGCTAACTTTGCGCCCTTATAAACAACATGAAACAAGATTTATATGGAAGAATATTTTAACGGGCTGCTGAAGGAGGTGGATCAGCGCATGGCGACCACAGCCCCCGGCATGGACGGCAAGGAGGTGATAGGCGTCTGCCGTGAGATGGTCTCGTACCTGAAAGGCAAGAACCGGGAACTGAAGGAGTACGCCCTCGCCCATCCGTTCGCCGGGGACGCAAAGGAGATCCTCTACTTCAAGTATTACAAGCCCGCCCTGACGGGCAGGCTGCTGTACTATTACCGGGTGTACCAGATAGAGAGCGGCTGCCCCGCCTGCCTGCGTGTCGCCGAACCGTACTACCGCAAGGCGATGGAGCGTGCCGAGCGGATGATGGAACGCTACCTGCCCTTTTACCAGTATTACCACAGCGGGGCGACGTACCGGGACAGCTACTATTTCCTGCGGGCGAAGGGCGAGCTAAGCCCCGAGAGCGGCAGCTTCGTGCTGGACGAGGAGGCGGAGTTCTCCACGGGCTACGACATACTGGCGGCACGGCTGATCTCGGTGGAGATGCTGCTGGTACACCTGAGCCGCCGGATGGAGCGTGCGGCGCAGGGGACGGAAACGGAAGCCGTGCCGGAGAAGGAACACCGCTGGACGAACACGAAGGTTGCCGCCATACTGCTCGTCTATGGCATACACGTGACGGGAAGCGTGGACGAGGGCAACGCCGAGATCGGCGAGCTGGCTGCGCTGTTCGAGAAGCATTTCCACGTGGATCTGGGCAACGTGTACCACGCTTTCGGCAGGCTGCGGGGGCAACAGAACCCGACGGCGTTCTTGGACGAGATGAAGGAGAGGCTGCTGAAAAAGATGCGGGACATGGATAGCCGGTAGCAAGTTGGCAACGGGGCGGCAGGACACGGGAAGGGAGCGTCCGAAGGGCTGGAAAGAGCCTTCCGGACGCTCTTTTTTACCCCGTCTCGGTCCTTTTTACCGCCCGGAACGGCGGCAAGGGCGAAAATGCGCCCCGAAAAAAAATCTTTGCCAAGGTGCTGATATAGTGGCAGGAAAAACCGGCGAATCGGGCGACATTTGCGGCAGAAACCTAAAAATGAGTACGACAATGGAAATAATGACCATCGAGAGCAACGCCTACCGCCTGCTCGTGGAGAAGATCGAGAAGATAACCGCCTACGTGGAGGAATCTCGGAACCGGGAGGAAACGGAGCGCAAACGGAAAGAGGAAGCGGAAAGCCCTGCGACCAAGGGACGGAAAGCCGACCCGAAGTGGATGACGCACAAGGAGGTGTGCGAGGCGCTGGACATCAGCCACCGCACCCTGCAACGCTACCGGCAGAAGCATATCATTCCCTATTCGATGATCGGGCGGCAGATACGCTATCCCCGGCAGGCTGTCGAGAGCCTGCGTGAGCGGTGGATGGTGGAGACGCCCGCCGCCAAGATCGACCGGATGATAGCGGAACATCCCCTGCATAACCGAAAAAACGGCAGCTATGGTAAGAAAGGAAGAAGTGCTGGCAAGAACCAGTAACGGGCTGGACGTGTTCCGCCACTACCTGCCCGTGAAGTGGCGGGTGGGCAGGAACTTCCTGAACCCGCTGTACGCCGACAGCAAGGCTTCGTGCAACGTGTATTACGACCGCCGGAGCGGTACGTACCGGATGAAGGACTTCGGCAACGGGGACTATTCGGGCGACTGTTTCTTCCTCGTGGCGAAGCTGAAAGGGCTGGACTGCCGGAACGCCGCCGACTTCGTGGAGGTGCTGCACACCATCGACCGGGAGCTGTGCCTCGGACTGGACGGGGACAGCCCGACCGACGGGACGGTGGGAACCGGGGGCTGCCGGAGATTGCGGCCCGTGCCGGGCGCAAGGGGCGGCGGTGCCGGGGAAGCCGGAACGGACACGGAAGAGGCGGCAGTGTCCGCCGACCGTCCCGAGCCGAAGCCCTACCGGGCGGCGGAGAAGCCCTTCACCGAGGGGGAGCTTGCCTACTGGGGCGCATCGGGCATCACCGTGGAGGTGCTGCGCCGCTACGGGACGGTATCGCTCGCCGAGTACCGGGGCAAGACGAGGGAGGGCAAGGCGTTCGGCTTCAGCTCCACCCCGGCGGAACCGATGTTCGGGTACAGGGGGAAATGGGGCGTGAAGGTCTATCGCCCGATGTCGGAGGTGCGCTTCGTCTATGGCGGGCACACGGGCGACAACTACTGCTTCGGGCTGGAGCAACTGCCCTCGAAGGGCGACCTGCTCTTCCTCACGGGCGGCGAGAAGGACGTGCTGACGCTGGCGGCGCACGGCTTCCACGCCATCTGCTTCAACTCGGAGACCTCGGTCATCCCGGCGAAGACCGTGCGCAAGCTGGTCTATCGCTTCAAGCACATCGTGCTGCTGTACGACACGGACAAGACGGGGCTGGAATGCTCGGAGAAGCACCGTGCGCAACTGGCGGAGTACGGGGTGAAACGGCTGGTGCTGCCGCTGCCGGGGACGAAGGCGGAGAAGGACGTGACGGACTACTTCAAAGCCGGGCACACGAGGGAGGAGCTGATGGGGCTGTTCCTGAAACTGCTCGACACGCTGTACGGGGACACGCTGGCGATGCTGAAATCGTGCGAGATCGACTATGACCACCCGCCCGAACAGGCGGTCGCCATCGTTACCGCCGGGGACGTGCCGTTAGGCTCGGAAGAGAACATCCTCTGCATCACGGGCGGCGAAGGGACGGGCAAGAGCAACTACACCGCCGCACTGGTCGCCGGGGCGATCATGGAACGGGAGACGGACGCCGATCTCTTGGGGGTGCGGGTGGAGCCGAACCGCAAGGGGCGTGCGGTGCTGCTCTACGACACGGAACAGAGCGAGCAACAGCTCCACAAGAACACGGGGCGGCTGCTGCGCCGTGCCGGGCGTGAGCGGATGCCGGAGTACCTGCACGTGTACTGCCTGACGGGGATGTCGAGAAGCGAGCGGCTGACCGCCATCGTGCAGAGCATGGACCGGTACCACTACCTGCACGGGGGCATCCATCTGGTCGTCATCGACGGGGTGGCGGACCTGATCCGCTGCGCCAACGACGAGGCGGAGAGCGTGGCGCTGATTGACGAGATCTACCGGCTGGCGGGAATCTACCGCACGTGCATCGCCGCCGTGGTGCATTTCGTGCCGAACGGACTGAAGCTGCGGGGACACCTCGGCAGCGAGCTGCAACGCAAGTCCGCCGCCATCCTCTCCATCGAGAAGGACGAGAACCCGGAGGTGTCGGTGGTGAAGGCGTTGAAGGTCAGGGACGGCAGCCCGCTGGATATTCCGCTGATGCAGTTCAGATGGGACAAGCAAGCCGGGATGCCCGTCTATGTGGGCGAGAAGCCGAGGGCGGAGAAAGAGAAGCGCAAGGAAAAGGAGCTGGCGGAGATGGCACGGGAGGCGTTCGCCCGGCAGGAGAAGTACGGCTACATCGAACTGTGCGAGCTGATACAGGAGATGCTGGAAGTGAAGGAACGGACGGCGAAAGGCTACATCCGCTATATGCGGGAAAAGGAAATCATCGAAAAGGAGGGCGACTGCTATGTACACGGACAGGGAAGAGTTTGAGGGCTGGATGGAGCGCATCATGGAACGCTTCGACCGGACGGAGAAATTGCTGGAAAGGGTGCTGAAGAAGAACAACACGCTCGACGGCGAGGAGGTGCTGGACAACCAAGACCTGTGCCTGCTGCTGAAGGTGGGCATCCGCACGCTGCAACGCTACCGTGCCATCGGGGTGCTGCCGTACTTCACCATCAGCGGCAAGGTGTTCTACCGCACGAAGGACGTGCACGAGTTCATCCGCACCCGTTTCGCCGACGTGGAGGAACGGGCTGCGAAACGCAAGGAGAAGGAAGCCCGGAAAGAGGAAAGGCGCAGGAAAAGGGGGCTGTTCCCGTGAGAATGACATTTTTCTGACGGTGCTTTTAGTGGATGAAGCCCTGCCGGATCGTGAGATTAGGCGGGGCTATTGTTTTGTTATTCGGGAAGTTTTGCTATCTTTGTTCGCACGAAGACAGAAGGCGGTGCTCTCGGGCACGGTCGCTGTCGTGACATAGAAGATTCATGCCCGGCTTGGAAGCAGGCGGGGATTGATATACATATTGTACGTTCGCTGAACGTCTTGAAGTAAAAAACTGGTAATTTTTGATAAGCAAGACGAATGGCGCAATGTTCATGCTGTATGCTTATACGGCGTGGGCTTGCCTATTCTGCTTATCGGGTAATACCAGTACCTTTACTTCGGAATAGCGTGAGTTCACGCTGTTCTTTTGGGTGCGAGGCGGACATAATCCTTAAAAACACATTGATATGAAACAGATTACCTTGCACGTGTACCAATCCATTGACGGTTGTCCGGTCAGATCGGACAAGTATTTCGATGCGGCGGTGGACGCCTCCGGCTGCGTGCTGATCGACGAGGAAACCTACCTGCGCATTTACCTGAACCATCTGGGCTGGCCGCTCACGGCAAAAGAAACTTTGGTCGTGACGGACGGCTGTATTGACCTGACGGAGAAGGAACGGGTGCGGTTTGTTACAGGGGATGCGGCAGCGGAACTGCGGGGAATAAAAGCGGACGGCGAAGGGACGGTAACGGCTTACGGAGCGGAAACCGGGGCTTTGCTCTTGGATAACGGGCTGGCGGACGAAATCGTGGTGATAACCGTGCCGGTGCTGGTCGGCGGCGGCGAGAAGGCACTGGAGTGCGGGCTGAATGACGGCAGGACGTGGGTCGTGCGGTCGAGCAAGGTATTGGAGGACGGGAAAATCCGGACGGTGTACGGAAGGGTATGCCCATGAAATACAAAAAGCCACTGAAAAGTGGCTTGGGGCATTCAGGAAAGGATGACGGGTTATAAAAAAACGACCCGCCGATTTGAGCATTATCAAGAGGCTTGGCAGGTTCTACTGGCGCAAAGATAACGAAAATATCCTGAATGGCAAAGAAATATTAAATTTAGGCAACGGTGTTGCCTATTTCCAAATATCCTCGCTTTCCCAATCGGACGGAAATCCCATCGCTGCCGTATCTATATTAGGATAGGCAGCCAACAAGGTTTTCAGCTTGTCCTTGAAACTGTTATTAGGCGATACGGTATAAAGGAAATAACGTATCATGCAGATACGGTAATACATCCTGCGCTTGTCTGTCCGGGAAGAGTCAATCCAACCGTATTTTGTCCTGCGTGGTTCCGTGGTGATGGTCGCCAGTTCCCTGTTCCATGTACGACAATGGTGGCAACACATATTGCGCAAGCCAGCCAGAATGACAATCCATGAACTGAACACCGGGACTTGCAAACCGAAATGTTGGGCGACACGTTTTTTTATCACATTATCTTTCAGGTTCGTGTAAATCCTGCAAAGCAATCCTAACGGCAGAATTTCAGCAATCATCCATGCAGGCGGATAATCGTCCGTATAAGCGGAACGGAAATGGAGTATAAAGTCTTCCTTTGATTTTTTCAATTCCGCATCTATCGTGTCCTGTGTGTATCGGAAACTCTGCATATTGAAAAAATATGCAGGGTTGGTAATCCAAAACAAATCGTTAAAATATTCGCTGACCGCATTGGTTATGCAACTGCGGATAGCCACTTCTATCTTCTCTATCTCGTTAAAGAGCAACAACCTTAGTTTGCGGTCGAAACGATACATGTTCAACGCCTGCACGAAAGTTGCCCCCGGCTTGTACAGATGTTGTTCCTTGGGGAACTTCAACAACGGATAGAAGTAAGCACTTAGACGGAAATAACCGATATTGTAAATATACCCGGCGGCTTTTTCCTCGTCCGCTATTAACAAACCTCTATTCTTTAAAAGGACAATATGCTGTTGTGGGGAGTAGAATGTTTTGGTAAACAGTTGTTTCATAGGTGTATATAAAAAAACGACCCGCCTATTTGAGCATTGTTAAGAGGCTTGGCAGGTTCTATTGGTTGCAAATATAGAACTTATCTCTTAAACTACAAAATATATCCGGAAATAATTTTGTGATAAGTGCGACATTGCCGCACTTATTTACCTGTATTGCCGGGATTACGGGTACAAGACCTTGAAATCCCGTGGGCTGCCGCCGTCTGTCAAGCCGTCCTGCCGGAGCCGCCGGAGGGTCTCGGCTGCCGATCCGCTGCCGAAGTTGCGGACACAGTACAGGCGGGAGAAGCGGAAGCGGCGGAGGTGGACGAGCAGGTGCTCCACGGTGAAGACGCCCAGCTCCCGGCACGCCCGGACGATGCGCTGCGACAAGCCGAAGGCGTCGAGCGGGGTGTCGAGCAGGCGGCGGAGCCTGCCCGGTCTGCCGGGCTTGCCCCGCTGTTGCGCCACGTCCTCGTAGATGGTGGCGACCCGGTTGCGGCTGAACAGGGCGGCAAGGGATGCGCCGTCGATCATCAGGATGCCGTCGAAACGGGCGTAGGCGATGTGGTTGCCGTTCATCCAGAGGGTGATGCGCAGCTCGTCCGTGCCGCAGAGCCGGGCGGCTTCCGCCACGGTGATCCAACCGATGCCGTTCATCGCCTGCGCTCCTTTCCTTTGGGCTTGTCCGTGCGGGGCGGGAACCCGTACACGGTGCGGAAGTCCTTGTCGAAGGTGAGGTACGCATCGAAGGGCTTACCCTCCCTGCTCCTGAATCCTTTGATAAGGGATGTTTTGCCTTTGGTTACAAGGTCGGCAATCTGGCTGTCGGTGAGCTGCTTCTCCCCCTTGTTGCGGAAGACGGTAAGCCCACAATCGACGTTGCTGCACTTGGCGACCTTCGGGTAAAGGAGGATGCGACCGGAACGGCACTTGGGGCACGGGATATGTCCGCCGTCCGCTACGGACACCTGCACTTGCAGGAGTTCTTCGGTAATCTGGGCGGCATAGACCTCGATGCCCTTGCGGAAGGTGTCGGGATTCATCTCCCCGCTCTCGATCTTGGCAAGGGCGGTCTCCCACTGCCCGGTCATCTCGACATCGGCGATGCGCTTGTCCTTCACTATCTGATACACGGCAAGCCCCTTGTCGGTCGGCACGAGGCTCCTCTTCTCCCGGCGCACGTAATCACGGGCAAAGAGGGTCTCGATGATGGAGGCACGGGTGGCGGGCGTGCCGATACCGTTCCCTTTCAGGCTGTCCCGCAGCTCGTCGTCCTGCAACTCCCTGCCGCAATGCTCCATCGCCGAAAGGAGGCTGCTCTCGGTGTGCAGGGGACGGGGCTTGGTCTGTTTCTCCACGCACTCCGCCGATTGCAGGGGGAAAGACTCGCCGGGCTGCAAGGGCGGCAAAGCGGCTGTTCCCTCGTCGTCCTCGTCCCGCTCGTTCCGCACGGCACGCCATCCGGCAGACCTGACGACCGTTCCCTTGGCGGTGAACACGCTGTTCCCCGCCGTGAAAGAGACGGTGGTAACATCCTTGAGGCAACGGGCGGAGAAGGATTCGAGCAGGCGGGCGGCTACCATGTCGTACACCGTGCGCTCGTCGGCGGACAGCTCGCCGGGCAGACACTCGGTGATGATGAGCGCATGGTGGTCGGTAACTTTCCCCGCATCCACGCTGCGGCGGTTGAGCGAAGCCCCTTTCAGGGCGGCGGCATGGGCGGCGAAAGCTGGGTACCGCTCCAGCAGGGCGATGCGGTCGGGTATCTCGTCGAACACATCGTCCGAGAGGTAGCGGGAGCCGGTACGGGGATAGCTCAACACCTTCTTCTCGTAAAGCGACTGGGCGACGGAGAGGGTCTTGTCCGCCGAGAAGCCGTACCTGCCGTTCGCCTCTTTCTGCAAGGCGGTCAGGTCATAGAGCAAGGGAGGTTCTTGGCTCACCTCCCTGCGCTGTACGTCGACAACCTCCACCGTCCCCGTTGCGGTTACAGCGGCGAGGGCGGCGTTTGCCGCCGGAAGGGTTTCGTAACGCAATTCAGAGATGGCGGCGAAGGGCGTGCCGTCCTTTTCCGCCGTGACCTTCAGCCGGAAATAGGTCTGCGGGGTGAAATCCCTGTTCTCCAGATAACGGGAGCAAATCATCATCAAGGTGGGCGTCTGTACCCGTCCGAGGGAGTAGATGCCCTGCCCGGCGGCGATGCTGAGAGCTTGGGTGGCGTTCAGCCCAATCTCCCAGTCGGCGATGGCACGGGCTTCGGCGGCACGGTAGAGGTTGTCGTAGTCGCTTCCGGGCTTGAGGTTATCCAGCCCCTCCCGGATGGCACGGTCGGTCAGCGAGGAGATCCAGAGGCGCAGGCAGGGCTTGCGGCAGCCAAGGTAATTGTAGATGTACCGATGAATGGCTTCGCCCTCACGCCCGGCATCGGTCGCCACGACGATACGGTCGGAACGGTCGAAAACCTCCTTGATGACCTTCAACTGTTTGAGCACGCCGGGATCGGGCTTATACTCCTTGCCCTCCCGTATCTGGCGGGGGATGTACTTGAACTCCTGCGGCAGAATGGGCAGGTTCTCACGCCGGAAGCCCGTGTAGCCGTATGCTTCGGGCATGGCGAGCTGGACGAGATGGCCGAACGCCCAGGTAACGAGGTAGCCGTTACCTGAGAGGTAGCCATCGTGCCGCTCCCGGACATTCAACACGTTTGCTATATCCTTCGCTACGGAAGGCTTTTCAGCGATGACTGCTGTAATCATATTTCTTTAATTTTTAACGGTTTGACAAAAGTTATCCCGCCGCTCGGACGGGATAACCGGGTAATTCATTTACAGAATGGCGGGGAAATCATCGGCGGACACCCCGGCTGCGCTTGGGCTTGTCGGGCTGTTCCTGCTTCTGTGCCTGTTTCCGGTCCTCTTTCTGCTCCTGCCTGCGCTCCTGCTGCTGTTTCTGCTCCCCGGTGGGTCGCTGCTGTGCGGATTGCAGGGCTTCTTTCAGGTTGCGGGTCGCCTCGACGGTCTTGCCCTCGGAATTGACCGCCACCTGCACCTCGTTCTCCACGGCGGGCTTGACACGCCCCTCTTCGAGCGCCGCCTTGTAGTCCTTGGGGAACATGAAGGCGGGCTTCTCGCCGGGTTTCCATGTGATGTAACCTTGGTAGGCTTTTCCTTTCTTGTCCACCAAGCCGGAGACCTTGACCGTTCCCCCGGCTTCGAGTTCGAGGCGGGACTTCTCGGTAAGCTCCTGCTTGCGGAAGGTCTTCGGCACCTCCTGATTAGCGGTCTGTTTCAGGTTCGCCTTGTACGCATCCATCGCCAGCCTGCCCCGGTCGCCGAAGAGAAATTCGAGCTGCATCTTGGCTGCGCTGAACTGCACGGGAGCCGGGTAGAGCTTGGGCTGCTCCCCCTCCTTGGCTCTGGAAAGGAACTGGCAGACCACCGCCTCGCCCTGTTTGAGCCGGGCTATCTCGTCCGGGGTGAAGGTGTGCCCGTTCTTCTCCGCCGGGATATTGACCTTGGAGAGCGGGAAGGCGACCAGCTCGTTGGTCTTGAGGTTGCGGCTGACAAGGGCTTCGACCTGCTCGCCCGCCCGGTTGGTGACAGTCGCCGGATGCCCCATGTTGCCTGTCTGCCGGAGCACCTGCTTGTCGGAGTCGGTGATGTCGTAGCCGAAGAACTGCTTCTGCATCTTCTCCGGGTCGAGGATGCCGTGGCTGCACACGGTCAGCCTGCCGTCCGTGCCGGGCTTGAGCGAGAGCTGGCTGTCGTTGCTGTGCGAGATGCCGTCGAAGTGGAAATGCACCCGGACGGTCTTGTCGGTCTGGAAGCCCCGGAGCATCTGGTCGAGCATCCCGTTGCCCTCGATCTGCTCCCGCTGCACGCCGAGTGCGGCGAGGCTGTTCCAGTCGATGTCCTCCGGGCGGTACTTGTACTGCGGGTTCTGTTCGGTCTGCCCGGCGGACTGCTGCGGCGCACCCTCCGGCTGTTGCTGCTGCCCGGCTTGGGTCTGCTGCTGCGCCTGCACGGGCGGCTGCACCTCGTACTGCGCAACGAGCGGCTCGCCCGTCTTGACGGACTGGCTCTCCCGCTGCCGGAAATCGGCGGCTACCCGTTGCACCTCCTCTTCCGGCACACGGAAGAAGTGGAAGCGGGTCGGGTCTTTCAACTGGTTCCAGAGGTTGGAAAAGAAATTCGAAAACATATCGCCGTGGCGATCCACCCGCAGGAGGTCGTTGTTGTCCTCCAAGGGGTTCTTGGTCTGTAACTCGCCGTCCTTTACTCCGCTGACGGCTTGGAGCGTGCCTTTCTCGTCCATGACGAGCAGGATGTCCATCAACTGCTGGCTGCTGTCCGGTCGTTCGTCCATAATCTAATGTTTTTAAATGGTGAATACTATTGGTTCTCAAGTGAAACCGGGCGTAAATATAGAGGGAGAAACACGGGGAACGTGCAAGTCCGGGGCGGGCTGTCCGCACTTGTCGTCCGGTTCGCAGGTTTGTCGCAGCCCTTTCCTGTGAAAAATACCAAAAAATCATGCCCAGCACGCATTTTTCTCCTCCGGAAAACGGCGATAATTCGTTGTTTTCTCTATATTTGTAAAATATGGGTAATGAGGGACACGGTCTGTCATTGCCACCCATGCGATGCGTATGAAAGTCTATCAGAGCAAACCGAGAATAACGCTTTCACCTGCCATCCGTGACGGGCAGAAATACGTGGAAGTGGAGTTCGACGAGGACGATGCCATCCGGCTGTCGCTGTCGAAAGAGAAGGGCGTGCGGTTCGAGGGGGACAGAGCCTACCTGCCGGAAGAAGGGTTCGACCTGTCCGGCTTTTTCGACCGCCATGTGGAAACGGCGTATATTGACTACTCCGCCCTGAAAAACACCCAGCCCAAGAAAAACGGGAAAACCAGCCCCGCCATCCCGCCCGGCTATGCCGAGACGCTGCGGCAACTGCGGTACAGCGAGCATACCGTCCGTGCGTACACCGCCTATTTCAAGGAGTTCCAGCAATACTTTGCGGGAAGAAACCTCCGCTACATCCGACCGGAAGAAATCAACGCCTACATCGTGCACCTGATTGACACACGGGGGATCTCGTCGTGCCAACAGAACTTGCGCATCAACTCGATCAAGTTTTATTTCGAGAAAGTGCTGGGATTGGAACGGAAATGTTACGAGGTAAAGCGAGCCAAACGGGAACGGACGCTGCCCGACGTGCTGAGCAAGGAGGAGATAAAATCCATCCTTGACGCAACCGGTCCGGACATCCGGCTGTTCTGCATGTTCTCGCTGCTCTACTCCGCCGGGTTGAGAATCAGCGAGCTGCTGGACTTGAAGCCCCACGACATTAACGTGAGCCGTTCGCTGATACGGGTACGGCAGGGCAAAGGGAGGAAAGACCGCTACACGCTGCTGTCGAAGCCCCTTGTCAGGAAACTGACCGAGTACACCAAGCTGTACAAGCCGCAGGAATGGCTCTTCGAGCGGTACAAGGGCGAGCCGTTTACGGAGAGCATCGTGTCGAAGAAGCTGAAAGAGGCGGCGAAGGAAGCCGGAATCACCAAGCGGGTGTACCCCCACCTGTTGCGGCACTCGTTCGCCACGCATCTGATCGAACAAGGCACGGACTTGAAAATCGTGAAAGAGCTGTTGGGACATAACCAACTGAAAACGACGGAAATGTACGTGCATATAGCCGACACTTTCAAGAGCAGCATCCGCACTCCATTGGATGATATTCTTGAAAGTGATAATGAGATAGTTAAATAAGAAAATAACAGCGAAAACCGCTGATAATTACATGTTATCAACAGTGCAAATAGTGAAATATGAAATTTAAAATAAAGGTTAGATCGGGACTTTATTGTCAGAATCAATATCAAAAACATATGAATTTTGATTATTCAAGTGGTTATCCAGAAATGAGTTGCTTTGATGATAATGCCATTGAAACTTATTTTCAAGATTTGACAGGACAAATTAAAGTGGATGATTCAATAACTAATTGGACTTTATCTATTGAAATTTCTCTTGGCGGAGCAATTGGAGAAAAGGAAATTTGTATTGGAAAACGAGGTATCACTTATTTGAAAGATAAGGAAAAGATCATAGGCATTAATATATCTTTACCAATAAAAGACGAAATAAGTTGGGGTATTGATAAAAAACACCGTTTCAATGAATATGCTAAAAGAAAATCAGACAAGGGCGTAACAATAATCCCCGTTGATTATGCTCAATTTAAAGATATGACAGATTATGTGGAAAGTAGTATTAAGCTATCCTTAAAACAAGTTTTCACTGACGGGATTACTTTGAAAGGGCATACAATAAAGTTATAATCATTATAGAATTTAGTTGATAACAATCAGCAAACATCCGAAAATCGGTTAGCCGCCAAACATTACCAGCAAATAAAAATAAAGAATATATGAAAAAGAAAAACTTTTTTATTCCAGCAAATGACATAAAAGACCTCCTTACCGATTGGAATGAAACAGGAGGGTGTTTTGCAAGTGATAGAATAACAGTCGATGGTCTTCCTGTAGGATATATGTATCGGGAAATCCCAGATGAAGAAAGTTCTTTTGGCGAGTATGATAGCGGTTGGAGATTCTTTTCTGGTGATGAAGATGACGAGTATGCTAATAATCCTGATAATTTAGGCATTTATAGTCTGAATACGATTTGTAATTACTCGCCAGATATTATACCACTTCTTCATGCGCCTTACGGTACTGCATACGGCAGAGATGAAAATGGTATATTTCAAGAAGAATCTTTTGAATCATTAGAAGAATAATGCTGGTAACACGCACCTGTGCCGCCTAATGGCGGCAAGCTGCAAACCATTAGCAACCGAGAAATAAAAATGAAAAAGGAACTTATAGAACGATTGAGAAGATTTCTAACGGCACATGATATGATTGGGACACCAGCATCTGATGACCAGATATTATGCGCGGAACAAGAATTAGGTGTAAAATTTAGTTCTGACTATATAGACTTTATCAAAAGTTTCGGAACAGCCTACGCTGGAATGATGATTAATGCTTTAGACGGCAATGAAAATGTGGTCGATGAAACTAAATCATTAAGAGAAGTTCATCCTGAAGTTACAGACACTTATGTGATTTCAGATGATGGTTCTGGCAATCCCATAATGATAAATTCTAAAGGGGAGATTGAAATATACTATCATGATAGTGACGCCGAAAGAGAAATCATCGCTTTATCGTTAGAACAATATATAGAAGATAATTTTCATGAATGGTAAAAGCGGTTGCTAACAAGCAGATGAAACTTTTAAGGTAAGGTGGTTTATCCGCCGAACATTATCGACCTGAAAAGAACAAGAAATGAAACCAAGAGATATATTTATTAAAGCCTGCAATGAGATAGCTATTCCTTTTATCGCAATGGGATTTAAGCCGTCTAAAAATGGACAATGCCTAAAAAAGATTTCAAAAGACAAAAATTTGACTTTTGAAATATGGTTTCGTTCAAGTGTATATAATTCATCTTGTAGTGTGGCTATATACCCACTGATTACGATTACCTGTAAAAACTTGAAAAAGTGGGTGCAAGAAGAGAATCTCAATGTCAATGATGATGGCTTAGTATATCATAATCATATTGGATACCTATCGCCAATAAATCAATATCAATCTTGGGATCTTGCCGGACTAAGCTATGCTCCATCAATAAAAACAATAATTGATTTACTTGAAAAATATGCTTGTCCGATATTTGATTTATTTGAGAATAGACAAATGGCTATTGACTTCATTACGCAACATGGCTGTTGTTTCAATCAATACACGAAAGACTCTCTCCTTGCCCTGCCATATATGTTGAGATATGGTGAAAAGGAACAAGCCGAGAACTACTTCAATCATTACATACATTCAAGTAAATGTCGAAATAGATTTGTAAAAGCCTATTCTCAATTAGAAAAGAATGAAGTAATTGATTGTGGATTAGATAATCGTTTCGTAATACTTGCATATAGTCAAAAACTAAAAATAAAATAGGTCGATAACAAACTGATGAAACTTTTAAGGTGGTTTATCCGCCGAACATTAGTCGCTTGAAAAATAAAAAAAGAAAATGAGCAAGATAATGATATGGGTCGGTCAATTCGATTCCGAAGCTGACTTTGAGAAATATATGGATCAATCGGCTTTCCGTCAATGGTGGAAAGAATACGATGAAGACAATAAGGAACTTCGTTGCCAGTTCTGTAAAGAGCTTGGTGTAATGGACTATGACGAAGATTCTCTTATTATGAAATATTCTTCTGAAGGACTTGAGAATCTGTTGAATGTTATTCCGGCAGACACAGATAAAATCAAGGAAATACTAAGAGCGAAAAAAATAACTGTCGCAAATGCGGCAATCATGTATAATAGCCATGAGGGTATATCATTGCAGAAAGCGACGAATACCGTATCGGTATCCTTCTTGGGCTCTTTTATTTTTGAACTTAATCCGACTGGTACAACAGCCTCGACTGCCGGTTTGAAATATATGACATGGATTGGGCATACCGATAAAAATGAAACCGAATTTATGGAGTATTTTAATCAAGAGCAATACCTCAAGGAGTTGGAAGCGTATGAATCCGGTCAGAGCAAAAAGCGTCCCAATCCCGAACATCGTTGTCAGTTCTGTAAAGACTTAGGTATAAAATTCTATTATCCAGAGTTTTTAAGAATTAAAATTGACAAAACATGTACAATGAATTCTGTTCAATTAATTCAATCAGTTATAATAGACAATAATGTACTTGATTGTTGGGTTGAAAAATCATTAAATAGAAATGGCCTTAATAATGCCTCAAATAATTGTACTTTCTGCTATATCCCGAATGGTTTTAGAGATAAAAAGAAAAACCAAAAAGTTTTTATTCTTAAAGAAAACATGAAAGGTCATCTTGGCATACCTAAAAAATATGTTGAAGAGATTGCGGACTATAATGGTCTTCGTTACTTATCAACATTTGAATGGGAATAAGCGACTAACAAACAGCAAACCGACTAAAAAGCGGAACGCTGCCAAACATTATCTGCCCATAAAAAGAATGAATATGAAAATAGAATTAGAAAATTGTCAAAAAAGTCTTACTCTCAAAGATTTTGAAGAAGTTGAGAGCAAGTTGGGTCATGTTTTGCCGGAAAGACTGAAAGAGTTCTATTTACAATATAATGGAGGAGAACCTAAACAGCAAACCATCTCCATAAACAAATATTACGAAGTGGAAATTAGAATTTTCCAACCGTTCAAATATAATAAGAGTTTTAAGAATGCTCTTTTTCATACTGTTGAAGGAGAAACCTTGGAGCATCGTAGTTCTAATTCGATTTCTGACAATATTCTGCTATTTGCCAGTGGACATAACAATTTGAGAAATATTGGTGTAATTGCAATCAATATAAAAAACAGAGCTGTATATTTTTATAAAATTATTGGTTTTGTAAAAAATAGCGATGCATTTATTTTTGATGAACCTCAATTGATAGCGGATTCAATAGATGATTTTTTCAATAATCTCGTTGCTTTCCCAAAAATCGAAGAGGAACAACAAACGGAGATTATAGAAATAGAAGGTGTAATGCCTGAACTTTCGGACTGTTCGGCTTCGCTAACAAAAGAAGATATAAAGAATTTTGAGGTTGAGTTGAATGTAAAGATTCCGGCAGGCATGAAGAACTTTTACCTCAAGTTCAACGGTGGTATGCCATCACCATATTGTTTTCAACCGCAGGACGAGGATTTGGATTGGGTGGAGATAAATGCGTTCTTTCCGATAAAGGAACGCACCAATGCTTTTGAAACAATTGAAGTCATAGCCAAAGACATGTGGAGCAGAAATCTAATGCCAAGCAACCTGTTGCCTTTTGCTATGGATTCGGGTGGAAACTATTATGCGTTGAACTTGAAGAATAAAAAGATTTACTATTACTTGACTGACGAGTGGGACGAAAACGCTTCAAGAGAATACAACTTTGAAACAAATACTCGTTACATCGCCCAGTCATTCAATTACTTTATAAATCATTTTATCGAAGAAGAGGAATAAAGCGGGCAGATAACAAGCGGATCAATCTCCTTTAATGATGATTATCCACCAAACATTAGCAATTGACGAAAAAAAGAAAGCAATGAGTGAAATTATAGAATACCGTCCAATTAATGAGGACGAACGAATAGAAATAGATCAGCTTGCGGCTAAAGGTTTAGTCCTTATAGGTTTGCAGGAAAGTGCTGAATCCTCTGCCATCCTTGATGGCATAAAGAACTATCTCAATAATTTTGAAAGTTCAGATGACGAGGAAATTACGGATAGGGCTTATGAGTTAGGTTCCCTGTTAGGAAACACCATCCAAAAGCACTATGGATGGAACTGGTTTTGTGTAGAGGAAAATACAGATGATTCTTTTCATTGTGTTGCTTCTAATAAAGAACGAGCCTGCTGCGCCTGTCATGAATATATATACTCCATATTGACAAAACAGCATTCCAATAATGTAAAGTTGTTGTTCAATATGATAAAGAAGGACTATCCTAAAGAATGGCACTTCATGTTGCTTTCTTAAAAGATTGCTAACAAACAGATGAAACATTTAAGGCAGTTTATCTGCTAAACATTAGCAATAAAATGTAAAATGAATAAAATACCATTCAATTATGCTGAGC
>NZ_QTLP01000026.1:70936-83101 GCF_003635405.1 Parabacteroides sp. AF39-10AC | reverse complement strand
CGGCTCTGGGTACAAGAAAGAAAGCTAAGTATTTGATAATCCAATACTTAGCTTTTTCTTTTGCTTGAATTTTCCCCACATTTTCCCCACACGTGCAAAAAATATAGCAGTAAGTCATTATTTCTTTTGGTTGAACGTAGTAAATAAGTTACCTTTGAAAAGAAATAAAGCCTATTAAATAAAAGTAATGGAACAAGGTGTTTGGCAAGAAATAGAACTGTTGTACCAGAAGTTTCAAAAACTTGGTATCAGTGAAGCGGTGGACTATGACAAGTACTACCTTTATTCTCTCATTACCCATTCCACAGCCATAGAAGGCTCAACGTTGACCGAACTTGATACGCAGCTTCTCTTTGACGAGGGAGTAACAGCGAAAGGGAAACCGCTTGTGCATCATCTGATGAATGAAGATTTGAAGCAAGCGTATGAACTTGCCAAAACTGAATCAGGCAGTCTTGTACCTATAACTCCTGCTTTTCTGAAAAGGTTGAATGCAATGTTGATGCGTACTACTGGCAGCGTTCACAGTGTGTTGGGCGGCTCTTTTGATTCTTCTAAAGGAGAGTTCCGTCTATGTGGTGTTACGGCTGGTGTTGGTGGACATTCTTATATGAACTATTTGAAAGTTCCTGCTAAGGTGGATGAACTTTGTGCGATTCTTCAAGAGAAGCAAAAAAAAATGGGAACACTTCGAGAACAATACGAATTGAGCTTTAATGCCCACCTTAATTTAGTAACTATTCATCCGTGGGTGGATGGCAACGGAAGAACGGCTCGATTACTGATGAACTACATCCAATTTTGCTATCACCTTTTTCCGACCAAAATATTTAAAGAAGATAGAGAAGAATATATTCTTTCCCTGCGCCAATGTCAGAATGAAGAAACTAATCAGCCGTTTTTGGACTTTATGGCAAGGCAGTTGAAGAAATCACTTTCTATAGAAATTGAACGATTCAATGTATCACGAAAGAAAGGGTTTAGTTTTATGTTCTGATACTATATAAAACAAGGATTGCTATTTATGAGTTTATGGTAAACTTGCATGTGGGAAAGTTTGAACATCCATAGAAAGTGCCGTACTTGCCTTTCCTCAAAATGAGATGTCCTCCGCATTGAGGACAAACACCTTGATTTATTAGGCGTGAACTTCTGTATTGCCGAGCCTTTGCGTTATGCTTATGCTGTTTTAGTTTCTCTTTATCAGCGATTATGCGATTCTGGTTAATTGTCTGTATTATCCAATTTATGGTCTCCTGATTAAGAACAGCAGTTCTGTATTGTAATATAGCACGTTTTAGATTATATCTGTTTACAACTATGTTATTGTCAGCATGCACTTTTAATTCCGCACTGTTATTGAAAACGACAATTGGAATAAAAAGTATATCCGTTGAACATTTGAGCAAATGATGCAAAAATCTTACATGTCCAGCGTTTTGTTTTATCGGATTGTAAAATTGATGTTTACTTTTATAGATGGTTTGCGTCCAGTATTCACCGTTCTCTCTGCCCAAAATCCAACCTTTATATCCCTTTGTTTCAATTACAAAGACACCATAAGGTGAAACTACAATATGGTCAATTTGTGTTGAATATCCGTTACTTTCGAATAGTAAATCATTAAAAACAACATACTCTTCTGGTAACTCTTGAATCTTGTTATTCACAAGTTTTTCAGAATACTTGCCTTTCCACATTGGCATCTTCAATTTAATAAAGATTACCACTGCAAAAAAGATAACGGTGATGGCAATATGCATATTACTGATTTAATAGATTCTTTTTATCCATCTTTTACTTGATTCAAATCCCCATTGAACATGCCATCTTCTTCCTGTTACTTTATCTAACAAAAGAAATTGATATATATTTTTTGTTGGATATAATTCAAATGTTCCACAGCCTGTACCAAGAGATAGGTCTTCGTTATTAAGGGTTGCAGAACCTTCTTTATCATCATCCAAAGACCATTGTACAATTTCTATTTTCCCTGTCATTGTATCTAATTGCAGAAAATTATATATATTTTCTGTTGGATATAGTTTGTATCTATCAAGTCCATGCATACGAAAATCTATATCTTCTACAATAGCATGTATTTTAATCAAAGTAGAATCATTAACTGTTTTGGTATGTGAAATGGAACTTTCATTTTGTGCAAAAACACATAATGGAATTAAAAATAAATAAAAAATAATCGTAAGTTTCTTCATAGGTAAATCATTTAAGTGATTAAAATTAAGGGTAATAGTATAGCTATTACTGTATTTATTTCTTCCTATTTACATCCCATTTGAAAGTATAAATATAATCTCCGATGGGAATGTTTACAATCAAAATCTTACCTTTTTTCCTTTTAATATTCATATAGCCAATAATAGCTTCATCGGGATAAATAGTTGTGGTTTTTAAATATCCTTGTTCACGTATAGTTCGGTCATTATCCATCATTTGTCCTAATGTAAGCATTTGATTGGTAGATGCGACATTTGCTTGGTATGCTGCATTAGCGTCATAATGATTGGTTATGGTAGTGTAAGCATAACCATTAGAAGAATAAGACGTAGAATACGATGTTGAATATCCTGCTGTTCCTGCATTAATGCCGGCAGAGATTCCATATAATGCCATAGCCCATGCTTGTGAGCGTTTTATTTTTTTTTGATATTCTTCATTTGTATATACTTCAAGTTTTAAAGTATCATCTTTTTTTGTTAGTAGATTAGAGTGTACGCTATCAGGTTGGAATACAATTGGGGTTTCACTTAAATTCTTGATAAAAATATCCAAGTGATAGTATTTTCCATAATCATCTTTTTCCTCAAAGCATGAAAGACCTACAACAAAATCATTTTTGTTTAAATAAGCCCAAAATTTTCCATCATTATATTCTGTCAGGATAGAATCGTTTTGGGGGTATATGAATGTTTGGGCTTTACATATGGTTGAAAGCAATAAAAATATTACCACGCATATATTCTGTTTCATATCAACTAACTGTTTTAATTATACACCTCCAGCTGCCACAAGGACTTTATAATATCACGAAGCGTGGAACTGTAATGCCACCTCTTTGAATGAAGGTCCTGAGAAAACCTTTGTGTACAGATGTAACAATAGCAGCCCACGCTATAGCGTGAGAACCACTATGCTATTCTTGTACACGTTTGAAAGTTTCTCAGGTTTTCATTCGCAAGAAATAAGCATAACGCTTCTTCTAAATTCTAATATGTCTTGGAAAGAGTAGCCTCAATCCGCTTACAAAGATATGCAATTTTATTGAGGTACAATCAAATACTATCAAGATTACATTCTGAATCCTCTACTTTTTCTTGGTTCTTCTGCTGATTGTCGCAAACCATGCCTTAATTTTTCCCATTGCTCTTTGAACCATTCACCTATCGGCTGCCTGTTTATAGTTAGCACTAATTTGTTTTCATCAACCGAACTCTTCTCTATCTTGAAAATATCGTTCTTGATTTCAAATCTTCGTTTATGTTCTTCGGAATAGATTTTTCCATTGCATCTGATAGCTTCTTTTTTTGCCAAAAGGCTGTTTACCATATCTTTGGTAAATCCGATGGTATAGCATAGTTTTTCCATTCTCAACATTTCTTTGAGTAATGGAAACCAGTTGAACGCTTTTTCAAGAATGGTGTTCAATCGTGATATTTCCTTGTCTTTGGTTTCAAGCTCTTGATTATGTATTCCTTGTAGGTTACGAATCTGCTTGCCGTGCTGTTCCTGCATTTGTTGCATCTTGGCTTTTAATTCATCAATACCCTTGTCACGCTTGGCAATTTCATGACGTAAATTCTCATTGGCTTGTTCCAAATCTTTCAATTTACCGCTGCCGAAAAGAGAACCGACACCGCTTGCTATGGCTGTGGCTGCATCAGTGGCTACACTTTTGAGTTTGTCGGTGCGTATCTCTGCTTTTACCTGTTTGAGTTCCTGCTCGGCAAGGCTTACCTGTTGCTCCTTGTGTCGCTTGGTTTCCTCTATACGTTGCAGTTCGGCTTTCTGTTTCTCAATGATAAAGTCGTTTCGCTCCAAATGCTCCTTACCTGTGACAGCCTTTGACTGCCCACGTTCCATTAGGAGAATATCGGAAGCCAAGGTCTGCATGGTTGCCATATCTTCGTCATTGAGCTTTCGGCTCTTTCCGGTTTCATGGTTCATCCAGTCGAATACGACATGAGCATGATAATTTGGTTTGAACCATCTGTTACCGACTTGGAAGCTCTCTTTGTCTTCCGCTTTCGGCTGACCGTTCAGCCAATGCCCTTCGTCTTTGTGCAGGAAAATTTGTAGCGGAGTGATGCCCCAGCGTCTTTGACACTCTTCACCGAATTTGCGTACATCAGCCAGTGTGGTATCCGGTCTGATGAGCAATACTCCTTCACGGATGGGTGAACATCCCGCCACCTTGATAATTTTTCCATTCTTTCCCTTGCGTTCCCTTTCCTTTTCCTGCATGGCACGTCCGGTCTTTTCCTTGACCATTTGCTTGATATTGTCATAATGAGTTCGCAGTTCGGGAGTGCCGAAGTCGGGATTTATCCACTGTTCGTTGTCGATGGAGAGTTCGGGAACGACATAGATTCTGGATTCCCCGATGTTACGCATATATTCGGCAGTCCTTCGGTTGTGCGCCTCGCTTGATGCGATGTTGCAAGGCTTGATGTGTATGCTTGATTTTGTTGCCATAGCTTCTTTTCTTTGTTTGCAATTTATTATTTTGTTCGCTTTCGCAGAGGGGTTCTTAGGGGTAGCCCATAAGCGGAGATTGCAAAGAGAGGGTCACTCTTTGCTCGGGGTTCTCAGGGGTGAAACGCCCTGAGTGGGTCATTAGGGCAAAGCCCTAATCCCCTCGGGAGAGCCCACAACTACGAAAGCGAAGCGTGTAGTTATAGTGGGCTATAACCGAAAGCCATTCTTCTTTTTCGGTGGCTGGCTGCTCACCCCTTTGACGGACTGGACTTGCCTTTTTCTTTCAACCTGTTTCTGTAAGTGTTCGTTCAAGTCCTTGCATCCGCTGTAAGTCTGAGAAGCGTCACGGATGTATCGGTCTCTGCCGTATTCCTTGCGGATTTGTTGGAGGGCTTCCATGCCTGCACGGTCGTTGTCAAAAAAGCAGTGGATGCGTTCGTAATTGCCCAACGGATAGAGAGCCTTGTTTACATTCGATACGGAGTTCAATACGATGTAGTCCTGTCCGTCCAGCTCCGGATAATTCGGGCAGCTTTCCTGTCTCAATGTCAGAAAGGAGAGATAGTCCATGAACCCCTCGAACACATAACAGGTATTCCTCGCTTTCCCAGACTGTCTGATGTGGGAGATTTCCTTTGGGGCGATGCAGCCCTTGAAATAGCGGTTGCGAACCTCAAACCCACCCGAACCATTGGGAAAGGCGATGGCAAAGTACCGCTTGCCGTTGTGGGTGAAACGGGCTTCACTACATTCTCTTTTCGCCAGTTCTGTATTTATTCCTCTACCTTGCAAGTAGGCAAGCAGGGCAGGAGATGACAGCGGAACAATCTCCAGATGTTGGAAGCTCGGCTCGGAAGAGCTTTGCTTGCCAAAAGAGAAAGATATCGGGCGCACGTGCGGTGTCTGCTCCGCTATCCGTTTCAAGATGTAAGGTACATGGTCGGTAGCGTACAGATGTGCAGCCAGTGCAATGATGTTTCCGCCCTTTCCCAAACCGAAATCATACCATTGTTCACGTTCGGTATTCACTTTGAACGATGCTTCACTCTCTTCCCTAAACGGAGATTTGTACCAAAGGTTGATACCTTGTTGTTTTACTGGTGAATAACCCAAGCTGTGCAGGTAGTCGGCTATTCGTATGCTTTTAGCTTCTTCTATTGTCATTTTCTTACAGATTTGTAGGTGAATGAAAAAATGATGATTTGATGAATTTGAAATGTAATACGCTGTTAAACAGAATTATATCGATTCATCTTTTTCTCATCAGATTGCTTGCCAAAAGAAAAATGATGTTTTCTTTTTTCATCAGCAATCGTTGTTGATGAGTGTTTGATGAATACATATCTATCTGTAAGGCAATATGTTACTTCCCTTATTCATCATTTCATCAAAATAATTAGATAGTGGTCAGTTGTTCTTTCGTTACCGTATAAAACCGACCAGTTTTCCTTTTCGGCTCATAGTGGCACTCACGATGGGGTGCGAACTCATAAGCGGTGTAGGATAGCGAATTGTGTGCGGAAGTAAGTTTCCATACTTCCTGCACAACTTTTCTCACTTGATACTTTTCAACCTTGACCTGTGAATAGAGTAGCAAGGTTACAAGGTCGTTCAGGCAGAATGATACGCTTTCCACGTTCATGTTCGACATGATGTCAAGCAACAACTCGGTCATTTCTATTTCCAGTCGGTTGCGGTTGCTTCGGATTATTTTCTGCAAGGCTGCGGTATGTGTCAGTCTTGGGTTGAACCACATACGGCTTTCCTGTGTTGTGGATAGTTCCCTTTGGGTCAGGAAATAAAGAAATGCGGGTATTTCCGCTTTTAGCTTTTGCAGAAAGTTGGTATCATCACTCTGCAACGGCATTATCTTCCGCACCCAGTAGCGTGTTTCTCCTGCGTCTATGAGTATGGGCAGATATTCGTTGTTGGAACATAGCACGAACTTGGCAAAGAAAGCAATCTCCGTTCGGTCTTTGCCTTTGGCTTCCACCTTGTAGGTGAAAGTCGTGCTTAGGTTTTTCAATCGCTCGCTATCTTCCCTGCGGTTGAGTAAGACCTCGTCCACCACGATAAGCAACTTTCCTGCCCAGTCTGAATTGAACTGGCTTCGGAAATCCTCATTGGTGTTGAAAGTCACGTTGTTCTCAAACACGGCTTTCAGGAAGTTTAAGAACGTACTTTTGCCTGTGTTGCGTTCCTCCGAAACAAGCAGAACAATGGGCAGCTTCTGTGTCGGCTGTAAATACAACAGTTGCATATAATCCATACCCAGTTCGTATTGCTCTCCAAAGATGTGCCGCATCAAGGATTGGATATGAGAAAACTCCCCTTGCTGCGGTTTATGTTCTATCGGCTCGTAAAGGTTCAGAAACCCCTCAATCTCCTTTTGGTAGTTCAAATGATTGGGAACTGTGCAAAAGCCGTCATACTTGGGAACGGTGGCAAGATAGTTCTTTCCGTAGTCCTGCCGTAATGTGCTGTTGTTCCATACGACACGTTTCTTTTCATAACCGCCATTGGCACATGGCTGATTGACCACCTTGTACAAAGTTGTTCCTACGCGCATATATTCTTCCTCCTTCATAGACTTAGATTAAAGGGTTATGTCCACCTAAGATTTTCTGAATGTCGGATTGGCGGTATCTGACCTTGTTGCCGACCTTTACAGGCTTTAGGTAGTTTTTCTTAGACCAGTGCCAGAGTGTGGTGTCACAAACATCGCACATTTTTTTCACTTCCTCTTTGGTGAGGTACTTTTCCTTTTTTGCTTCCGCAATAGCTGTAGAAAGTTCATGCTTCGCACGGCTTATTAACTGGTTGGAGAATAAAAGCAAATCTTCTCCTGTTACTTCCAACTTAATGTTGCCGTTGCCGTTTTGGATAATTGCCAATAAGTCTGTCATAGGCTCTTGAAACTGCCGGTTGTAAGACTTCCCGTTTTGGCAGTATTATAAACGAAAAGCCACTACCCCGATTAGGATAGTGGCGCAAATATATAGCGAAAATTAATCGTAAAACAATGATATTCAATTCGTTAAATTCGTAAAATCAAAAAGCGAATTAAACGAATTTCAATTGGATAGATATGCTTTCAATTCTTCGATAGCTTCATGGTCTTCACCAATGTCTTTTATCAGTTTTTTGCTGTTTCCAAGTGGTGAAATGAGATTTCTGTATGCTTTCTGAATACCTCTTTCGTGGACTATTTCTTGTTCTTTGAATTGATTGTGCAGCGCATTTCTGAAAGTCTTGATGGGACACTTCCTCATGAAACGGTATTCTACCAATGCGATAAACAACCGTGCTATATCTGTTTCCGTAGCATGGGTTTTCAATCGTGTGCCAATTCTTTCAATCAGTATGGCATGTCTTTCTATCAGAAGTTCAGACAGTGTGCGTGTGTCGGCTTTGCGTCCTGCGGTCTTCGGTTGTTCTTCTGATAAGGTATCTGTGTCTTCCTCGTCCGTATCTTCATCTTCTTCTATTGCCCATTCCACAAGAGTGTTCTCTTCTATGGCTTTCTGTTGCTTCCTGAAAACTTGCCAGTCCTCTTTACTTCTCATTCCATTGGTGATGCTTTTTCTTATAATGAACTTGACCATGCCGGAAATAAGCCATTTGTACAATTTAGGTATATCCTTTCTTTGGGTCAGTTCCTCTCCCTGTTCCACCATGCATTCATAGCTCCGTCCGTAATACAGCCATGCGAGCATGGCGGGGACAATACTTTTCTTGTTTGGGTTATGAAACTCGTTCACTATTTTCTCGGCAAGGTCTGAATGCAAAAGGATATTTTCCAGTTCTTCAAAGTCGGGTGTTCTGTCATCGCCTATCCTTTTACGTGCGGCTTCCTTGTATTTCGGTGCTAATTTCGTGGCTATCTTGAAAACTTTGAAGAATCCTTTAAACTTCTTGTCGTTCATTTCCTCTACGAAATCGGCGTATTCATCCGGATGGTTGTCAAGCCATTCCTTTATCAGTCTTTTGAAATTATCATATTCTTGTTGTCCCATACAAGTTAATTAGCAATGCAACCTCTATTAACTTTCTCTTGTATGCGTGAGAAATGTATCGACAATTTGAATATTAACATATAGAAACCATAATCGCTTAAAGAAAATAAGCGTTGATCTTCTAATGTGTCTCGGTTTATAAAGCGATTGTCAACATGATAGATTTTATCAAGAAAGACTATTGAATCTTCCATTTGGGAATTTGCAGGAAGAAAGATTATTTGGGTTATTTTTTGTTGTTTGAGATCTGAAATGTGGTTTTCAATTTTGCTACTATTAACACCTTGTTTTTGAAGAACTGAAATATATGTTGTGAGATTTATAATAGGAGCATACATGATTGAAGCAGGAAACATACGAGAATTAGATAAATCCATATCACAAGTGTTTGATAAAATCAAACAGCTTACATTTTTTACACCTCTTTCGATGTTAACTAAATCAATTATAGGCATTTTTTTTAAGCCATCTCCTTGAAAAATGACATTCTTGTCAAGCATAGAAGTGTACATCCTTCCATCTATGTTATAAGGGAAAGATTTGAGTTCTGCCAAAAGGGTCTTGTAATTTTCTTCTGACAAATATTTGGGTAGATATTTTTTTAATTCATCTTCTGTAATCATAGCATATCCCAAAAGTGGTCATTAATGACATTTTGAATTTCTTCATCTATAGGAGTTGCTTCCGTTAACATCTTATTCGCAAAAGAATTGATTATCTCAAAATCTTCATGCTCGGGAATATTAACATGAATGGTCTCTGTTGAGATAGGAATGTCCTTAATGGAATAATTTGTATAAATATTTATTGGATTGACAGGAGTGTTAATAGACGGTATTATAGCATCATTATATGTTTGCCTACTTGATAAAGAAAGCAATTCCGTGTCTGTTAATGTCATACATGATAAGGCAGACATTAATAGGATATTGGTATTTATGTAAGTCGTTAAACTATTCATTTTCAAAAACAGGTTTTAGACTATTTAGGAAGTCTGGTTTTAACAAAGAGAAAAACAACTTTTTTTCGCATTTATGAGCCATATTTATTTCTTGTTCTATATTAGAAGTGAAATAGTTGTCGGAATATTCACGAGACGTATCAATATCAATTAATGAGCCTACCACTTCTATAGAATTAGGATGTGGTTTGTAGTTTGCATTATTTACAAATTGTAGGGTGTTCATAAAATTACCATCTTTGACATCTGTCCGTATCAATAAGTTTTCAGATGTGTATTTTTCTGTCATGGAAAAAGACATCGTAAGACCATTGGTAATATCTCCTTTGAAGAAATTAATATATCTATGTCCTATTCTTGATACACGCTTTATTATTCCAGAACTAATAACCTTGTTGATTATTGAAAATGAATGTTTAGAAAAATCGCTCCAACCTATATATGGCATTTTTGAGCTTATGCTCAAAACATCATATCCTATTTGAATTACAAATCTTTCGTTTTCAATTCTGTATAGGGGCTTAAATTTTAAGTTAGGGTCAACCTCCCTAATTTGTTCTGGGATTTGTAAAATGGGCAAATTAATGACATTTCCTCTATACTCTTCTTTTATGAGATTGTATATGATGCCAAAAACTGCGCTTTTGGTAATAGCTGCTTCAAAACGGAACTCAATTAAAGCGTCTATAAGTGGGCATGCTTCTATTCTTATTGGCAACAATCTATCCATAATACAAATTTTAAATTTATTTTCTTGCAAAGTTAGGAATTTCTTTTATTTGTTTCTTGATTTTATACGCTAAAAAGTTTAAAGTATATTAATCTAATAGTTTCACAAGGTCTTTTTTCATTTCTTCGTCAATATCTCTGTATCGCCTGAAAGCTTTGCTTCCCTCCTTGTGTCCCGATAGTGCGGAAACGAGGTTCGGGTCTTTCACCTTTTTGTAGATATTGCCGATAAAAGTACGCCTTGCCAAATGGCTGCTTGCCACTTCATAAATAGGTCGTTTGACTTCGTTATGAGTCAATGGGTCTAAGATAGTTACGATTCGGTCAACTCCAGCCAATTTGAATATCTTTTTTATGGCATCGTTGTACTTTTGTTCGGATATGAACGGTAACAGTTTCCCTTTATATTCTTTATGGCGTTCAAGGATTTCTTTTGCCTTGTCATTAAGAGGGACACGTACCGTGACCGGATTCCCTTCTTTTGTTTTCTTGGGAATGTATTCTATGGCTTCATTAACCACATTTAGTTTGGTCATACGGTATAGGTCGCTCACTCGACAGCCTATCAGTGTTTGGAATATAAATATATCCCTCTGTATTGCCAGTTGCGGAGTGGCTGATAGGTCGGCATTGAAAATTCTGTCCCTTTCTTCAAGTGTTATATAATAAGGTGTACCGTATGTACATTCTTCTATCGGAAATTTGTCGAAAGGTCTGTTTGTGGTATGCTTGTTGTCGAAGCACCATAGGAAGAACGTGCGTATCCTTGAAAAACAGTCAATCAGTGTATTCTTGCTTCTTGGTTGTGGTGTTCTCTTTTCGGGGATGGTTTCATAAATACTCGGATAAAGTTCATAGTATTGGTATTCGTTCTGAAAGAAATCCCACATATCCCGAAGTGTGTCTGGTGTTACCAAATCCACATCGAGGACAAAGTCTTTTTGTCCTCTCTTTGTTTCCCTTACATAGAGTTCATAACGCAGTAGGGCTCTTTTGACAACTCGGAAATTTTTCTTTCGCACTTCTGATAAAGGGTGCTTGTTTAGAAATTCATCGAATAGTTCTCCGGTGGTAGGTTTGATAACCACTTGCTCTGGCATGAAGTATTTTTCAGGATGGTAGAATTTATCAAGTGTTATTTTTAGCCACTCTTTGTTTATGGTTTCCTTTTCCTGTTGATACACTTTTTCTATATAGGTTTTCAAATGGCGTATCTCTTCGTTTATATGAGTACGCATCTCTTCATTGCAGACTGCTTTTGTTTTTACACATTCATCTTTATCATCCCATAGGTTAGGATTGATAGCCAACTGGGTAGGAGCAACGGAGTCTAATTGCCTGCCGTTTCTAAAGCGTACATAGATTGTAGCCATTGATTCTGTATCATATCGCTTGGCTGCTTTTTTAATGATAAAGGTTACTTTCATGGGCGTACGGGTTAAGTTTCTATTCTGATACAAATATAGATATTTTCCCCACATTTTCCCCACATCTGCTGAATATTTTGCAATTTGATTAACCGAGATTAAAATTTAATCTAATTGTAAATGCTTGAAATATAGTTGGATTGCTGTGTTTTTCTGCGCTTTTCTTTTTACCCGCATTTTCCCCACTTTAATTATTTCAAATGCGGGTCTGGGTACTGAAGTTGAAAAGCTTGATTGAGTAATCAGTCAAGCTTTTTTTGTATGTAATTATTCGGCAGGACTATCCACGGCTAGACAATTTTTTGGGTCAGTCCAA
>NZ_QTLP01000026.1:0-70926 GCF_003635405.1 Parabacteroides sp. AF39-10AC | reverse complement strand
TCTGCGCTTTTCTTTTTACCCGCATTTTCCCCACTTTAATTATTTCAAATGCGGCTCAAAATCGAATAAATCCACGATCCCCACGGAAGTCCCCGTATCGCATTCCTCGATCATGAAGCGAAGTTGGCGAGACTCATAGATACTCCGGTCGCTACCCGCTATATATTCCTTCAATATATAACGGGAATAGGGCGCCAAGGTATTCCCTACTTCCCATAACTCCGGATCATTCTCCCAACGATACAACAACTCCAGATCCTCTGGTTCCAATGCCCTCAAACGGACTCTATCATTCGACAACAACATATTTACTCAAGGATTACTTAAACAAGCCGACCACTCTTCTTCGTATATATATGGAAAACCGCTTTCTTGTTCACGAGCTTGTCCATGAACAAGAGCATCTGCTCGTAGCGGGCATCGGGGAAGCAGAAAGCGTAGTCCGTAAAGCCTTTCATCTGGTTCTTGCGACAGATAGCATCCATCACACGCTCCACGTCCAAATCCCAGAGATTCACGAATTCCAGATCCGGCATAGCTTTCAGGCAAACGGCCTTTACCTCCTCAAAATGATCCTCCCTGCACAAGATCAAAAGGCGGCGATGCTTAACCGCTTTAGCCTTCTTGCGTAGAGGGGCTGAAATCGTCGCCCAGCAAGCTTTCAGCAGGACAGCCAACCGGATCAGTATCCGCATCAACCAACCGGCTCCCGGATAATATTTCTTATAGAAAATCAACATGGCACCGTAAAAAGCCCTTATGTACCTCAAGTCACCATGCTTCGTACTCTCCCCCTTATAATGCAGGATCCGTTCCGGCACGTACAAGTTCTTATAGCCTCCCAACACGATCCGATAAGACAAATCGATATCCTCCCCATACATGAAGAACGACTCATCTAACAAGCCAACCTTATCCAACGCCTCATGGCGAAGCAACATGAACGCACCCGCCAGCACCTCCACCTTATGCGTCTGCTCTTTATCCAGATACGGCAGGCTATAACGTGCGAATGCCGGAGAGTTAGGAAACAGCTTTGAAAGGCCGAATATCTTGCAGAACGACACCCAAGGCGAAGGGAAAGCCCGTTTGCTCTCCGGCAAGAATACCCCGTGCCCATTCAGCATCTTCACGCCGATAGCTCCGATCTCCGGATCCTCATCCATCTGGAAGCACAGGCTGCGGAGGCTCTCCTCTCCCACCACGGTATCGGGATTCAGCAATAACACGTATTCCCCGGTGCACTGGCGAATCGCCTGATTATTGGCCTTGGCGAAACCGGGATTATCTTTATTCTCGATGAAAACCACTTCCGGGAACTTAGGCCGGAGATATTCGACAGATCCATCCGTCGAGTTATTATCCACCACGAACACCTCGGCGTCCATCCCCGTTACGGCGGCACGGACAGAATAGAGGCATTGCTCCAGAAAATACTTCACGTTATAGTTAACGATGATAACGGACAACTTGGTTTCTTCGTAGGTCATTCCGGATATTAATTATGAGTTATGATTATGAATTAGAAGAGGTGAGATTGAACTCAGTACGATTGATAATGGATCGTCCTAAGGTGATCTCGTCGGCATACTCGATCTCATCACCGATAGACACGCCACGTGCGATGACACTGATCCTCACATCGTAACCGGATAGCTTCCGGTAAATAAAAAAGTTAGTCGTATCGCCTTCCATGGTAGTGCTCAACGCCAAGATGATCTCTTTCACCTCACCTTCGGCCACACGTCGCACCAGACTGTCGATACGCAAGTCTCCCGGTCCGATGCCATCCATTGGCGAGATGATCCCGCCCAACACATGGTATACGCCACGGAATTGCCCGGTATTCTCTATCGCCATCACCTCCTTGATATTCTCTACCACGCAAACCAAAGAATGGTCACGGCTGGGGTTGGCGCAAATAGAGCAAACCTCATCATCACATATATTATGGCAGACCTTGCAGTACTTCACGTCTCGACGGAGGGCGACCAAGGCCGCAGCGAAGTTTTCCGTATAGCCGACGTCCCGGCGCAACATATAAAGCGCTAGCCGGAGCGCTGTCTTCCTCCCCACCCCCGGCAAGGAAGCCAATTCATTCACGGCATTTTCCAACAAGGCTGAAGGATATCTTTGATTCATCTACTTTCTGTATTTGACTACAAAAATAGAAAGAATTTACGAATTAACGATAAACCTCAAATTATTTACTCGGCTTCTCCCCCATCCCATTCAAGTCGCACATCTCTTGCTTGATATGTACAACTATAACTGCTCTAGGTATAATTGTTCATGTCCTCAAGTAATAAACATTCTTTTTGCCATATACAAACATACTTACTACTTGATCTATTTCCAAATGATCGCCGTGGGATGTACAGACCACGACGTGATTTGTATATTCCACGACTTGGTCTGTACAGATCACGCCGTGGTTTGTAGAATTATACAGCATGCGAACAAGAATTCATAC
Source organism: Parabacteroides sp. AF39-10AC (assembly GCF_003635405.1). Taxonomy (NCBI): domain Bacteria; kingdom Pseudomonadati; phylum Bacteroidota; class Bacteroidia; order Bacteroidales; family Tannerellaceae; genus Parabacteroides; species Parabacteroides sp. AF39-10AC. Next base: position 68,453 of record NZ_QTLP01000026.1, on the reverse strand, counting down.
GCTACTGGGCAAGAATTCATATAGATAATTTGGGTACGGTTGCCCTAACTATTCTAAAGAATCCTTGCATGTCTCAGCCAGAAAACATAAATTTGTCACCCAACACCCGTTTGGTGGAGCTATTACGAACTTATAATCTAACATTTTAATATCGTGAAACCAGAAAATGAAGAAAAGGTAACCGGGCTGCCAGAAAACGCCTACCGAGAATTAAAAGAAGGGGAAAGCTACAAGCCTCTTATGTCTCCCAACAAACACTATCCGGAGGTTACGCCTTGGTCCGTCCTTTGGGGATTGGTCATGGCGGTGATATTCAGCGCGGCGGCCGCTTATCTGGGCCTGAAGGTCGGTCAAGTATTCGAGGCCGCCATCCCGATCGCTATCATCGCCGTAGGGTTGTCTAGCGGATTCAAGCGGAAGAACGCCTTGGGAGAGAACGTCATCATCCAGTCTATCGGGGCTAGTAGCGGCGTGATCGTGGCGGGGGCCATTTTCACCTTGCCCGCCCTTTATATCCTGCAAGACAAATATCCGGAGATCACGGTCAATTTCTTCGAGGTTTTCATGAGTTCCTTGTTAGGAGGTATCATCGGGATCTTGCTATTAATCCCGTTCCGTAAATATTTCGTATCCGATATGCACGGTAAGTATCCCTTCCCGGAGGCTACGGCTACCACGCAAGTACTCGTCTCCGGCGAGAAAGGCGGAAGCCAAGCGAAGCCCTTGATCTTCGCCGGATTAATCGGTGGTTTGTACGACTTCATCATCGCCACCTTCGGTTGGTGGGGCGAGACGATCAGTACCCGTATCGTCGGAGCCGGTGAGATGCTGGCAGAGAAGGCCAAGATCGTATTGAAAATCAATACGGGCGCTGCCGTACTAGGTCTGGGTTACATCATCGGATTAAAATACTCCTTGATCATCTGCGCCGGTTCATTCTTGGTATGGTTGGTGATCATCCCCGCCATGTCCGCCATTTTCAGCGCCGACGTACTTACGTTCGGCAATGACGCTATCACGGCGACCGTCGGGAGCATGAGCGCCGAGCAAATCTTCACCACCTACGCCCGCCACATCGGTATCGGAGGTATCGCTACCGCCGGGGTGATCGGCATCATCAACTCTTGGGGAATCATCAAGGGAGCCGTAGGCTTGGCGGCGAACGAGTTGAAAGGAAAAGGAGACGCTGTGGAGAGTAATACTATACGTACGCAAAAGGATTTGTCGATGAAAGTGATAACGATCGGTATCATCGTATCGCTGATCGTCACCTTCCTGTTCTTCCAGTTCGGCGTACTTCATAATTGGTTCCATGCCGCCATCGGCTTATTGTTGGTCGGGGTGATCGCTTTCCTGTTTACGACCGTAGCGGCAAACGCTATCGCTATCGTAGGGACGAACCCGGTATCGGGCATGACGCTCATGACGTTGATCCTCGCCTCCATCATCTTGGTCGCCGTAGGGTTGAAAGGGCCGGCCGGCATGGTATCCGCCCTGATTATCGGAGGCGTGGTTTGTACGGCGCTTTCCATGGCGGGAGGTTTCATTACCGACTTAAAGATCGGCTATTGGCTGGGGAGCACACCCGCCAAGCAAGAGACTTGGAAATTCTTAGGCACATTAGTTTCCGCCGCTACGGTAGGAGGCGTGATCTTGATATTGAACCAGACGTACGGTTTCACGACCGGGCAATTGGCCGCTCCGCAAGCGAACGCTATGGCCGCCGTTATCGAGCCATTGATGAGTGGTTCGGGGGCACCTTGGGCTTTATACGCGATTGGAGCCGTCCTCGCCGTCGTATTGAACTTCTGCAAGATACCAGCGTTGGCATTCGCCTTGGGTATGTTTATCCCTTTGGACCTGAATACGCCGCTTTTGATCGGTGGAGCGATCAGTTGGTACGTAGGAAGCCGTAGCAAAGACCAAAGCTTGAACTCAGCCCGCTTGGAGAAAGGTACGTTACTGGCTTCCGGCTTTATCGCCGGCGGCGCCTTGATGGGCGTGGTCAGCGCAGCCTTACGTTTCGGCGGAATCAACTTGATGAACGAGGAATGGGCATCTAGCAATGCCGCCGAGATACTGGCGGTTGTCATGTACCTTGTCATGATCGCTTACCTCACATTTAATTCCCTGAACGCGAAAAAAGAATAGAATAAAGGAATAAGGATATGGAAGCACCTGTAATCAATGTGGGAATCATGACCCACAAAGCGATCTCATTTGTTTTTAACGAAGAGTATGTACATACGGAAACCGGCACGTTCACCATAGGCGAGCAACGTGCCCTCTGGGTAAACGGCAAGATCGTGTACAATGGGAAGCTTTATCAGGAGCTATTCTTTGAGCCGACCAGCCCGCAATCCTCTTTCGACTTGAAGGCGGTCACGATCGGCGTGGATTTTCACTGGCAACGACAGGAGGATCAACGCTTCAAGGGAGCGTTGAACCTCGTGGCGACCGATAAAGGAATCGTCACGATCAACCAAGTGGACGTGGAGGAATACCTTACCAGCGTAATCTCCTCGGAGATGAGCGCCAACGCTTCCAAAGAGTTGCTGAAAGCCCATGCCGTGATCTCACGAAGCTGGCTCTTGGCGCAGGTCGAGAAGAATTTCAGCTTGAACGGATCGGTTACGCCCTATAAAAGTTGTTACCGCGACAACGAGACCTTGATCCGCTGGTACGACCGGGAGGACCATGAGTTGTTCGATGTCTGTGCCGACGACCATTGCCAGCGTTACCAAGGTATTACCCGGGCATCGAATCCGATAGTCAGGGAGGTGATCAAAGAGACCCGTGGAGAGGTATTGATGGATAACGATACGATCTGCGACGCCCGGTTCTCGAAATGCTGCGGAGGCGTGACCGAGAAATTCGAGAATTGCTGGGAACCGGTTCCCCACTCCTATCTTACCGCATTGAGGGACGGCGAGACTCCCGCCTATCCCGACTTGACGGACGAGCGGGAAGCGGAACAATGGATACGTACCTCACCCGAAGCCTTCTGTAATACGACGGACAAGGAGATCCTTAGCCAAGTGCTAAACAACTACGATCAAGAGACCACGGATTTCTACCGTTGGAAAGTAGAATACACGCAAGAGGAACTATCGGGGTTGATCCACCGGAAAACGGGTATGGATTTCGGGCCGATCATCGATCTCGTACCGTTGGAAAGAGGTTCGTCCGGACGTATCACGAAACTCAAGATCGTAGGGGTACGCCGTTCGTTCACCATCGGCAAAGAGCTTGAGATACGCCGGACATTGTCCGAGACGCATCTATACAGCTCGGCCTTTGTTGTCGATAAGAAGGATATCCGCCTCGATATCCCCTCCCGCTTCATCTTAACGGGAGCCGGATGGGGACATGGCGTGGGGCTTTGCCAGATCGGAGCCGCCGTGATGGGAGCCAAAGGGTATTCGTACCGGAAAATCCTCACGCATTATTTCCCCGGAGCCTCTATTGAGAAAAGGTATTAAACAAAGGTGTCCAAAATCTGGACACCCTTGTCCAATTATTGGACACTCACAAATAATCATACGCTACTCACCCCTCTGTTTTTCAACCACATAAACACAATGGCACGGTATTTGATTTTATCTTACCGGAAAATAATACAATAACAATATGAAAAACATCGGGATCGCAATTCGCTCCCTTTTTAAGAGAGGGCAACACAATGTAATGAAGATTATCTCCTTGGGTATAGGACTGACCATCGGCTTGGTGCTGATCGCTAAAGTCCACTTCGAGAACACCTACGATAACTTCTATCCGGACGGAGACCGGATCTATCGAGTATATGAGAAATTTTTCATGAACGGGGAAGTGGGCGACCACGGGCAAACGCCCGCCGGAGTAATCCCCCTCTTGAAACAAGAGACACCGGAGATCGAGGCCGCCACACGCTATACGTACTTCCGGGGAAACTCCCCTTTTACGATGTCCGACAACAAGCATCGGCTCAAAGCGACCTTCATCCTAGCGGACAGTTGTCTTTTCGACGTATTGCCCCGCCCCATGCTCATCGGAGACCCTAAGCAAGTTCTCTCCCAACCCATGTACGTGCTCGTATCCGACGAGATCGCCGAACGTATCGGCGGTAACGTGATGGGAAAACGCTTCGAGATTGACGACGCGCCGGGACAAGCCCTCACGATAGGCGGCGTATTCAAGAAACTACCGGACAACACCGAACAGAGTTATGACATTATCGTATCCCTTTCTTCCATCAGCAAGTTCATGTGGGACGGAACCCATATGTTAACCGGAAACGACCGCTACCAAAGTTATGTCAAGGTATCGCCGGGTACGACAGAGGCCCAGTTGGAAGCGGGAATGAGACAGATGATCGACAAGCATTTCCCCGTAAACGACCTTAAGAAAGCCGGCGTGGAACTGACCTTCACCTTCCACAAACTACTCAACGTACATATGGAGGACGATATGGCCAAACGTATGGCCTTGATCCTCTCGTTCATCGCCTTCGTATTGATCTTCACCGCCGTAATGAACTATATATTGATCGTGATCTCCTCCATCGTGAACCGCACGAAAGAGATGGCCGTACGCAAATGTTACGGGGCGAGCGGTAAGGATATCCAAGGTATGGCGTTGTCCGAGGTAGGGACCCACGTCACCGTCGCACTAGTGCTGGTCGTACTTTTGATCCTAGGATTTCAAGGAATTATAAAGGAGCTGATCGGCACGGGAGTCCGATCGTTATTCCTATCCACGGGTATGTGGGCGATATGCCTCACGGTCATAGTCGTACTTATCTCTACGGGCATAGCTACCGGCTGGTTCTTAGGACGCATTCCTGTAGCGGCTGTTTTCCGGAGTATTCGTGAAGCACGCCGCCTTTGGAAACTGGGACTCTTGTTCTTCCAGTTCACGGCAATCAGCTTCCTCGCCTCCTTATTGCTAGTGGTAGGCAAGCAATACGACCATATGGTGAATGATCATCCGGGATACAATCCTGAGAACCTCGCCTATGTGTATATCGGCGCCGTAGACTCCACGGGGCGTGCCAAACTGATCGAGGAAACCCAGAGATTGCCCGAGGTAGACGCCATCACGACTTGCTATAACCTTCCTTTCTGGGGAGCCTCGGGCAATAACGTCTATCTTCCGGGAGACGACCGGGAACTATTCAACATCGCCGACCTCTACGACGTAGGAAACGATTACCTGAACGTATTGGAAATCCCGATCGTAGAAGGACAGTACTTCACAGAGAATACCACCTCCTCGCAAGAGATACTGGTGAGCCGCGATTTCATTGAATACATGAAACCTTTTGCCGACTGGAAGGATGGAGCCGTGGGCAAGACGGTACAAATAACCGGACACGATACCAAGTCCGAGTCGATGCCTCTCTTCACGATCCGGGGCGTATTCGAGAATTTCCGCCTAGGTTCCATAGCGGCAGAAGATCCGCGAGCCAAGATCATGTTCTATACGAAAGGGGCAGCCCAACATATGGTCATTCGGTACCATAGCCTTTCTTCCGAGGCCCTACGCAAGACACAGGATCTAATGGGGCAACTCATCCCGGATAAAGAACTCAACGTGATCTCCTTCAAGAGCGAGATGCTGGAAGGATACACCTCCTCCCGGAAATTCCGTGACTCCGTCATGATCGGTGGCATCGTCACCTTGCTGATCGTCTTCATCGGATTGATCGGATACACGAACGACGAGGTGAACCGTCGCCGGAAAGAAATGGCGATCCGCAAGATTAACGGAGCCACGGTAAAAGACATACTCCATATTTTCTTGAAAGATATCATCACCATGGCATTGCCGGCCATCTTACTAGGTTGCGGTATCGCTTTCTATATCTCCCAAAAATGGCAAGAACAATTCTCGGAAAAGATCCAGCTATCCTGGTATCTATTCGTGGGAGGAGGCGTATTGGTACTCACCGTCATACTGGCGGTTTCCGGATATAACGTATTCCGTACCACCCACGACAATCCCGTAAACAACCTCAAGTCCGAATAAATCAAAAGGGCCGCATCTTATCCGGACGGCGGCCCTTTGACTTAATGTTTACCTATTTCCCGGTTATGATGAACAACCGGTTCGCTTTCACTCTCACGAGCTATTACTATGACACAAAGGTAGGCCGAAGGTTTAAAACGATCAAAAAGAATTCGACGAATCAGGCGTTTTCCTCGGTGAATCCCGTTATTTTTCCTACTTTTGTCCCTATTAATACATACAACCATGGGACTGAAAAAACAATTCGTATCGGCGTTTTTGCTAGGCAGCGCGCTAACCGCTCCCCTATTCGCACAAGATATCGCCACCCCGTCCAGCTCGATAGACACTTTAGCCATTTTCTCATTCAACGATTTCCATGGGGCTTTCGCCTCCGACGGGATCACGCCGGGAGCCGCCCGGTTGGTACAAATGACACAAAACGAAAAGCAACGCTATCCGCATTCCATCGTTGTCTCAGGCGGAGATAATTTCAGCGGAAGCTATTTCTCCAAGATCACGAAAGGCGAGCCTATCAAAGAGATGTACGAGGCGATGGACGTGGAGATGTCCGCCATCGGTAACCACGAATTCGACTGGGGGCTTCCTTACCTAGTGGACACCGCCGCTTTGAATATCCCCCATGTGGCCGCCAATATCACCGAAGAGAAGAGATACACCCATCCCGACTGGTTGAGTCCCTACCGTATCGTAGAGCGTAAGTTGAAAGATGGCTCCTCCCTGCGCATAGCCTTCATCGGACTGACCACGACGGACACCTACGTCAAGACCAAGCCGGAGAACCTGAAAGGGCTTCAGTTCACGCATCCGCTGGGAGCGGCCTGCATACAAACCGTCTACCAGTTAAAGAAAGAGGGCCAGATCGATATGATTATCCTCTTGATGCACATCGGCACGGATATGAAAATGCCTTACCGCATCACCGAGGAGAACGCCCAAGGACTGCCGTTCATCGATAAGGTAGACGCCATCATATCCGCCCACTCGCATGAGCTGGTGCTCGATAAGATCAATAACATCCCCATCATCCAAGCCGGCGTAAACGGTACCCATATCGGGAAACTGCTGTTCCAGATACAGGATTTCAACGGACACCGGGATATCTCTTTCATCCAAGGGGATACCGTGCGTGTAGCCTGCGAGGAGAACCCGGAGATGCGAGAGGCCGTGGAGAAGATCATGGATAAATATCGGCTGAACGAGAAACTTGCCACGGCAAAAGAGGCCTTGATCCACGACCGTACCATCAATAAGTTCGACTATACGCCTATCGGGGCGTTGGTCACGGCCGCTTACGCCAAGCGTTTCCAAAAAGAGATGCCCGCTTACAAGGATCAGCCGGTGATCGGCGTAAACCATTACGGAGGTATCCGTGCGGCCCTCCCGAAAGGGGATATCACCCGACTGCGTGCCGGCAACATCCTGCCTTTCGGCTCCGCTATCGTTGCCTATCGTTTCGACGGCAAGCGGTTGAAGAAGCTATTGGAGGATGGACGGAAGAATCCGAACGGTTTCCTTCAATCCTCCGACCTCACGCTTACCCTAAGCGGAAATAAGATCGAGAAAATAGTCTATACAAGAGACGGGCAAAAGACCGAGATCGAGGACAATACCTCTTGCGTGGTGACCCTAGACGCTTTCATCACCGATGGCGGAGACGGGTACGACGCCTCTTTATTCAAGGGCTACGAGATCCCGGAATTCGATAATTTAGGTATCATATCGACCGACGCTTTCATGGACTACCTAAAGGGCTTCAAGAAACCCATCACGGTAGAATCCACGCATATGCCGGTTATTTCAAAGTAAAGCCGTATCTTTGCGCAGAAGAAGACAGAAGTTAGCAATACATGAACAGCTATATGATCCTTTTTATTATCGCTGCCTATTTCGCCGTCTTGCTGCTGATAGCATGGATCACGGGACGTAATAACAGCAACGAGGCATTCTTCCTCGGGAACAGGAAATCACCTTGGTATATCGTTTCTATCGGTATGGTAGGGACATCCTTATCGGGGGTGACGTTCGTATCGGTACCCGGCATGGTGCGGGCGATCGATATGACGTATATGCAGACTGTATTAGGCTTCTTCGTGGGATATATCATTATAGCCAAGGTATTACTACCGCTATACTATAAGTTGCAACTTACCTCCATCTACTCGTATCTGGATGACCGGATCGGGAGAAGGGGGTACAAGACAGGGGCCTCATTCTTCCTGCTCTCGAAGATCGTAGGGGCGGCCGCACGCTTATATCTAGTGGTCTTGATCTTGCAAACCTACGTGTTCAACGCTTGGAACATCCCATTCGCCGTGACCGCTATCCTCAGTATCCTGCTGGTATGGCTATATACGTTCCGGAGCGGTATCAAGACGATCATCTGGACAGATACGTTGCAGGCCCTTTGTCTCGTGGCAATGTTGATCGTGATCATCTGGCAGGTGAAGTACAAGATGGGACTGGATTTCGGGGGTATGGCGCAGACCTTGGTGGAAAGCCCTCATTTCCGGATCTTCGAGTTCGGCGATTGGCATAGTACGCAGAACTTCTTCAAGCAGTTCTTCAGCGGTATCTTTATCACGATCGTCATGACCGGGCTGGATCAGGACATGATGCAAAAGAACCTCTCCTGCAAGAGCTTGAAGGATGCCCAGAAAAACATGTACACATATGGCTTCGCCTTCACGCCGGTCAACTTCTTGTTTCTCGCGTTGGGGGTACTGCTACTGACATTGGCGGCACAGCGGAACATCCAGTTGCCAACCCTCAACGACGATATCCTCCCGATGTTTTGTACCTCGGGGATCTTGGGCGGGAGTATCTTGATCTTCTTTACGATCGGTATCATAGCGGCGGCTTTCAGTAGCGCCGACTCGGCGTTGACAGCGCTCACCACCTCTTTTTGCGTGGATATCCTCGGCGTGCAGAGAGAGGAAGCGAAAAGGGCGAAACGTACCCGCCTAAAGGTACACGTGATGATATCCGTCTTGTTCGTCTTGATCATCTTGGCGTTCAAGGCCGTAAATAACCGGAGTGTTATCGACGCGATCTACATGATAGCGTCGTACACGTATGGTCCTCTATTGGGGCTGTTTGTTTTCGGGCTTTTCACGAAGCGGAACCCCCGTGACAAATACGTGCCCTATATCTGTATAGCCTCCCCGTTGATTTGCCTCGCCACGGATTTCTTGGTGAAACAATACGCAGGCTATACGTTCGGCTATGAGATGCTTATGGTAAACGGAGGCATCACGTTCGCCGGGCTGTGGCTTTCGGCAATTGAAAATGGAAATTTGAAAATTGAGAATTAAGCCTAGCCATTATTCAATACTCATTATTCATTAATTTATATCTTATGGAAATTAAAAGCGCAGAATTTGTTATCAGCAACACAGACGTAAGGAAATGCCCCGAGGGTAATAAGCCGGAGTATGCCTTCATCGGACGAAGTAATGTAGGCAAATCCTCCTTGATCAATATGCTTACCAACAAGAAGGGCTTGGCGATGACTTCGCAAACACCGGGTAAGACTTTACTTATCAATCATTTTCTTATCAATAACGAGTGGTATCTGGTAGATCTTCCGGGGTATGGCTTCGCCCAACGAGGCAAGGAGAACCGGGAGCAATTGAAACGTATCATCGAGAACTATATCCTCGATCGCGAGCAACTGACCAACCTATTTGTCCTTTTGGACTGCCGCCACGAGGCGCAAAAGATCGATCTAGAGTTTATGGAATGGCTGGGTGAGAGCGGGGTTCCTTTCTCTATCATCTTCACGAAGATCGACAAGATCAGCAAGGGACGCTTGAAAGAGAACCTAAAAGTCTATACGGATAAATTACTGGAGACTTGGGAAGAGCTTCCTCCGATCTTCCTCTCTTCCTCGGAGAAGAAAGAGGGACGGGATGAGATTCTGGACTATATCGAGTCTATCAACAATAGCTTGAATAATTGAAAATTAGTTGAGTTGATATGGGATTAGCTTCGGTTCTTCTGGTTTTATCTCCGTTTACGCAGATCAATACGCCTTATCCTTCCACGGCTTACCTAAAAGGTTATTTGGAGGCAAAGGGTGTACGTGCCGGGCAGGCGGATCTGGGTATCGAGACAATCTTGACTTTGTTTTCCACGCAGGGTCTCGGGGAGTTATTCGCCGAGATCGAGCGACGGAAAGGTAAATATCCGGCTAAAGTCCGGGGGATGCTGGCTAATAAGCAACGGTATATCGACACGATAACCGCCGTCGTCGCTTTCCTTCAGGGAAAGAACGATCCTCTCGCTTATCGCATCTGTAATCAAGATTACCTTCCCGAAAGCGATCGCAGGAGCCAAAACGAGGAGGAGCTGGAATGGGCATTCGGTACTTCGGGATTACGGGATAAAGCCCGTTATCTGGCAACCTTGTATCTGGAGGATCTCTGCGACTTGATCCGGGAAACGATCGACCCGGATTTCGGTTTCAGCCGATATGCCGAGCATCTAGGCCGCTGCGCCTCCTCCTTCGACGAGATCGAGGAAGCCCTCCAAAAGCCTTTCAGCTTTATCGATCGCATGACGCAGCCACTATTAGAAAAGCACATAGCCGAGAGCAAGCCCAAGGTGATCGCATTCAGCGTACCTTTCCCGGGGAATTTATTCAGTTCCCTCCGGCTCGCCCAGTGGCTGCGGCAGGCACATCCCGATATCCCGATCCTTATGGGAGGTGGTTTCGTGAATACAGAACTTCGCTCCATCACGGATACACGCTTCTTCAAATACATCGATTATCTCTTGCTAGATGATGGAGAGAACCCACTTTTCCAAGTGTTACGCTATCTAGACGGGGCGATCCCAAAAGAGGAACTGGTACGCACCTTCTCCTTGGACGAGAGCGGTAGCCGGGTCGTTTATCAAGATAATCCCGCTTACCCCGCTTGCCGGCAAAGCGAGACCGGATTCCCGGATTACGAGGGCTTGCCGCTGGACAAATACATCTCCGTCATAGAAATGGCCAACCCGATGCACAAGCTTTGGAGCGATGGCCGCTGGAATAAACTGACCTTGGCGCACGGTTGCTACTGGGGGAAATGCGCCTTCTGCGACGGCTCATTGGATTACATCAAACGATATGAGCCGAATACAGCCAAGACTTTGGTAGACCGTATGGAGCGCTTGATCGAGCAAACCGGTGAGATCGGCTTCCATTTCGTGGACGAGGCCGCTCCACCCGCCTTGCTACGGGAAATGGCGCAGGAGATCATCCGCCGTGGGATAACCGTCGTGTGGTGGGGAAATATTCGTTTTGAGAAAAGCTATACTGAGGAAATATGCGACCTTCTTCAACGAAGTGGCTGCATCGCCGTATCGGGAGGCCTGGAAGTAGCCTCTCCCCGACTCCTCAAACTGATAAATAAAGGGGTGACAGTGGCTCAGGTGGCACGGGTCGCCAACAACTTTACCGGGGCTGGTATCATGGTCCATGCCTATTTGATGTATGGTTTCCCGACCCAAACCGCTCAAGAAACCATAGATTCCTTGGAAACAGTCCGGCAAATGTTTGAGCTAGGGCTGATCCAATCCGGATTTTGGCATCGTTTCGCCATGACAGCGCATAGCCCTGTGGGGTTGCACCCCGCCGAGTACAGTTGCCGTGTCACGGAGCCTCCCTTTGGCGGATTCGCCCGTAATGACGTACAGTTCGAGGCGCTATCCGGCTGCGATCCGGAGCTTTTCAGCGAGGGGCTTCGCGTTTCCCTCTATAATTACATGAATGGAACGGGGTTCGACTTGCCGCTGCATAAATGGTTTGGCGGGATAAAGGTTCCACGCACCACGTTGCCGCCCAATTATATCGAGAAGATATTGGAAAACTAGTTTGCCGACAGTTTTTCCGGCGTTTTGGGGCTGGCAATCCGATTGCCGAAGGGTTTTCCGGCGTTTTGAAGCCGGTCATCCAATAACTAGCGGCTTTTCCAACGTTTTGGAGCCGGTTATCCAATGACCGGCGGCTTTTCCAACGTTTTGGAGCCGGTTATCCAATGACCGGCGGCTTTTCCAACGTTTTGGAGCCGGTTATCCAATGACCGGCGGCTTTTCCAACGTTTTGGAGCCGGTTATCCAATGACCGGCGGCTTTTCCAACGTTTTGGAGCCGGTTATCCAATGACCGGCGGCTTTTCCAACGTTTTGGAGCCGGTTATCCAATGACCGGCGGCTTTTCCAACGTTTTGGAGCCGGTTATCCAATGACCGGCGGCTTTTCCAACGTTTTGGAGCCGGTTATCCAATGACCGGCGGCTTTTCCAACGTTTTGGAGCCGGTTATCCAATGACCGGCGGCTTTTCCAACGTTTTGGAGCCGGTTATCCAATGACCGGCGGCTTTTCCAACGTTTTGGAGCCGGTTATCCAATGACCGGCGGCTTTTCCAACGTTTTGGAGCCGGTTATCCAATGACCGGCGGCTTTTCCAACGTTTTGGAGCCGGTTATCCAATGACCGGCGGCTTTTCCAACGTTTTGGAGCCGGTTATCCAATGACCGGCGGCTTTTCCAACGTTTTGGAGCCGGTTATCCAATGACCGGCGGCTTTTCCAACGTTTTGGAGCCGGTTATCCAATGACCGGCGGCTTTTCAATAGTAGATCTTACATCCCGCAAAATAACTCCGCGGCATCCCCGGGCCATAGATATACCCGGCATCCCGATGCGCTCCCTTGTCGAAATCATCTTGATAGGAGTCGAAGATATTCTGTATTCCGGCGTTCACCTGCAAGGTTGCGGACTTGAAGATCGGGAAGTCGTAAGACAGCTTCAGGTTCAAGTCGAAGAAATCACGAGTCTTCTCCTCACGATCCTCGGGAATGTAACCCGCCAAGTGCTGCACCAACATGCTGCCCGTATAGGTTCCCGTCAAGGAAGCGGAGAAACGCTTGAGCGGCGTGAAGGTAGAAGTGAAATAACCATATACGTCCGGAGAGCGGAACATCTTTTTCTGCGGGGTGATATTCGGGTTCTCGCTCCATTGCTCTGCCTCCTTGTAGCGGCTCCGTTGCAAAGTAGCGCCCGCCTGTATCTGCATCCAAGAATAGGCCATCTTACCCTCCAGATTGATACCCATCACACGGGCACCCTTTCCATTACGGCGTTCCATCAGCAGGTTATTGTCCTCGTCACGGCCGATCTCCTCCAAGATAAACACGTTCCGTAAATCCGTATAAAAACCTTCCACCAAGAAATTCACTTGAACCGGGCCGAAGCGATGATAAAAATCCACGGAAGCGCTCACGCTCTGCGAATTCTCCTCCTTCAAGTCCGGAGAGATCTGGATGATCGCCACATCGCCCCCCACGGCGGTGATATGCAAATCCTCGTCGAACGCTTGAGGGGCCCGGAAACCACTGGAGTACGACATACGCAGGTTGATATCCTTCGTCGGATTGAAGCGCACGTTCGCACGAGGGCTAAAGATCACATGATCCATCATGTTATGCTTATCCAAACGGCCACCGATCAAGAAACTCCAACGGTCATTCTTCCACTCGTTCTGGGCGAAAGCGCTACCGATATGCACGGTCTGGGCGATCGTACGGTGATAGCCAAGCATCTCGTCTTGCAGATCATCGTAGCTATATTCGGCGCCTCCCGTAAAGGTAGCGGGCATAAAAAGGCATTTATCCCATTCGTAGGAATATTGGGCGCCACCGATAAAGGTCATGTCCGTCGTGTTACCATAGGCGTTCGGATCTTTTCCGGCACCGTAATAACTCTGGCGTTTCGTATGCTGGGCGGAGGTATACACATTCAGCCGATGATGGTAGCCGCGAGAGAAAAGATCGAATTTCAGGCCTCCCCCGTTGATCTGGTGGTCGGTCTGCTCGGTGATATCCGTCTCATGAGGCGGAAGATCCAATAAATTACCGCCCCGGCGGAACTCGCTGATGTTATGGTACTCGAAAGTCAGCTTGGAATAATTGCTGGTCTTCAAGAAAGAACGAAATCCTAGGGTCTTCCCCTCCAGCTTACCAAGCTCTGAGTAGCCGTCGCCATCATGGTCGTAAGAGGCACGGTGGCGGCCCTGCCCGAAGAGGTAGATACCCGCCTTATGATCGTCCGTCACCAACGAGGCGTTCACGGTCGTATTATTATCCGGACGGCTTCCCCCGATCATCGTCAACGAATGGGCGATCTGGGCAGAGTTGCGCATCGGCTCCTTCGTGATGATATTGATCGTACCGGCGATAGCGGACGAGCCGAACAAGGCCGAGCCTCCTCCGCGCATCACCTCTACCCGCTCGATCATATTCGCCGGGATCTGCTCCAAGCCATATACGCCAGTCAGGGCGCTGAAGATCGGCCGGCTATCCACCAAGATCTGGGTATAAGGGCCTTCCAGACCATTGATACGCACTTGCTGGAAACCGCAATTCTGGCAGTTGTTCTCCACACGCACGCCGGGCTGGAAGTTCAGACCGTCGGCCAAGGAAGTGGCGTGCGTAGTCTCGAACACCTTGGAGTCGAGTACATTTACCAAAGAAGGAGCCAGACGGCGGGTCGTCTCGTTACGGTTTGCCGATACGACGACACCGTCCAAGGAGACAGCGTCTTCCTCGGCATTGAAATTAATCTCCAATGTCTTCCCTTTCTTAAGGTTCACCGTCTTCTCCTCAGTTTTATATCCGATAGACTTCATGACCAAGGTATATTTTCCCTCGGGAAGATTTTTCATATAATAATGGCCGGTAGCGTCGGTGGTCGTACCGATCGTCGTACCGTGGAGGTAGACATTGATAAAAGAGAGATGCTCTCCTGTTTTCTTATCGAGGATATGACCTACGATATTAGCGTCGGAAGGATTCAGGGAAACATGATCGTCTCCCTCTGCCCACGCTGACGTAAAGATACAGCACAGGCATAGTATAAGTGTAATAAACTTATTCATTGCTTGATTAATAGTTGTTTGAATATTAATGATTACGAATTGCCGAGGAGACGGGGCATGCCCCGTCTCTACAAACGGATATTGATTTCTGGATATGTAATCAAACAACTGGGGGAGCCCGCAGGCATCGCAGTCCCTCAACGGAAGCGACATGATCCGGATAGACCGGAGACTCAGAGAGATTAGATATTTTTAAAGAATAGAATTGTAAACGTAACAGGTGAATCGCCCCGTCCATCACGTGAATAGACGAGAGCATATGAAACAACTGTATCTCCGCCAAAGAGGTATGATGATGGCAAGTACCGTCCGCCGTCTTCTTGAAAGGGTGCGCATGCACGATGGTCGTACCATGCTCCACATGGACGTGCGTAAAAAGCGAGACGCTGCTATAATACGCGATAAAAAGTACCGGCAGCAACCACTTTATATATTTAACCATCGTTTCCCTCACCCTGTACATCGTTATTTCGTGGGCAAAGATACTACAATTTTTTTAATTGCTTTGTTTTATGTATTTTCGCGTTTCTAAAGCAAAAAAGAAACTCTTATGAATTGGTTACTTGAGACGCTTACAGAACCCTCGATGATACAGGCCGTGGCTGTCATTTCTATCGTGGCGGCGGTTGGTGTATATTTAGGGCGGCTAAAGATATTCGGCATTTCATTAGGCATCACTTTTGTATTCTTCGCCGGTATTATGGCAGGGCATCTGGGCATTACCGTAAATAAGGACATGCTGAACTTCGCCCAGAATTTCGGGCTTATCGTTTTCGTATATACCTTGGGATTGCAGGTAGGTCCCGGTTTCTTCTCTTCCCTAAAAAAAGGCGGGGTGGAAATGAATACGATGGGATTAGGGGTGATCGCCTTAGGGCTGATCTTGACGTTGGTGTTTCATTGGGTAACAGGAATCTCCATCCCCGTTATGGCAGGGTTGCTATCCGGTGCCGTAACGAATACCCCGGCCCTAGGTGCCGCCCAGCAAGCACTCTTACAGATGGATCCGGGAAATACGAGGAACGTAACGGATATGGCTCTGGCCTGTGCCGTAACTTATCCATTAGGTGTCGTAGGCGTAATTCTCGCTATTATCATCTTGAGGTCCTTATTCGCTAAAAAGACACAGAACACGCATAAGGAGCAAGACACGACAACAAACGTAGCGGAATTTCAGGTATTAAACCCCTCTATTTACAATAAGAGCATCCAGCAAGTCATGAAATTGACAGAAAAACATTTCGTGATCTCCCGCCTCTGGAGGAACGGAAAGGTGACGATCCCTACCTCTGAAACCATCTTAAAGGAAAAAGACCATTTGCTTATTATATCCGTAAAGGCGGATGTCGAATCCATCAAGGTACTTTTCGGAGAACAAGAGACTACGGACTGGAATAAAGAAGATATTGACTGGAACGCTATCGACAGCCAATTGATCTCCCGCCGTATCGTCGTAACCCGCAACCGGGTAAACGGGGTAAAGCTAGGCTCGCTCCGGCTCCGCAACCTATACGGGATCAACATCACCCGGGTAAACCGTGCGGGTATCGATCTGGTGGCCTCCCGTGACCTCCGTCTACAGATTGGGGATAAACTAACGATCGTAGGCGAGGCCAATTCCGTGAATAACGTGGGTAAGATATTGGGAGACGAGCTGAAACGGCTGGATAACCCCAACCTGCTTGCCATATTCGTAGGACTTACGCTGGGCGTATTAATCGGGGCGATCCCAATCGCCATACCGGGAATGAGTACCCCCATCAAGCTGGGTATCGCCGGAGGACCGATCATCGTTGGAATCTTGATGGGTGCGTTCGGCCCCCGTTTCCACCTAACGACTTATACCACCCAGAGCGCGAACCTGATGATGCGGCAGTTCGGTATAGTGATCTATCTGGCGGGACTGGGAATCGACTCCGGAGCTCATTTCTTCGAGACCGTCTTCCGTGCCGAGGGATTGTTATGGATCGGTCTCGGTTTCCTATTGACGATCGTACCGGTCTTGATCGTCGGGTTCATCGCCTCGCAATTCTTCAAGCTAGATTACGCCCACAACATAGGTATGCTATGCGGAAGCATGGCCAATCCGATGGCCTTGAGTTATGCCAATACGACCGTCGAGGGTGACGAGCCTTCCGTATCTTACGCTACGGTTTACCCGTTATCCATGTTCATCCGGGTGATTTCTGCCCAATTATTGATCATGTTATTCACTTGACCGCTTAAAAAGTCTAACATTCGACCTGTTTTTTGTTTCACTTACCTTATCTTTGCAAGACATTTGAAACAATACTTTGATGAATGAATGAAACTATACTCAATGGGCTACTGAACTTGTTCGCTATATTTGCTTCGTTGGCAAAAATAGAAAGTGACCAAGCGCGTCAGGCCGTCAATTCTTACTTAACCAGTCACTTTGGTATCCGCTCCCATAAAGAATATATGGAGCTATTTGATGAGATACAAAGTGTTTACGATGATCCGGACTTCGATATCGATAGAGAGAGTGTTATTATCAACGTATGCAACCAGCTCAAGCCCAAATTGATTGCGGAAGACCAGCTATTGCTTCTTCTCCGTTTCATGGAGTTCGCCCATGGCAACAATGAAGGATTGAACGAGAACTTAGCCATTTTCCATAAGATCGCTACGATATTTAATATCGACACGGATACCTTTGACAATCTATACGCCTTTGTTGTCGGTAAAAAATCCCCCTCCATACTTACGATCAACGCTGATGATAGCGATAAAGACGTCAACCATATCTACAGAAGGGGGTTGGAGGGCGAGATACGGGTGTTAAGACTGACCCGGTTCGACCGAATGGTCTTTATCTACCAAGGCTGCGGACGGGTATTCATGAACGATATCCCGCTTACTTCCGGTATCTTCTATGGCTGGCAACGCAGCGGCGTAATCAAAAGCCCGCTATTCTTGCCGGTTTATTATAGTGATGTCCTCGATGTATTCAATCAGAATGAGCATAAGGAACGTATTTTATTAACCGGGAGGGATATCGAGTTCAGCTTCAAGAATAGCGAGAACGGTATGCACAATTTCTCTTTCAACCTTGAATCCGGCCAGTTGGTAGCCATCATGGGAGGAAGCGGCGTTGGTAAGTCTACCTTGTTAAGCATCTTAAATGGGAATATTATCCCCGGTGAGGGAAGTGTATGCTTGAACGGACATCCGCTGAGTGATCCGGAATGCAAGCAATTGATCGGTTTCGTGCCTCAGGATGACTTGCTGATCGAGGAACTGACCGTATTCCAAAATCTATGGTATACCGCCCGCCTTTGTTTCGCGAACCTGACCGAAAAGGAGATCGAGGATCGTGTCAATACGATACTGGAGGATTTGGATCTGAGCAAGATCCGGGATTTGGCCGTCGGGTCTCCAATCCGGAAAACGATCAGCGGAGGGCAGCGTAAACGTTTAAATATAGCACTGGAACTTATCCGTGAGCCGGCGATCCTTTATTTGGACGAGCCAACCTCCGGCCTCTCGTCCACCGACTCCGAGAAGGTCATCATGCTGTTAAAGGAACAAACGCACCGGGGACGGCTCGTGGTTGTCAATATCCATCAACCTTCGTCCGAGATCTATAAGTTGTTCGACCGCCTGTGGTTATTAGATACCGGCGGTTACCCGATTTACGACGGTAACCCGATCGAGGCGATCACCTATTTCAAACGGATCGCCAATTATACAGATCAAGACATCAGTGTTTGCGGCACCTGTGGAAATATCAATCCGGAACTAATCCTAACTATTATCGACGCAAAAAAGATAGACGATAGCGGAAACCAGACAAACATCCGGAAGATAACTTCAAAAGAATGGCATGAGTTATATGTAGCTTCCCGCCCGAAGTTCCAAGAGGTTAAGCCTACCCCCCTGCCCCCGAATCATCAGCAGAAGCCCTCGATCTGGAAGCAATTCTGTATCTTCTTGGAAAGAAACATAAAAACCAAGCTGACCAATAAGCAGTATTTGTGTATCGCCTTACTGGAGGCACCTTTATTGGCGGTGATCGTGGCCCTGCTCACCCGCTTCGTACCCGATGACGGGTATTCTTTGCTGGCGAACAAAAATCTGGTATCCTACATTTTCATGGCGGTGATTGTCGCTACTTTCACAGGATTAAGCATCAGTGCCGAAGAGATCATCAAGGACCGGACGCTCCTAAAGCGAGAACGATTCTTGCGATTGAGCCGAGGCAGTTATCTCTCGTCAAAGATGTTCTACCTGCTTTGTATCTCTGCGATCCAAAGTTTGCTATTCATAGTGGTAGGAAATTTATTGATAGGCATCGGAAGCGAGATGTTCCTTACTTGGTGGATCACGCTATGGGCAACCTCATTCCTCGCCAACCTGACAGGTTTGGTACTATCGCAATCCTTAAACTCGATCGTAGCGATCTATATAACGATACCGCTGCTTTTAATCCCGCAGATCTTACTTTGCGGCTTAGTTGTCAAGTTCGACGATCTGAGCAGGAGCGCATCCAGCCGGAACATAGTGCCCCTTATCGGTGAGGTTATCCCCTCACGTTGGGCATTCGAGGCGTTGGTTACGGAACAATTCCGAAACAACAGCTACAACCGCCTATTTTTCACGGTCGAGAAAGAAAAGTTCCTAGCGCAATATTACCGGAATGTCCATGCCGACGAGGTGCGCAGCCTCATAAACAGCCTCAACCTGATCCCGGAGAAACGGGAAGAGAACACCCGGACGATCCACAACGAACTGGCCGTACTATCCCGTGCCGCCCGTATCGCCCCCTATACGTCCAAAGAGAGTTACGAGAGCTATATGGATAAAGTGGAAAAAGCCCTGCATACCCGTAGCGATAATTTCACGGCGTTATTAGAGAAAAAACGGAAAGAGGTCATTCAAGAACATGGCTCCGAATGGTTGAACACCTTGAAAAAAGAGCACCATAACTCGGCCATTGAGGAACTGGTACTTAACTCAACCAGTACCCAATTCTATAAGGAGGCTCACAACCGGATCTATCCTAAAATCGGGCAGATTTATCTGGAACCGGACAATAATTGGGGACGTGCGCCTTTCTATAGTCATGAGAAAAAATTCGCCGGTTATACATTTTCTACTTTTACATTTAATTTATTAATGTTAGGAATCTTTGCTTTATTGGTAATTATATCTATCTTCGCAGAGTTTCCCGGCAAGTATTTAAACAAAGGGAGCGATTAATGACAAAATATATAATCTAAAAATAAAGAATAACATGAAAAAGAGTTTTGTTAGCCTGCTAACCATAGCAGCGATTACATTTGGAATGGTATCTTGCAACAGCAGTAAAAAACAAGACGCCGCTGAGCAAAAAGTAGAGGAAGAAGCAGCTATCGCAGGAGAAGTATCTAAAGGTCTGCTTACTGCCGAGTTGAAAGACGAGGTTACTCGTTTCTTGAAAGATATGCCGGATTCGGAGTTGCCTTACAAAGTATCTACCGGCGAGGTTACGATCTCTGTCGCTAATACTGATTTTATGTTGCCGGTCAGCAAGGTTTCCGAATTGAACACACAAGCCCAGAAAGCACGTGCTTGCGGTATCTACTTCGCAGACTTGAACGTATTGAAGGCTATGAAAAAGCCGACTACAGATATCGAGAACGTATTGGTTAAATTGACTACGGATCTGGATATTCCATTCGCTATCGACATCATGAAACAATCTGCTCCCGCTAACGCCAGCAAAGAGGAGTTAAGCAAATTCATGAAAGATCAAGAAAATAAGTTGATCGACGCCATGATGGAAAATGATAAGGCAGACGTTGAGCTTGAGTTGTTGGGTGGTATGGCCGTAGAATACGCGATCGTATACGCAAACCCGGGCTTGGTTGTTAAAGGCGACGCTATTTCCGCCGGTTTGAGCGAGAATATGGAAAAACGTATCGGTATCATCCAGCAGATCACAGCCGACTTAGCTAAATATTATCCTGACTTGGAGCAATTAGGAACTACAATCGCTCCGTTAAGCGGAATGGTAGCAACCATAAATATGGCTCGTGAGTCAAAAGCTAAGATTGAGGAAATGCGTGCGAATCTATTGAAGTAATATAAACCTCATATCATAAAAAGTGTATGGTGATAACATCATACACTTTTTTTATATCCCTTCGGATATCACTGCAACAGGCTTTGCAGTAGTACTGCAACAAGCCTTACAGTAGTACTGCAACAGGCCTAGCAGTAGTACTGCAACCCTTATGCAGTAATGCTGCAGCACCTATGCGGTAACACTGCAACGCCCATGCAGTATCCTATATCTTATGAGTTTTGATAAGTACCTTATCCCCATTTTCCAGAGTAGTAGCGAAAAGATAGATAGTTCCTCCATCCGCAATTTTAGTTCGCTTACGTAACTCATCCACCGAGAGGGGGAAATTGCGGACTGTGATATTCGCTTGGGGAATCTGCCTCGACAGGGTCTTACATTGTTTATTCGTAAAGGGGATCACTTCGTCTACCACAAAAGAACGTCCCGGAAAACTAGGGACAACCTCATCCGACGTATATAAATGACTGCTGACATGCAATTTATTCAATCCAAAACGAGTGGCGACCGCTTTAAACGCACCCGCCTTCAAGATGGAAGCGTTCGGTTCGTATAAATAACGCTTGACTTCTCCACGGATGGAAGCGACAGCTTCCCGTTCTTCCACCAATGAGAACACAAACAATTCCGGCTCTTCCTCCGAAGTGAAATTCACGCAACAGATCTGAGGACTCCCGCCTTTCGAGCCTCGCTCCAACACAAACAAAAGCTCCTTACATTCATTTTTCACCGAAAGCACCTGTATAGCTGTCACATCCGGAAGCAAATCCAACGTCATATGAATATCCGCCATCGGAGACAATTTAGCGATCACCTTAGGGGCATGGCCAAACAAGACAGGAACCAACTTTGTCAAATCCGGCTCGCAATCTTGCAGCGCAAAAACCCGCTTATTCCCCTCTCCCCTACGAGCCGGATCAATATAAAACACATCTATTCCATCGATCTTATCTATCAACTCCGTGGAATCACCATTCAATACCGTTATATTACCAGCATCTAAGACCTTGAAATTATGAATAGCTGCCTCGCAATAAGCAGGAAAGCGTTCGATATAGGTAACCTGTCGTACTTTCCGGGAGAAAAAATAGCTATCAATCCCTAACCCTCCGGTCAAATCACAAACATGTACCTGTGGCTCTACCAACCTCTGTTTGTACAAGGCAGTCTGTTCCGAGGAACATTGCTCCGCCGCTATCTTCGCCGGAAAAACCAGTCGATCGTTTTGATACCATGAAGGTAGTTTATCCTTGATCTGCCGCCGAGATTTTAATTGATCCACCACGAAAGGGATATCGATCCCCGGATAACGAGAGGCGGAAAGCAACAGACGATTCAAATCATCCGACGCATGTTCCTTGATAAATCGTGAAAGTTCCTCTATTTGTTCCATGCTTTGTCAACCTATACGTTCTTTAGGCAAAGTTAGCGTAAAACGGCTACCTTTACCATATTCTGACTTCAATTGTATCTCACCGCCGAAACGCTGCGCTATCACTTGGCAAATCGCCAGTCCGAGTCCAGTGCCTTGCGCAAACTCATCCAATTTGCAAAAACGATCAAAGACTTGCTTCTGTTTCTCCTCAGGGATGCCGATACCAGTGTCTTCTACATAGATATGAAGGCAGTCGCCTTTCGTACAGAAATAGTATCCAACTTCTATATAGCCCGAAGTCGTGAACTTGATGGCATTATTGATAAAATTAGACAATACTTGTTTCAGCCGATAAGGATCTACCGCCACAACCACCGGGATCTCGGGGACACGCATGCGTAGCTCTACCCCCTCGGGCATCATCAACTGGAAAGTACAATAGATTTCATTGATCAAGACATTCAAATCATGGCGATCGAAAACAAAACTCATCTTTCCGGATTCCATACGGGAAAGATCTAAAATATCATTGATCAGTTTCAATAGTAAGTCGGAGTTCGTATTAATCAACTTCACGAACTGCTCACGCTCTTCCGGCTCCAAGACCTCTTCCGAGTTCATTAAATTCGAGAAACCGACAATCGCATTCAGCGGCGTACGGATCTCATGGCTCATATTCGCCAAGAAAGCCGACTTCATCCGATCCGACTCCTCGGCTTTTTCCCTCGCAGAGATCAATACCTCCTCCGTATCCTTGATATTTTGGATATTCAAACATAAGCCATTGATTACATACCCATCATTCGCATCCTCTAAGCTTCCGTAACGAAATTCCCACCATTGGTAACCTTTCCCGTTAAAATCGCAACGATATTGAAGGATATGATGAGAGATTGTACCCGTACAAATGAAATCAATTAAGGATCGCAAACTCTGCCTGTCGTCCGGATGAGTCATCTCGTACAGCTCATCCAAAGGAATTTCCCGGGGAGAAATATTCACATAACTAAAGAACTCATTGTCAAATCGGAAAGTTCCAGACTGTAATTTCCAAGCGAATATATTACCCCCTTCCAACGCTAAAGAAAGATGCTCTTTCTCCTGCTTTAAATTAGCGAGCACCTCTTTCCTTCGTCTTGCTTCCCGCCAATAGAGATAAAACAAATAACCGATCAATGCCAACAATAAGATCACACCCAAGGAAGAGGCGATAAAAACCTCTATCTTATACCGTTCGGAAATAGGCATATTTATGACATGAACATTAGTAGGGACCTCTTCCTTTGAAATACCTAAACGTTGCATCTCTACCCAATCATACAGATACTCTTTGGGACTCTCTACGATCGGAACGGAAGAGACAGGCGTACCGGAAAGAATTTTAGCCGCCAACCTAGCCTGTTCCGCCGCTTGTATGCGGTTCGAGCAAAAATAGCCTCCCAGAACTTCCACGTTTATATTAAAGATTTCCCGCACTGCCGTAAATGAAGGAGTCACGAACATCTTAGACAAGCCTGCGGATGTATAGTCATAACGGATATTGAAAAATACGCAATAAGGATAGGTACCATTAATATTACTCAATAAAAACTCCCCATTGGCTTTACGAAAAGGCATGAAATGGATTATATTTTTCGAAGGACGTATCGCCTTCATTCTCATCTCGGTTCTAAACATCATGGAATCCACCTTAAAGTCCGGATCATTTAATTGGAAAGCCAATTGATTATAATCCAACACATACCGGCTCGTATCGACCGCTTTTATCAACTCCCGGAAAGCCAACTGCCCTAAGGAGGTCTTATCATAATTGATATAAATGCGAGACTTTCCCATTTGCCGATCGATCAAACGAAGGTTCTCCTCATAATCAATCTTATCCCAGCTACCTGTTACATTCGGATATTCTTCCAGCAAATCCCAATTAGGGAAATTGACGCCAGAGAAAACAACCGGAACTTTCTTTACAAAAGGATGGCCGCATTTCATCAACGTATAGGTAGCCTGATCATCATTCACCAATATGATGTCGGGCTTCCAAAGACGGATCGTATCGATAAAGTTATACATCCGTTCCTCTTCCTCCTCAGCCATATAACACTCGCAGTCGAGATAAAACGTACGGATGTCCGCATTCACCCGATTTTTTCCCAGCTCTTTCCGGATATCTGAGTTTAATTCCAGATAGTTCTTATCATCCCACCGAAAAGATTGGATCACAAGCACACGGCTCCGCTTCGCCTCAGGTTTACACCCCAACGCTAATAAAAGCAGAAAAAAAACACCCCCGACATTATTTAAGAATCTCATGTCCAAACTTTAAACAGTAAATGTGACAAAAGTACGACTATTTTCATTATTCACATTCATTAGCTGTATCTTTCTTTTCCCTCTTCCGTTCTAAAATGAATAAATATATAGGGATTGTCAAGGAAAAGCCGTATATTTGTCCATTGGTTGAAAACCTTGTAAACTGTATATTAACAAGATTAATTCTATTAGTAAATGGGAAGAGTATTAGTTATTGGTGCAGGGGGCGTAAGTACCGTTGCTGTTAAGAAAATAGCGATGAATGCGGATGTCTTCACGGATATCATGGTAGCTAGCCGTACGAAAAGTAAATGCGACAAGATCGCCGCCGATATCAAGAACGTGAAAGTGCAAACCGCACAGGTAGACGCAGACAACGTGCAAGAGCTTGTTGCCTTGTTTAACGCCTTCAAACCGGATTTGGTGGTAAATCTGGCCTTACCTTATCAAGATTTGCATATCATGGATGCTTGTCTGGAATACGGTGTTAGCTATTTAGATACGGCCAACTACGAACCGCTTGATGAAGCCAAATATCAATACAGCTGGCAATGGGCCTATAAAGATCGTTTCGAGAAAGCCGGTCTTACCGCTATCTTGGGATGTGGTTTCGATCCGGGGGTTACCGGCGTATATACAGCCTATGCGGCAAAGCATCATTTCGACGAGATACACTATCTGGATATCGTAGACTGCAACGCAGGAGATCACCATAAGGCATTCGCTACCAATTTCAATCCGGAAATCAATATCCGTGAGATTACTCAACGTGGCAAATATTTCGAGGATGGGGAATGGAAGGAGACCGATCCGTTAAGCGTACATAAAGCCTTGAATTATCCGAATGTAGGACCGAAAGAATCGTATTTGATGTATCACGAGGAATTGGAAAGTTTGACCAAAAACTTCCCGACCCTCAAACGGGCTCGTTTCTGGATGACTTTCGGACAGGAATACTTGACTCATCTACGTGTCATCCAAAATATCGGTATGGCTCGTATCGACCCGATCCTTTACAACGGGCAGGAAATCGTTCCGATCCAATTCTTAAAAGCCGTACTGCCGAACCCGGGTGATCTGGGAGAGAATTATACTGGCGAGACTTCCATCGGTTGCCGCATCCGTGGTATCAAGGACGGTAAGGAATTAACTTATTACGTATACAACAACTGTAGCCACCATGCCGCTTATCTAGAGACAGGAGCGCAAGGTGTTAGTTATACCACCGGTGTTCCCGCCATGATCGGCGCCAAATTATTTATGCAAGGCATTTGGAAGAAACCGGGTGTATGGAATGTGGAGGAATTCAATCCGGACCCATTCATGAAAGAGCTAAATGAGCAAGGTTTGCCTTGGCATGAATTGTTTAACATTGACTTAGAATTGTAATATGGCAATACAAATAGGCGATAAGGTTCCCGAGTTTTTGGGAACCGATCAAGACGGTAAAGAGGTAAAGATGAGTGACTATAAAGGGAAAAAAGTAGCGCTCTATTTTTATCCGAAAGATAATACGAGCGGTTGCACGGCGGAAGCATGCAGCTTACGTGACGGCTATCAAGCCTTACAAGCGAAAGGCTTCGAGATCATCGGAGTAAGTAAAGATAGCGCCAAATCGCATCAAGGCTTTATACAAAAGCAAAACTTACCTTTCCGTTTAATAGCGGACACAGACACGGCCTTACAAGAACAGTTTGGTGTGTGGGCTGAGAAAAAAATGTACGGACGTTCATACATGGGGACTCTCCGGACCACCTTTATCATTAACGAGGAAGGTATTGTTACCAATATCATCGGGCCGAAAGAGGTGAAGACAAAAGACCATGCAAATCAAATCCTTAATTTATAAGGGACACATATGGCAAAAGAAGAAAATTTGTTCGAAGAAAAAGCGAAAGAAGAAGGTGGTAAACCAGCCGCTAACACGGATAAGCTAAAAGCTTTACGTGCGGCAATGGATAAAATCGAGAAGAACTACGGAAAAGGTTCGATCATGAAACTGGGCGATGAAAGCATCGAGGATATCGAGGTGATACCGACAGGCTCTATCGCTTTAAACGCAGCGCTGGGCGTAGGTGGATATCCGAAAGGACGTATCGTCGAGATCTATGGTCCGGAATCTTCCGGTAAGACAACGATAGCGATCCATGCGATCGCCGAGGCGCAGAAAAAAGGAGGTATCGCCGCATTTATCGATGCGGAGCATGCTTTTGACCGTTTCTATGCCGAGAAGCTAGGCGTTGATGTAGAGAACCTATGGATCTCCCAGCCGGATAACGGTGAGCAGGCCTTGGAAATAGCCGAGCAATTGATCCGTTCATCCGCCGTAGATATCATTGTTATCGACTCCGTAGCCGCATTGACTCCTAAAGCCGAGATTGAGGGCGATATGGGAGACAGCAAGATGGGTCTGCAAGCTCGTCTAATGTCGCAAGCCCTTCGTAAGTTGACGGCCGCGATCAATAAGACGAATACGACCTGTATCTTCATCAACCAATTGCGTGATAAGATCGGTGTAATGTTCGGAAACCCTGAAACGACGACAGGTGGTAACGCATTGAAATTCTATGCTTCTGTCCGTTTGGATATCCGTAGTATTGGAAAGCTGAAAGATGGTGACGAGATCAAGGGAAACCAAGTGCGTGTGAAAGTTATAAAAAACAAGGTGGCTCCTCCATTCCGCAAGGCAGAGTTCGATATCATGTTCGGTCAAGGTATCTCCCGTTCCGGAGAGATCATCGATCTTGGTTCTGAACTGAATATCATCAAGAAGAGCGGTTCATGGTACAGCTACAATGATACCAAATTGGGACAGGGTCGTGATGCGGCAAAACAATGTGTCGAGGACAATCCCGAATTGGCAGACGAATTATCCGAATTAATATTTGACGCATTAAAAGCCAACAAGTAATTTGCGGGGGCGGGCAAACCCCGCCCCTATACAAAATTGTAATGAGTAATAAAGACAAATATCGTTTACTTTGCAATACTGAAAAAAATATACCGATCTTCTCACATGACTGGTGGTTGGATACGGTTTGCGGAGAAAAAAAATGGGATGTCTTGCTTATAGAACAAAAGGGAAGGATACAGGCAACCCTCCCCCTTTACGTCCCCCATTCCGATATTGTCTCAATGCCTTCTTACACCCAAACGATGGGCCCTTGGTTCGCCGCAAGTTCCTCCGACACGAAATATACGACCGAGTTAGGACGACGTCAAGAACTATGCAAACAATTCACGGAAGAACTAAAACGCTATCCGCACTTCCTGCAAAATTTCAATTATGACATTACGGATTGGCTTCCGTTTTATTGGGCGGGATATAACCAAACGACACGTTATACCTATTTATTAAAAAATATCCGGGATCATCAAGCGGTATGGGAGAATATGAGCCCCAATATCCGGCGAAATATTGCGAAAGCGCAGAATAAATACCATATATCCGTAAAAAAAGGGATTCCTTTGAATGAGTTCCTAGCTGTACAAGCCCAAACATTTGATCGCCAGCATGTACGAATCAAGGAAGACACGAATGTACTGAAAGACTTGATCGCCACTTGCCGGCAAAGAGGACAAGGTGATTTATGGGGAGGTTATGACGAGCAAGGCCATTTACATGCGGCCGCTTTCATCGTATGGCAAGATCGATCGGCTTACTATCTCGCAGGAGGAGGAAATCCGGCCTATAGAGGTTCCGGAGCGCAAAGCTACGTCCTGTGGGAATGTCTTCATTTCGTTTCTCAATTTACGACGGTCTTTGATTTCGAAGGGTCTATGCTACCCGGAGTAGAACGTTTCTTCCGCGAGTTCGGAGCTATCCAAACCCCATTTTTCACAATATCTAGGGGGAAATTGAGTTTATTAGACAGAGCACGCATTAAACTAAGCAAATGGGTATGAAAAATCGCACTTTACATTATATAATACGCTTTCTTGTAGGAGATGATGTCCCTAGCGAACTGGTGGAAACGATCGGGTACACGGCTGATCCCAATAAATTCGACCGATATAACGTCGTTATCATTCCATCCGGCTTCTTTGATGGACAAACATACGGGACTCCCGCTTCCTTACCAGAACTCCCCTTGCGAGAGGTTCAAGGTATCCCCTTGTTATTCGGCTCGCCGAAAGAGGAATGGATAAGAGATACATGGGTGGTTCATGCCGATATCATCGCAAGTACTTATTTTCTCATTTCCAGATACGAGGAGATGGTACGGCGTGGACTTCGGGATGAGCATGGAAGATTTCCCGGTAAAGAGTCCTTGCCCTACCGGGCCGGTTTCCTGCATCGTCCGATCGTGGATGAATATCGCATGCTGCTTCATCGTTGGCTGCGCCAATCCCGGTTACGTGTACCCGAGGTAAAAAAGCAAATCCGGAAGATCTACCTCACGCACGACGTAGATTCTCCGACTCTATATCGTTCGTGGAAAGGTTTGATACGGTCTATTAGAGATAGAAGAGGTTTATATAAATCCTTTCAAGGTAAATTCGGTTCCCTTGAGAAAGACCCGTTTTATACCTTCCCTTGGTTTTTCCGCCAGAATAGTATCCTTCAGGACTTGATAGGGAAGGAACAATGTCACCCTATCCTATTTATCCGGAACGGGGGGAAAGCCAAGCACGACAAACCTCATTACGATTTGAGGAATAAAGATATTCGTAAATTGATAAAAAGTGCTTTAGAGCATAATGTAACTATTGGTTTGCATAGTAGCTACCAAGCGGGTACGACTCCCAGCCTTATCCGGAAAGAGAAAACCGGTCTGGAAGATCATATCGGTAAAAATGTTCGGTTCAACCGTCATCATTTCTTGGCAATCCGGGAACCGGAAGATATGGACCAAATAGAGGCTGCTGGGGTTACGGACGATTTCACCATGGGGTACGCCGATGTCTCCGGATTCCGGTTAGGGACTTGCTACCCGGTTCGTTGGATCAATCCGATCACCCGCCGGCTATCTCCTCTCCGACTACATCCGCTTATTATAATGGATTGTACCCTAGAGGAGGAGAAATATATGGGACTGGATTTTGACAGGGCTTTAACCTATTGCCGGAATTTAGTGGAACAAGTAAATAATGTAGGAGGTGAATTGGTTTTACTATGGCATAATGACTCCGTACAAGAAGGGTCCGGAAGTTATTTACGTAAATTATACGCCCAGCTATTAAAAGAATTAGCGAAGCAGTGAAAACAATAAAATCCCTGTATTCAAATAAATCAGAAAGAATGATTACTAATTGTAAAAATATTTTAGTCCTCGCCCCTCATACGGATGATGGGGAACTTGGGTTGGGGGGAACTATCTCACGCCTGATAGAAGATGGTAAAAAAGTGACCTATGTGGCTTTCTCCACCGCACAGCAATCGGTTCCCGAGGGTTTTCCGAAAGATATCTTGAAGACAGAGGTCAAGCAAGCGACCCAGACCTTAGGTATAGAACCGGAAAACCTAATCATATACAATTACGAAGTAAGAAAACTGGGATACGCAAGACAAGAGATATTAGAGGAGTTAATACGCCTGAAAAAAGTATCCGATTTTGACCTAGTCTTCATCCCTAGCTTGCACGACATCCACCAAGATCATACGACGATCGCCCAAGAGGGTCTACGGGCGTTCAAAAACACGAATATATTAGGTTATGAGTTAATCTGGAACAACCTGACATTCAATACACAATGTTTTGTAAGGCTGGAAGAGCGCCATATCGACGCAAAGGTAGAATCATTGAAAGCCTATAAATCGCAAGGAGCGAGAGATTATCTATCCAAGGACTTTATCTATTCATTAGCGAGAGCACGGGGTGTCCAAGCGGGATGTACCTATGCGGAAGCGTTTGAAGTCGTTCGTCTATTCTTATAACACTGATTGAATCCATGAATAAACTTCTTATCATATGTGATATGTTCCCACCCGCTTTCGCCCCCAGAATGGGATATCTATGCAAATATTTGACACGCATGGGATGGGAAGTTACCGTAGTGACAGAATACATAGAAGACAATACATTCGAATTCCTTACGGGGTATGCGGACGTGTATTGCGTCCGCTACTACAAAGCATCAGGAAAGATCTCAAAGCATATCGAATGGATGTGGGTCATGTTTCTAGACATCTTGTTTGGTTATAAAGACATGAGAATAATCAACGCATGCATCCCCTTAATAAAGACCAACCAATACAAGGGGATATTGTGTAGCACATACCGCACCTTTCCTTTAACCGCCGCCAAGACGTTAGCGATCCATACCAACCTCCCTTTCGTCGTGGATTTACGAGATATTATCGAGCAATACGCCTCCAACGAATATATATCGCATAAATTCCATACATTTTCATGGTTAGACGCATTCATCACAAAGCGATTTCGCAAACGGTTACTTAGAAAGCGAAATAACGCTTTGGAGGTAGCGGATTGTGTCACGACCGTATCGCCTTGGCATGTGGAGGTACTCAAACAATATAATCCCAACGTAAGACTGATTTATAATGGATTCGATCCTGAGTTGTTCTATCCGCAACAAATCAAGACCTCCCGGTTTATCATTACCTATACCGGACGGTTGTTAAGTTTAGCGATCCGAAATCCGGAGTTATTATTTGCAGCCATCGCCCGTCTTACGGAGGACAAGGTCATTATCCCCGAAACTTTTCGAGTTGTATGGTATACCGATCAAGAGTCCCGCTCCATCATCCGCCAAGAGGCCGAACGACATGGGGTGCAATCTTTCATGGATTACCATGAGTATGTACCGGCATCCGATATTCCCCTCATCTTGAACAAAAGCTCGGTGCTGCTTTCCTTGACGAATAAGTTTGACACGTCTGGTCCAAAAGGCTTCATGACAACTAAGTTCTTTGAATCGCTTGCGGTAGAAAAACCCATCTTATGCGTACAAAGTGACGAGGCCTACCTCGCCGAAGCCATCAAGGAGACCCATTCCGGACTGGCCGCAACCCGGGTAGACGAGGTGTACGATTTCTTGAAACATTACTATGAGGAATGGCAGGAAAAAGGATATACGACCTCGCCCGTCAATCGGGATAAGCTATCGAATTATTCCCGGAAAGAACAAGCTAGCCAATTTGTGCGTATATTTGAGGAAATTTAAGCAGATGGATAAATACCTCAACATAGTATCGTTCAATATACCTTATCCCGCCAATTACGGAGGGGTTATTGATGTGTATTATAAACTGGAAGCCTTGCGTGCTTGCGGCGTGAAACTCATATTACATTGTTTCGAATATGAACGTCCGCATGCACCGGAATTAGAAAGCATTTGCGACAAGGTTTTCTATTATAAACGCCGTACCGGGGTAATCGCTAATTTAACATGGCTCCCTTACAATGTATATAGCCGTAAAGATCATCGCTTGATCGAGAATCTTTTACAAAATGATTACCCGATCTTATTTGAGGGCCTCCACTCCTGCTATTATATGGACGATCCCCGTTTAAGAAACCGGATGAAGATATTCCGGGAGTGCAATATCGAGCACGATTATTATCGCCACTTGGCAAAGTCTGGCAAAGGATTGGTTCGCAATGCCTTTTTCAAGATCGAGGCCATGCGCTTCCAAGCCTATCAGAAAGTAGCACGGTACGCAAATCTGATAATCGCCGTATCCACGACAGACGCAGACTATTTACGAAAACAATTTCCCAATCAAAGGATCGAGTTCGTTCCTTGTTTCCACGAGAATAACCGGATTACGGCCGAACCGGGAAAATCCGATTATATTTTATATCATGGCAAGTTATCCGTTATCGAGAATGAACGAGCCGTGTTATTTCTCACCAAGCATGTTTTCAGCCAATTAAAACATACCTGCATAATAGCGGGCATGAACCCGACCCGTTTGATACGAGAGGCAGCCGCTCCTTACCCACATATAAAAGTAGAAGCAAATCCCAGTAAGGAACGTATGGACGCATTGATCCACAACGCACAAATTCATATGCTAATCACATTTCAAGATACCGGCCTAAAACTAAAGCTTTTGAACAGCTTATTCGCCGGAAGGCATACGATTGTCAATCATCTCATGCTAGCGGGTAGCGGATTAGATCCTTTATGCCATATCGCCGATACGCCGGATGAGATGATACGGGCTTGCGAACAATTAATGGCCCTACCTATAGATAAAGAGGTGATAGATAAACGAAAACAATTATTGTTCCCTGCTTTTTCTAATGAAGATCAGGGGATACGTTTATACAAGATGATATATGATGAAAGAGAATAGAAGTGATTTATTACATACATTAACCGAACGTTTGAAAGCGATCGACTATAATAAATTACCGATCAGCGATTATAATAAGCGATACATCGGCAACTTAAAGCCGGCGTTAAGCTATTTCATGCATATATACGCAGATTGCCTACAAAGAGGACTTCAAGCGATACAAACCCCTATCTCCGATGTCACGCTAATCGATTATGGAGGAGGAACCGGCTTCCTTAGTATTCTGGCGAAATCCATAGGAATAGGACAAGTTATTTATATTGATCTTAACCCATCTTCCGTGGAGACGATCCAGCTATTGAAACAAATAATAGGAATAGGCCCCGATATCATACTCCATGGAGATTCAGATGTTCTTGCGGACTGGTGCGCAAGGAACAAAGTCTACCCCCAACTTTTAATCGCTACGGACCTGATAGAGCATGTCTATGATTTATCTTTGTTCTTCAAGGATTTAATCCATATAAACGATTCCATGTATCTACTATTCACGACAGCCTCTACACCATTCAACCCGTATGTCCAACAACGGTTACATAAGATGATGGTCGGATGCGAAAGTGGATCTTTGGAATCCCCCAACTATTATACATTACGAGAGCAATTCATAACGAAACTTTGCCCGGCTTTCTCCCCAAAAGAAGTAGAGACATGGGCCCGGAAGACTAGAGGCTTGACCTATCCCGATATCCAAAAAGCGATCGAGAAAAAGAGTTTACCAAGCCCGGAAGACCCATACAATACTTGCGACCCGGCTACAGGTAATTGGGCCGAACGAATCCTTCCCATACAGACTTATGAAGACTTATTGGCACCCTACCAGTTCAAGCTTAAAGTAGAGAAAGGATTTTATAACGCAGACCGAAACAACCCAGTTCTTTCCTTGATATGCAAAGGTATCAACGCATTGATCCGCAACAGCGGCTCCTTTGGTTTTCTATTGGCACCATTCATCATTCTCTCCTGCGGCAAGGAGCGAGCAGATGCCATCTAGAACATATTCACGGGTCAAGTCCTCAGCTTTCAAGATTTGGTCGTTCCACTGCAATAAATCAATATCTATCGGCACATGCCCACAAGATTTATCTTCCGGCTTACGGCCGATGCAGCATTCTATATCTTTCAAGACATCCTTTATTCGCGCCGGACTCTCCTCGCTATACAAAACAGCCACTCGATTCAAAAATGTAGTTGATAATGGACAATCGATCGGTTCCGTATAAACTGGCTGAGAAAACTGTATAAAAACAAAATGAGCACGCAGCATCTCCGCCGCGCGCTCCATATTTTTCTCTTTATCCCAATTAGAGCCTAAGCACAATAGAACCCGGTTTCGTTTATTCTCCATCTCCGGCTAAAAGCGTTTAGTCATTCTTATGATTATTCAAGAATGTATTGATAAAACCGATCAACTTCACGAAAGAAGCGGAAAATTGTCCGGTATCGCTATTACGGATAGAGATAAATTTCTCCTTACCTTCCGTGGTAAATGAAACCTGATACATGATATCCCCTAAATCCCGGTTCGTCTCCTCCTCAAAGCCATAAGAGTCTTTCATCTTAAAGAAATTACATTTTTGCAGAATCGGTTTTAAAGAAGCGAACTCCTCGTCAGTCAATGTCCCCTCCATAATTTTAGGATCTCGTTTCTTGGCGAAATTATCCATATAATAATTATACTCCTCGATACGGAATGTCTTGTCACTATCAAACAGAACCATTAGTTTGTAGTTATCTACACTTTCCATACTATAACTAAAAGAGAAATCCTTCAATTCTTTTTTACAGCCTGTAAAACAAGCAGACAGAAGAACCAATAAGGTGGCGAACAAAGTAATTCGTAGTTTCATTTGTCTAAAGTTGAAATTTGTGGCACAAACATACATAAAATACTCGAAAAACAACCCATGGAAATAAAAAAATACCTATTAGTTGGTATTGGTGGTACGAAGTTTTCAAGCTACCTTCGCGTAACATTTAATAGGACATGAGATTATCAGAACTTCGCACAGGCGATAAAGGTGTTATAGTAAAGGTAATGGGTCGCGGAGCTTTCCGCAAACGCATTATCGAGATGGGATTTATCAGAGGGAAAGAAGTGATCGTTATACAAAACGCTCCGCTCAAAGACCCTATTCACTATCGTGTGATGGGATATGATGTCTCATTGCGACGCTCGGACGCCGCATTGATCGAAGTCGTTAGCGCGGCGGATTTCGAGAAGGAACAAGCTACCTCGGTACAAGATACGAACAGGAGTGCAGACTCTTTTATCCTGCCTTCCGGCAATGAATTGCAAGCCATCGCATTACATAAAGGAAAAACAATTAACGTTGCCTTGGTTGGTAATCCGAACTGCGGAAAGACCTCTCTTTTCAATTTCGCATCCGGAGCACATGAGCATGTGGGTAACTATAGCGGCGTGACCGTAGATGCCAAGGAAGGAACCTTCCAACAGAATGGCTATACATTCCGCATCGTAGATTTACCGGGTACTTACTCCCTATCCGCTTACACGCCGGAAGAATTATACGTGCGTAAGCATTTGAATGAAGAGCAACCGGACGTGGTGATCAATGTTATCGACGCATCCAATCTGGAGCGAAACCTATATTTGACCGCCCAACTGATCGATATGGACGTTCGCATGGTAATCGCCTTAAACATGTATGATGAGCTGGAACGCCATGGTAATAAATTCGATCATGAGTCCTTAGCGAAAATGATCGGGGCACCGATTATCCCGACCGTAAGTAAAACAGGATTTGGCATAGAGGATTTGTTTAACCGTGTAATCAAGGTATACGAAGAAGAAGATCCTGTCATCCGTCATATCCATATTAATTACGGAGAGTCTTTAGAGAAAGGGATCAGCAACGTTAGGAAGACCTTGAAAAATAGCGTGGATATACCCAAAAGCTTGTCAAAGCGGTATCTATCTATCAAGCTATTAGAGGGAGATCGGGAGATAGAGACATTTATAAAAACGCTGCCCGGTGCCGAAACGATCTTCCAAGAAAGAGACCGTAATACAGCCCTAATAGAAAAGTTATTGCAAGAGGATTGTGAGACCGCATTCACGAACGCACGCTATGGCTTTATTTCCGGAGCGTTGCGTGAGACTTACGAACAAAATACGATCAAAGAGGCAACGAGTACGCAGATCATCGATCTATTCGTCACGCATAAAGTCTTAGGCTTCCCTATCTTTATCCTATTCATGTGGATCATGTTCGAGGCCACTTTCCGTTTGGGAGGCTATCCGATGGAATGGATAGAGGCATTGGTCGAGGTGATCGGTAATTTCGTGCGCAGCCATATGTCGGAAGGACCTTTGAAGGATCTTCTCGTGGATGGTATCATCGGTGGCGTGGGAGGTGTTATCGTGTTCCTGCCGAATATCTTGATTCTGTATATGTTCATATCGTTCATGGAAGACTCCGGATATATGGCACGTGCGGCTTTTATCATGGATAAGATCATGCATAAGATGGGACTGCATGGAAAGTCGTTCATCCCTTTAGTGATGGGATTCGGTTGTAATGTTCCTGCTATCATGGCCTCCCGTACGATAGAGAGCCGTAATAGCCGGATGATAACGATGTTGGTAAATCCGTTGATGAGCTGTAGCGCCCGCCTGCCGGTTTATGTATTGCTGACCGGGGCGTTTTTCCCGAAGAACGCCAGCTTTGTGTTATTAGCTTTATATGTATCCGGAATCTTGCTGGCAGTTATCATGGCCCGTCTTTTCAAACGCTTCCTGTTTAACGAGGAGGATGTTCCTTTCGTAATGGAACTCCCCCCCTATCGGATGCCTACCGGCAAATCCATCATGATCCATATGTGGGAGAAAGCGAAACAATACTTGCACAAGATGGGAGGTATCATCTTGGTCGCTTCTATCATCATCTGGTTCCTTGGGTATTTCCCCAGACATTCGGAGAGCGGAGATCAGTTTGATCGCCAGATAGCGGAGATCGAAAATACGGAGTTGGATTCTCAAGAAAAAACAGATACGATAGAGGAGTTAGAACGCTTGAAGGCAATCGACCACCAACAAAATTCGTATATCGGGCGTATCGGCCAGACGATTCAACCGGTCTTGGCTCCCTTAGGATTCGACTGGAAAATGAGTGTAAGCTTACTTACCGGTATGGCGGCGAAAGAAGTTGTTGTCAGCACGTTAAGCGTATTATACACGGGGAATGCCGATGATGACAGCCAAGCCCTGTCGGAGCGTTTGAAGCAAGACCGTAACGCAGAAGGTAATTTGGTATTCACACCGCTCATAGCGATTAGCTTAATGCTTTTCGTCTTGATTTATTTTCCGTGCATAGCAACTATATCGGCTATTGTCAACGAGTCTGGCTCATGGAAATGGGGTATATTCGTTATCATTTATACTTGTGTCCTAGCATGGATCGTTTCTTTCATTGTTTATCAAACGGGGAATTTCTTTGTGGGTTTATTCAGCTAAGAACTTTCCTATGTTTTATTTAGTTATATATAGGAGGTAAATTTATAGGTATGTGGCAAGATATAGCAGTTTGCGTTATTGGTATCTCGGTTATCGGATATATCGCATATAAGGTTTATCGAATGCTTACGAAACCGAAATCCAGTGATCCTTGCTGTGGGTGTAGTGGGTGTTCGTTAAAGAAAGAATTGATGAAATAGACAATTGGGTTGTGTCAAGCAAAGAATTGCAACACAGCCCCATAACTTATTTCCAACCAAAAGGTCTTTACCGACCTATGCAATGATAAATAAAACCGGCCTCCTCCAATTCTGCCTTATCATAGATATTACGTCCATCCAAGATTAAAGGCGTAGCCATTAATTTCTTAATAACAGACCAAGAAGGCATACGGAATTCTTTCCATTCAGTAACCAACAATAGTGCATCCGCATCTATCACAGCCTCATATATATCTTTAACATAAGAAATCACATCTTCAGGCAAACGTCTTTGAGCCTCAGGTATAGCCACTGGATCATAAGCCGAAACCAGACATCCGGCGTTTCTTAACTTTTCGATCAAAACCAATGAAGGAGCCTCTCGCATATCATCTGTCTCCGGCTTAAACGCCAACCCCCATAAAGCGATACGCTTACCTTTGATATCCCCGTTAAAATGCTTCACTAACTTACGAAACAATATTGACTTCTGCTCTTCATTTACAGCCTCTACCGCTTCCAATATACGCATCTGATAACCACTATCGGCAGCGGTCTTCACAAGCGCTTTGACATCTTTCGGGAAACAAGAACCTCCGTATCCACAACCCGCATACAGAAAACGACTACCGATACGAGCATCCGTCCCAATCCCTTTACGCACCATATTTACGTCAGCACCGACAATCTCACACAAATTAGCGATATCATTCATAAAACTGATACGAGTCGCCAACATAGCGTTTGCCGCATATTTAGTCATTTCAGCAGAAGGGACATCCATAAAAATCACCCGGAAATTATTCAGTAAAAACGGACGATATAACTTTGACATCAATTTCTCGGCACGCTCGGATTCCACTCCTACAACTACACGGTCCGGACTCATAAAATCCTTTACCGCAGCCCCTTCCTTCAAGAACTCTGGGTTAGAAGCAATATCGAACTCTATATTTACATTCCGCTTAGCTTGCTCATCCTTAATAGCTCGCTTTACCTTCTGGGCAGTACCTACTGGAACCGTACTTTTAGTAACAACCAAGATATATTTATTCATGTATCTTCCCACGGTCCGAGCAACCTCCAACACATATTTCAAATCCGCGCTTCCATCCTCATCTGGAGGCGTCCCCACTGCGGAAAACAAGACTTCCACCTCATCCAGACATTCTTTTAACTCGGTAGTAAAATGCAAACGCCCCGCCTGCATATTACGAGCCACCAATTCATCCAAACCCGGCTCATAAATGGGAACGATGCCTTTCTTCAGATTATCGATCTTATTTTTATCCACATCTACACAAAACACCTCTGTACCCATTTCCGCAAAACACGTACCTGTTACCAAGCCTACATAGCCTGTTCCAACTATTGCTATTTTCATAATTCCCTTTGTTTCTCAAAATATCTTAAAAACGTATGCAAATGTACAATAATTCATAGAAATCCGCTATCATAAATATACAAATTGAAAAAAATCATATGTTCGTCTGTTTTTAAAGAAATAACTGTTAACTTTGTATTCGGTTTCCCTTTAATAGAGGGAAATCTTACATTGTTAAACAAACGGAGAAATCAACAATAATAGATTCACCCGTCCGTTATTATTGCAGGTACAGTTTGACAGTAAAGAAAAATAAGGAAGAGAGCATGACTAAAGTTTGTTTCTTGGTATCATCATTATGCAACGAAGGCCCGGTTAATGTTATGTATAACATTATCCAATATATGGACTTCTCCAAGTTCAAGGTATCTATCATTACTTTCATACCAGAGAAAAAAACTACCCGAATTAAGGATTTCCAGAAGTATCCGCTTTCGATTCATCAATTGGCACCAGAAACGCCTCTTAATCCATTCGCTTTATTCACGGCACTAAAACAAGAGGTAAAATTGATCAATCCGGATATGCTTCATGCGCATTGTCCGCGTTCATTATATTTAATGTGCTTTTTACCTCGAAAGTATAAACGAATCTATACGATTCATATCTATCCGGGACTGCAGCAGCAGATATTATATGGAAAATTTAAAGGAGATATCGTCAATCAACTGAACCATTTCTTCACCCGAAAAGTAGATCTCCCCATAGGTTGCTCTGAAAGTGTAGGAAAACTCTATAAAGAAAATAAAGGTTGGGACATCTCTTGCATACCCAATGGATCTTCGTTACCCATCTGGAATTGCGATCCGATTTATCGGCAAAAGCTAAGAAAAGATTTAGGACTAAAAGACGATATCCGATATTTTATTTTTATCGGGCGCTTCTCAGGAGAGAAGAATCCTGAACTATTAATACGTGCCTTTAAACAAATAGGGGCCAAGCAAGTGGGATTGATCATGCTCGGTGAGGGACCCTTATGGGAAGATTTAAAAAAAGAAGGTGATGACCGGATTCTTTTACCCGGTTTTAAAACGAATGTTTATGATTACTTAATCGCTTCCGATTATTATATTTCAGCCTCAGATGTCGAAGGATTGGCAAACACGCTGTTGGAGAGTATGACAGTAGGATTACCTATGTTACTTTCTGATATACCTTCACACCAAGAGGTGCTATCGAAGATGAGCGTCACGACAGGATATATTTTCAACAATAAAGACAGTAATAGTTTATTCGACAAAATAGAAAAAGTGCTCCTGTTAGATCGTACAGAAGTCGCACGAGAAGTACAAGACATATTCCAAAAGCATTATACAGCGAAGAAAATGTCTTTGTCTTATCAAAACGCATATACTAGTTTATGACACCTTATGTATCTATTATAACCATAACAAGGAATCATTTCAAATATATCATGGAGATACTAAATTCGTTGTTCACGACAGGAAGACCATCAGTCCCGCTCGAAGTCATCATCGTAGATAATTGCTCATCTGATGGTACGATTTACTTTTTAAAGAAGAATCGGTTTAAGGTAATAACCCGACCAACAAACTTAATAATGTTATAATAGGTGAAAAATACAATCTATCATCAACAAATAGAACATAAATTGCATCTATAAAATTAAAAACATAATAGGACAAAATGATAATGAAACCAGAAATATCGATTATAACAGTTGGCATGAATCACCTTTCATACGTGAAAGAGATGCTTGCGTCTTTGTATTCAGTAGGAAGTCCATCCGTTTCATTCGAGGTTATTTTTGTTGATAATTGTTCTACTGACGGAACCGCCGATTATATCCGGAACAATTATCCTACCATAAAACTCATTGAGAATCAAAAGAAATATGGTTTTGCCCGAAATAATAATATTGGAGCAAAACATGCTATAGGGAATTATATACTTATATTAAACCCAGACATCATATTAACGCAAGGAGCAATCGACAAATTATACAACTATGCGATAAAACATCCTTCATGTGGAATTGTCGCACCCAAGTTACAAAACCGGGACTGCTCATTGCAATATTCTGCACGTAGAT
The DNA here is from genome assembly GCF_003635405.1 of Parabacteroides sp. AF39-10AC. Classification (NCBI taxonomy): domain Bacteria; kingdom Pseudomonadati; phylum Bacteroidota; class Bacteroidia; order Bacteroidales; family Tannerellaceae; genus Parabacteroides; species Parabacteroides sp. AF39-10AC. The sequence continues at coordinate 27,369 of NZ_QTLP01000026.1, read as the reverse complement.
TTCCTTCAATTAAGATTTTGCTAAATCGGGCTCTTACCAAAGGAAATGATAAGTCCGGCAATAAAAATGTTCAAACCTATTTACTGAAGAACCTTCCTATGGACACTCCTACAGAGGTCGATTGGTGTATGGGAGCAGCGTTTTTGATCTCTCACACATTCTACAATGAACTAAAAGGATTTGACGAGAAATTCTTCTTGTATGTAGAAGATATGGATATTTGCTATCGTTGTTGGAAAAAGAATAAGAAGGTAGTCTATTACCCTTTATCCAAAATGACGCATGTTCACCAAAGAAGTAGTCAGCGTCTTAATAAGAAAACGTTAATTCATTTGAAAAGTTTCTTTTATTTCTTTAGGAAAAACAGATTTAAGATCAAATCTGAGGCTCAGCACCTCACAAGTGCACCTCAAAGAGAAAAAGAAACATTTCAGTTACAACCAAAGGTCGTTCCTAGCAAATAAAAAAGATGATACAAGAATTCATAAACAAGCAATTTTATAACTTATTTATTTTCACGTTCATATTTGGATTGGTCCTTTATGGAACGATCGGATTTGATAGTATAGATGAGATATGTGCTTGCATCTTGCTTATCTTATTTATTTTCGCAACATTCAAGACGCCGGATTGGGCTATAAATAAGTCATTTCTAGCGGTAAGCTCTGTTTTCATATTTTATACGATTTATTCGTTTTATATACATAGTAACTCTGCGAAAGGAATCATCTCAGACATGATTATCCAATTTAAACCCTATTTAGCTTTTTTCGCAGTTTATTATCTCTGTCCTGTATTTAGTTCGAAACAGAAAGATTTGATAAAGAAAATCATTCTTATTATATCCTTTTTCATGTTTCTTATAGGATGTGCGTCTCTAGTCTATCCACTCGCCTTCAGAGTAACTGTTGGGCATGTCGCTTATTTCGCCGCTATCATAACCGCATCCTCCCTGCTTTATTATTATTGTAGCGAAGGTGCTAAAATTGATAAGATGATCTTTATCCTTATTTTAGCGATTGGATTATTCTCGGCTCGTTCAAAGTTCTATGGATTTTTTATCATATCTCTGGTCACCGTGATATTCTTCGGGAACATAAGTCGTCTGAAGCTCAATTTCAAGACAATAGCGATAGCCGTATTAAGTCTTGCCGCAATGGTTTTAGCTAGCTGGAAAAAAATGGTCATGTACTTTGGTGTGGGTAAATCCTTGGACAGTGTTCCCGAGGAATTCATGGCCCGTGCCATGCTATACGTCACATCTTTCGAGATTTTCAAGGACTTTTTCCCATTTGGGTCGGGCTTCGCTAGTTTTGCCTCCCACTCCTCTGGCGTTTATTATTCGCCTCTATACGCAAAATACGGTATCGAGAATGTAAAAGGGATCAGTAAAAACAATTATAGTTATATAGCGGACACCTATTATCCCTGTTTAGCTCAATTTGGGATAATAGGCGTATTCTTATATATACTATTTTTCGCCTATATCATACGGAAAGCCTACAAACTATTTCTCTCTACGCAAAAGGAGAAATATTTTATTATACCTTTTCTTATCATCGGGTATCTATTGATTGAGAATATCGCAGATGCCACGTTTACCGGACATCGGGGTTTCTTTATAATGATGTTGTTAGGGCTTGTAATGTCTGAGCAAAAGCACCAATTGTTGGCTAATAAATCAACCTCTCAAAAACAACCCGAATAATACATGGCAAGCAAAACAGTAAACGGTCTTTTTTGGAGTAGCATGGAAAGGATTTCGGTACAGGGAGCTCAATTCGTGTTAAGTCTTTTCATCGCTCGTATCTTGTCGCCTTCCGACTATGGGCTTGTCGCCATGCTTGGTATTTTCATGGCGGTAGCTCAAACGTTCGTTGATAGTGGCTTCTCGAACGCTCTTATCCAGAAACAGGGAAGAACAGATGTAGACTATTCGACGGTTTTCTTTTTCAATATATTTATCGGGATAGCCATGTACCTTCTCCTTTTCTCCACCGCTCCATTCATAGCCTCATTCTACAGCCAGCCTCAACTAGAAACCATCATAAAATTCGTAGGATTAAACTTAATCTTGACCTCATTCTGCGCCGTACAACGAGCACAACTGACCATTTCCCTCGATTTCAAAAAGCAAGCTATCATCTCATTCAGCACAGTAGCTATAAGTGGAGGAATAGGTATATGGCTGGCTTATCATGGTTATGGTGTATGGACACTGGTCATCCAAAGTTTACTCACGAATTTATTAGCTTTGATATTACTTTGGGGAAGTACCCGGTGGATTCCTCGCCTATGTTTCTCCAAAGAGTCTTTCAAGGAATTGTTCGGATTCGGATCTAAATTACTTGCCGGAGGATTGCTTCATACGATATATCTGAATCTATACTCATTGGTAATTGGTAAATATTTTTCATCCGCTGATCTGGGAAACTTCAACAGGGCTACTTCTCTTGCCCAATACGTTTCCGTTAATATAACAAGCATCATCACACGGGTCACTTATCCGATAGAATGCCAAATACAGCATGATAACGAGGAACTGCAACGAAAGTTCTTCATGTTCATCCGTATGACAGCCTTCATCATATTCCCGTTGATGATCGGCTTATGTGTACTGGCTGATCCATTAATTCGTGTTATCTTGACAGATAAGTGGGTACATACCATACCATATTTACAAATATTAAGTATCGCTTATATGTGGGACCCGATCTCACGCCTGAACTGGGATCTGCTCAACGTAAAACGGAGAAGTGATTATTCCCTGCGATCCGAGATCATAAAAAAGCTCATTGCGGTTACTATCTTAGTCATTACCATTCCATTTGGGATCACCATCATGTGCGCCGGTATCGCTGCTTATGCCTTATGTGACATCTATGTATTGACAAGATTCACTAAAAGACTTTTACCCGATGTTTACCTGCGAAAAGAGCTTAAGGCTTTATGTCCTATACTCTTGTTATCCATATCGATGGGACTAATCATATACATTTGCATAAGTTTTATCCCTATCTTATTATTTAAACTCATTGTCGGTATAATTATAGGTATCTGCTATTATCTAACTCTATCCTATTTGCTTAAATGGGAAGAGATAGATTTCATTCTCTCGTTGATCCTAAAAAAACATAGACAGTAGAAACACAGTATTAACTTGAATAAAAAACACATCCTATGGATATTGTATGTTGCACAGACAATAATTATGTCATACCCTGTGGTGTATTAGTAACCTCTATTTGTGTGAATAACCCGAAAGAGGAGATTACGGTACATATCTTGACAGAGGGAATATCCCCTGAAAACCAAGAGGTATTGAAAAAGGTCGTAGCCAAATATGGCCAGCAAATCCAGTTCTATACTGTAGATAAAAAGGTTTTCGCCAACTGCCCGATAAGTAGACATATCACGTTAGCGACCTATTTTAGACTTATCATGACGGATATACTTCCCCAAAGCGTTGAGAAGGTCCTTTATCTCGACTGTGATGTTGTCGTCCGCCACTCACTACGCTCATTATGGGATACGGATATAAAAAGCTATGCCGCCGGAGTAATCCCCGACATGTCAATAGATGACATACGTATTTACAACCGGCTCCAATATTCCCCATCTCTTGGCTATTTCAACGCTGGGGTATTGTTGGTCAACCTAAGATATTGGCGAGAAAATAATCTTTCAGAAAGCTTTTTCGAGATAATCAACAAATACCCAGAGAGACTTAGATACCATGATCAAGATGTATTGAATATAGTATTAAAAGAGATCAAGCTAACCCTCCCCTTGAAATACAATGTACAACACGGATATTTTTTCAAGGACCCGTTGATTAGCCGAGCCTATTGGGATGAAAAAGAGCAAGCCATCAATGACCCTGTTATCTTGCATTATAGCGGAAGCAAACCTTGGTTTATTGAGTTTGAGCCTCCTTTCAAAAAAGATTTCGCTTTCTATTTAAACATATCCGGCTTAGATAAAAGCTTTATTAGGCATATCCCCATGAAGGCACGCATTAAGGCAAGATTCCGTTCGTTACTAGAAAAATTGGGGCTTATCGCTCCCAAGGATAGCCTATTCTAACTTACTTTTATCCACGTTTCACGTTTGTGATAATCCTAAAATAAACAGATTCCCGTGAAACGTGGATTATTATGAAGTGAGAATATATGAATAAACTATTATTTTCGTTCACCCGGTATTAAAAAAATATCGGCCCGATTGTTATCCATCAAGCCCCATTAAAGTGAATAACTTACGGTTTGTCGAGCCGTAAACTTATGGCTATACCTAGTGCTAGACTTACGGCCTAAATAATGGGTAACGAATTGCTAAAGCTCTCATCTGAGCAGCACCGAGCTCCACCAACATATAAAATTGGTAGGATCAACAAGCACATTTTACCTCAATACAGGGAACATCCCCCTTCATACGACGAAGGTGAGATTAAATTAGTGAAGCTAGCTTCATCAACAAAGTTAACTAGCTGGAATGCCTAAGTAAGTTAACTTACTTTGCCGATGAAGCCAACTTACTTTATAACTACGGATATCCAAATGACTATGCCTAAATTTACTTCACAGATTTTACTGTTATTTTCTAAGGTACTTCACATCTTAGAGAACCTTCTCCTGAAAAACTTCACAGGGTTGAAAGTTGTTTCCTGAACCGGTTCACAGCGGCAAAAATACCGTTTTTCTTTTTCCATGCAAAACAACCATGAAAAAACCACTGCGGAGGAAGCCTCGCGGCTGGAGGCGCAAAGCCTCCATTGAGCGATCACATACAAGTCAGAGCTTCTCGGAACCTGACAGGTGGGAGCATGTCCCTGTTGCTCCTATGCGGTCTCCTATTGTTGTAGAAGTCTATGATCCTCGCCAACAAATCCCTTGCGGCCACCACGTCCGGGGGGCGTTTCATCCTGTAGAGCCATTCCTGCTTGATGATGCCGTTGACCCGCTCGGCGATCGCGTTGTCGGTAGGCTTGTAGTCCTCCGTCATGCTGATCGTGGCTTTAATGGCCTGTAGACGATCAATATATTGATTACAACAATATTGAACGCCGCGGTCGGAGTGGTGGATCAGTCCATCGAACCCCAGGGGTGACACGTGCGAGATACCCATCTCCAGAGCCGTCACGGTATTGGAGGCGACCAGGCTGTCGGAAAGGACCCAGCCTATGATCTCATGCGTGAACGCGTCCGTCAGGAGATGCAGGTAGGCCACGCCCTCATCGGTGTCGATATAGGTGATGTCGGCCACCCACAATTGGTTGATCCTGTTGACGGTCAATCCCTTGATCATGTTCTTGTACTTCCTGTAAGGATGGTTGGAGCTTGTCGTGTGACGGCGCTTCCCGGGCTTCAGCATCAGGTGTGACTCATGCATCAGCCCGTAGAACCAATCCCGGCCACGCATCCCGTCCGGATAGAGTTCCTTGAGCATCAGGTACAGCTTGTACGCCCCGATGCCCGGAGCCTCATGCCGGATATCCCTCACGGTGTCAAGTATCTCTTTCTCTGACAATTCCCTGCGCATACGTTTCTCCTTGCTCACGGAGTAATAACCTTCTCTTGTCTTGCCAAACAGCCCGCTCAGGCTACCGATCGATTCCTTGGGATGCCTGAGCCGAAGGTTGTCTACCGCTTGGCGCCAGCTTTTTTTAGCAGGTCGATGCCATATTGTTCCCGACCGATCTTAAGAAGCTCATGCAGAGCCTCATTGCGCAACTCTGAGTAGGCCAACGCCTTGCGTAGGCGCAAGTTCTCCTCCCGGAGCCTCTCGCTCTCCGTTTGGGGACCGGTCGCCTTGGATGATTCGGATTTCTTTCGTGCCATATATACCTGATGCTCTAACTCTGTCAGATCGGACGGTAAAGATAGCGTTTTTGACTCAAAATAACGTTCCCAGCGACTAAATGTCACGTAATCAACCGAATATTTCTTACATAGGCTGTACTTGGTTGAGCCACTCTCATAATACTCCTTCAGCATACGGAGCTTGAACTCCATGCTGTAACTTTTACGTTCTCTTGCTTTGTTTGACATCTTACACACGTTCTTTTAATTGTTAATTGCGTGTGAAGTAAATCTGTATCATGTCAAAAAGAATAAAGCAAATGTTACAGCTTCTGGCTATTCTTTAGATCTCGCTTTTTGGAAAAATGGCCAAATAGCTTCTACCCCTGTTACTTTATATAGTAATATGGACATGGACATAGGATATGCAGATGTACTAACCATGAATGGCTCTTTTTTAGTAAGTTGTTATATCCCCAATATAATAAGGAGTTATGAATTTTGGTATGACATACTTAAATGATCTTCTTTAAAGATTTCTGGTAAATCCTTCAAGACTTGCTCATACATTGCTTTATATCCATTCGGAGTTGGATGTATACCGTCATAAAATAAATAACCATCTCTCCATTGGGTTGGATCATTTTCTTTTGTCACAGCCTCATGCATATCTATATATTTAATATTCATACTTTTAATCCAGTCATTTATTAGTTTAACAGGCTCATAGTCACGATCCTTACGAGGAGTGACTGTGAGTAAAACCGGGATTTGTCCATTATTTCTTAAAATAGATATAGCTTGTAACATATATTTCTTATATTTCTCAACATCAAGGTAATTATTTGTACCTAAGGCTAAAATAACGTACTTAGTTTTATACCAAGAATTTTCTATCTTAAATCGATTAATAAATTCATCAGACATCATCTCTCCTCCTTTACCATCTATCAAACATCGTTCTTTTCCCAATACAGAAGTAAGCATCGAACTCCAACGATATTTTCGATCTATACCATTAATAAGTAACATTGTCCCCTCTACAAAAGAGTCTCCAAAAATACTCAATACAGGGTTATGAAAAGGAGCTGTTATCCATGAATCTAAGAGCTTTACTTCACCACGCCTCACCGCAAAGAAAGGTTTCCCCCACATCAAAAGTTGATAAGGATCCTTTTGCGCAGAATAAGTCCGCTTAAATTCCTTTAGTACGTTTTTGTCAGCCTCTATCTCCCTTATAAAAAAAGAAACACTATCTTCCCTTTTATCAAAACCTATCGAATATAACATATCCTTATTAAGTGTAAAGGACAAAGGAAGAGACTCATTTAAGGCAGCTTGATAATCCTTATTGGATTTATAAATATCCACTCGTTCCTTATAAATATTCATAAATCCTAAATCTTTTCCTACCGATAAATCTATATCATCTGATAATATACGAATAATTACTTCTTGGGATAGTTCATCCGTATAAACGTTTGAGATAAAAGTAAACAGACTATTTTGAACACCATCCTTTTTATCTAATATATCCGATCTTAAATTGGATATACCTTCCTTATAAAAAGGAATCGCTCCTTCAAATGTATTCATTTCATCTTTAGTACATGCCAACAAGAAGAATAAGCACATCATTTTAATAATTATTTTCATTTTCTACAATTTGATCATCTAACATACAATTTCTTTATGTACTCCTTATAAACAAGTACAGGAACAATAGAAAACACAATAGTTGTCAACACATATACTATGTTTCTAAACACCTCATTCTCGATAAAGAAAAATCTTTTCTCACTAATCAAACTAAACACCAACATCTGGAAAAGAAACACTTCATATGAGTAATTACCCAATTTTACAAAGAAAACAGATAGTCGTGACTTCATTATATAATTATATAGTTTCACCAGCAAGAAAAACACAAATAAAGTATAAAAATAATCAACCCAATGATATCCTTTCCATTGGTTCGTAAGATATGGCATCAAATCTACAGAAGTATATATCTCTAAAATAGCCAAGAACAAGGCTATAAGAGCTAATCCACAAACCCAAACGTTCAACTTTATTTTAAACTTCAAAATAACACAGCCTAAATACAAAAGAAATAAATATCGATAAAAAAGAAGTCTATAAACATTATCCGGCACATGAAATACACAGGTAAACCATTCACCCAAAGCACAAATCCCAACAAATAACACAAAAGACCTCCTAAAAGAAAGACAATTAACCAGAAAAATAACAAAAGGTAATATCAGCCAACACTGTAAATAGATCCATGGATAATAGGATCCTGGACCAAAGCCACCTTGCATATAAAGCCGCTGCCAATCTACTCCACCTTTAAGAAGATAAAAGATTGCACATTGAGAAAAAATTAAGAGAAAGAATGGGAGAGAAACACGATCTAACATCTTCTTCACATTCCTAGCAGAGAAATAACCGTTGAAACCTTTTCGCTGAAAACCACCATAAGTCAAATAAGATGACACCAATAAAAATAAAGGAACAGCCTGCCCAATGTAAGCAATTGAGTAAATAGATTCATTTGGCATATTGTGCAACAATATCACAAAGAGAATGGCAACTCCCTTCACAAAATCAATCGAATAATCCCTTTCTCTCCTATCCATATCATCTATAATTGAAAACATCATATTTCAGTTCATAACAACGGATAGAGCCCGGTTGATAACAGCAAACCAAGAAACTATTTGGTAAAGTAAGAACATCTCCGTAGCCAACATCAAAATTATCGCTTTCAAAAAGACTAGCAGGATTACTAGCCAACTTCCCATCTTTAAGAAGTACCGTATCAAAACTATATTTACCACGATTGGAGTCCTTAACATTCCGGTAAGTTAGTATAAAAGCATCCTTATAAGGAGTTAAAGAAGGAGCATGCCCTTCTATCGGTAAAAAACTCCATGTCCAAGTCACCCCTAAATCCTCACTAACTCCAATCTCAAGACGATTGTCTCCATTCTCTGACTGTTGACGACCCACGACGTACATTTTCCCATCATAATACCCCAGCGAGGCCTCATTAATACGTCCACATTCTATTTGATTTGTCCACAGACGCTCATCTAACCAAGATACAACCTCCCAACTCCTCCCAAAGTCTTCCGATTTTTCCAACCATGTAACAGCCCATCGATTATAACATACCGCATAAATTACATCATCTATTATAACCATATTCCCACGGGCTGCCGCAAATGTCTCGTCTTTTGGAAAAGGAAATAAAACAGGCGATCCATAGAAAATACCCCAATTCTCCGAACAAATGCTTTTCACAATGGATTCCGTCTCCGATTCTCTTTCAAAGAAACGGCAAAGTATACCGTTATTAGGTAATACTAAAAGCTGAGGATCCCTCACGTCATGCCCTTTAACTGGAGCAAATATAACCTTCCTGTTAACCCATGTTTTTCCTTTATCGAAACTCTCCATCTGTATTAACTTACTATCAAAACTAACGTGGCTCGAACCTTCTCTATAAACCACGATAATCTTACTTCGATCCTTATTCCCCGCAATGGCAGGAAAAGCCAAATGTAGGCTACTATCGTCAATAGACGTACTGCGAAGCAAATTCGGGTTATATATTTCCTTTAGCTCATCATCACCACAAGCCATAAAAGGAAATAAAAATACCATAATAAATAAAAGTAGATGGTGTTTCATAAAGCATATATTTTAACTTTAGTTAATCATCTGATAAATACTCCCGCTTGAAAGGTTCTCCTTTTTTTATATCACATTTCACCTTTTTGCCCAATATATCCGGTAAATACTTAGGCGATAGACCATCAGAGGGTCTAACAGAACGAACATTTTCTTCTGTTACTGTATCACCAGCATACATATCTTGAGCGACAAATAAGGAACGGGCAAATTTCCTGTTATTCCTCACCTTTTCAGTCAACTCATAGGTTGGCTTTCCCAATGCCATCTCGACTTCTCTTACACATCGAACCATTTCGGAGAACTCCTCCTTATTCATAGAAAAGGCCGCATCCGGTCCTCCAATACCCCGATCCAAAATAAAATGCTTCTCGAGAATTCGAGCACCCAACGCAACCGAGGCTATCGCCACCGAACTAGACATCGTATGATCTGAAAGTCCTACAGGAAGTTTGAAACGCTCTCTCATATCGGGAATCGTCCTTAAGTTCGCAAGCGCCACAGGAGCCGGATAAGAAGATGTACATTTCAATAAGGCAATCTGATCATTACCGACTCTTTTGCAAGCGGCTATCGCCCCCTCAATATCCTCATAAGTAGCTATTCCCGTTGATATTATGACTGGTTTCATCTTTGAGGCCACATACTCGATCAAAGGAATATCCGTAATCTCAAAGCTAGCGATCTTATATGCCGGAACATCCATAGCCTCCAAGAAATCCACAGATGTTTTGTCAAATGGAGATGAGAAACAAATCAGACCTTCCTCTTCCGCAATACGTTTTAATTCAGGTTGCCATTTCCAAGGAGTAAAGGCGTTCTGATATAATTTATACAATGTGGTTCCATCCCATAAAGTATCTTGCTTTATTTGAAAATAAGCATTATCACAATCTAATGTAAGAGTATCCGCCGTATAGGTTTGCAATTTGATGGCATCCGCACCAGCAGCCTTGGCTGCTTTCACGGTCTCTACGGCGATGTTGAAATCATGATTATGATTCGCAGACATTTCCGCTATAATAAATACCCGATCGGAATCTTCCCGATCAAGACCAAAATATTCGAATAAATTAGTTTCCATACACATAACAATACTTCAACGCATGTTTATTATCACTAACACAATCCTTAAAACCAGCACGAATAAACGCATATCTTGAAGCCATATTCTCGGTTTTCACATATGCGTAAATCTTACTTATTTGCCTTTCACGGTCATGGAAATGTCTCAAAGCCTTTTCCAATAAGCAAGGAGCAAGTCCAAATCCTCTGTAGTTAGCTCCAATACTTATACTAATCACCGCACTGTTATTTTCCTCAATATCGAAACGGACTTGTCCAATTAATTTCTCTTTCTCGTAAAAGACAAATAGTCTTCTCGCTCTATTCTTTAAGGTCGCATAAAACCAATTTCTATGTTCATCCAATGATATAGCATGGGTCGAAAAAGAATTTTGCCGTACCATCCGATCATTCGTAAGCTCGAACAGAGGTAGTAAGTCTTCTTCTTTAGCCAATCTCATATCCATATTCATCTCATAAAACATCCGGGTTACAGCTTTCATAATCCGATGAGCCCCTTTTCCATCGATTTGACTTATCCCCCGACAAAAAATCTCCCGCCGATATTCGGAGTTCTCAAATTTTAATATAATCTTATCCAGATCATCTATATGCCAATCTTTTGTGGCATCAATAAATTCATCGACAAAGCCAATATTCTTCCACCCCGCAATATTGTTACCTTGGTTTTCAGCCACCTTAAAGATAACGGATGGCAGACCTGTTATCGCCAATTCGTTTATCGTCTGTCCAGCCGCAGAGATCGCAAGATCCGCAGCTAACATCAAATCTCTCATCACTTCAGCCTCTACATTACGGTATATAACCGTATTATCATCCGCCATCCTCTCTATTTCTGCCTTATGAGAAAATACTGGCCCTAAGATAACGATTTTCCTCAAATTAGCATAGCAATTCGTCAACTTCTCCAAAATTTTTGGCGTTAGATTTAAAGGATCACTACCTCCGAAAGTAATTAGGACAGTCTTTATTTTCTCCCGGATTTCTCTATGACCACATAAGTTTTTAAATACCTCACGTAAAATCACATAATCCTTTCCTAACAAATAACGTTGTCCAAGATTCCGTTTATAGGGAATCAATTCCGCACCGACTGTCCCATTTATGATGATTCCCTCCGGATATTCCAAACGATTAAAATCATCTAAATAAGCAGCAACCTTTACCCGCTGTCTTATTTCGGTATAAAGTCCTTTTCCTGCCAAATAGGAATCAATAACTATTATGTCATCTTGAGATAGATACTCAAGCAAACGTTCCGTGTTCTCCAACCAATTAAAGACAAACAGAGGATAAGATTGTACTAAATTTTTTACACTCTCATCCCCATTCACAATAAAGGTTACATTTGCGTTTCTCTCCCGAAATACTTGGGCAATAGCCGTACAACGGGAAATATGCCCATAGCCTGTGTGCGAATATCCCTCAGTTAAAATCAGAACTCTCATATCAACTCATATGAAGTAGTTTATATTTCATCTCCGCTAAAGCCCAATCTGTATCCGTATCAATATCTTGTACACGAAACTCATCCAGAACAATCGCCGTGCCATTCTCACTTAGCAATTTTTTATCTTTTAATAGAGAAGAGGTCTTTATCCAATAAAACGTACCACTATCATGATAGGCGGGGCGCAAATCTTGACTCCGGCTAAATCTATACTCTGGCCAATTCATGTTTAAATTTCCTTTTTCATCTATCGATAAAGAACGCAGTATCGGATATGAGAAAGCGACCACCGGACAGATAGAATCAAAGGTAGACATAACTAACTGATCATAAGCAGAACGAACATCCTCGGAAGAAATCAATGGGGCTGTTGGAAGCAAACAACAGATCAAGTCAAACTCATACCCTCTCCCTTTATAGGCATTGACAACCTCGACCAATACATCCGCCAATGTAGCATAGTCATTAGCATTTTCCGTAGAACGCAGAAAAGGGACAGAAGCCCCTTCTTGACGGGCTATCTCGGCGATTTCCACATCATCCGTCGAAACCATCACCTCCTCAAACAGTCCGGTACCAAGAGCGGCCTCTATTGAATATGCTATTATCGGTCTGCCCAAAAAAGGTTTTATATTTTTATGAGGAATCCGTTTACTACCTCCTCGTGCTGGTATTATTGCCAAACATTTCATTTTTTCGTTATTTTTATGATCTTAATTTAACCAAAATCTGATACAAGCTTATGCCCAAATCAGTCTGAAAATAAATAGCACGAAGCAATATACGAAGTTTCAATGGAACTTTTGTCTTGTAATAACTATTCTTCATGAAACAAGGAAATATCTCTTCCATCTCCCGCTTGATTTGATTCACATACTTTTTCTCAGGAGGATCAAACTGTGATATGGCACCTAGAATTGAGTTTACATAAAAAAGCTCAGTAAATCGAAACTCTACTTCTTCCGGATATATCTCATAGATACCTAATCTACGCATATTATCCAAAAACATTTTAGAAGTCTTCAAACGGTCAAAAAAGCGATAGTTATTAATACTCCGAGTCGTAGAAATATTATTACAACGATAATAATAATAAGGATGGGTATCCTTCACGATCTTTCTCGCGCTCAAATATAGAGCAGTTACAATCGCATTATCTTCATAGAATAACTCCTCAGGAAATTCTATTTTATTTCTGATAAAGACTTCTTTTTTGATTATATTAGTCCAAATCCGACATTCACCTTCAATAAAACGCTTATTTCTCTCATGTTCAGGCAATGAAAACCATTCAGGCTTACAGTTAATCCGTAAACGAATATCTTGTTCACTATAATACTGAAAATAGTCACCACAAACCATTTCCGCATCATGCGTAACCGCTAATGTATAGAGATTTTCATACATATCAAGAGAAACCCAATCGTCACTATCAACAAAACCAAGGAAAGGAGCCCTCGCTTTTTTTATCCCGGCATTACGGGCTCCCCCTTGTTTTATATTCCGAGGTAAATCAATAACAACAATACGATTATCCTTTGCCTCATAATCCCGAAGTATATCTAATGATTTATCAGTAGAACAATCATTCACACAGATAATCTCAATGTTATGCAATGTTTGGGATATCAATGAATCCAAACATTTCCCAATGTATTTTTCCACGTTAAATACTGGGATAACAATACTTACCGCAGGATTTTTTTGGTTCATCTTACAATTTCTTTTTAAGAAAGGAATTCTTTGATCTTCACAATTACATATTCCTGTTCTTCATCCGTCAATGTCGGATACATCGGCAGACTCAAACAATGCTTATAGTATTCCTCCATTACAGGTTGATCGCCTTCTTTATTTCCTAATTGCTTATAATAAGGGGTCAGATGCAAAGGAACATAATGAACTTGCGCATAAATATTACTTTTATGCAAATAATCATATAATCCTAATCTGTCCTCCACTTGGATTATAAATAAATGATAGGCATGAAAGACCTGATCCGATACAAAAGGAAGCTTAACCCCCTTCAGATCGGAAAGACCTTCCCTATATCGCCGGGCAATCTCTTGCCGCCGTGCTAATCCCATATCGGCTCTTTTCAATTGAGATATCCCTAAAGCTGCCTGAAAATCAGTAATTCGATAATTATATCCAAGCTCCTGCATCTCATAATACCAGCCACCATGGTTCTCGTGTAAAAGTGCCGGGTTCTTGGTAATGCCGTGTGTACGGTATAGACAAAGTTTTTCATATAATTCCTTACAATTTGTCGTAGCCATCCCCCCCTCGCCAGTCGCAATATGTTTTACCGGATGAAACGAAAAAACACTAACATCCGCAAAGTTCCCATTGCCACATAGCTGCTTCTCACCTTTACTATCAATAAAATATCCACCTGGCGCATGACAAGCATCTTCTATAATCCATAAGCCGTACTCATCCGCCAATTGACGAAAGGCCTCCAAATTGGCTGGATAACCCGCAAAATCTACCAAAACAATTCCTTTATAAGTGCCTTTAGGAGATTGCGACAATAAACGGCTTAATTTCTTTATATCCATCAAATAGGTATCTTCTTCTACATCACAGAAGACAACCTCGCCTCCCCGATAGCGAATACAATTAGCACTAGCCGCAAAAGTCAAAGGAGTCACAATCACTTTATCACCCAGATTCACATCAAGTGCCGTAGCCGCTAAATGAAGACCCGCCGTAGCATTATTAACTGCTATAGCATATTTACAGCCGACATAAGAGGCAAAAGCCTCCTCAAATTCTTTTATTTTTGGCCCTTGAGTTAAATAATCCGACTTTAAGGCATCTATTACACATTGAATATCCTCATCCGTAATATGCTGACGTCCATAAGGAATAGGTTTAGTAATCATTTTATCTCAAAATTAGGATCTACATATTTCTTTATTTTTTCCCGCATAGACTCTACAGTCTCCCATTCCGTATTCGTATCAGAACTATAATGGAATCCCTCTGGAACCTTAACCGCATTATGATGATTTACATAGTCTTCATATTTATGATTAAACGCAACAGAGGGCAAGATCGCATAATAAGGACCTAGATCTATAGTATTCATGGCATCCGTGACCGTAATCATTTCCTCATGCAATTTTTCCCCGGGGCGTATACCGACCTCCACCAATGGAAGGTTAGGCGCAATAGCCTTCGCAACATCCACTATTCGATAAGATGGAATCTTAGGAATAAAAATCTCACCTCCTAAATGATGACCGATAGCGAACATGACCAAAGCAACTCCCGCTTCTAACGAAATATTGAAACGAGTCATCTTCATATTCGTAATAGGTAACTCTACCGCACCTGAATCTCTCTTGTTAATGAAAAAAGGAATAACAGAGCCCCTTGATCCCATAACATTGCCATAACGGACCACTGAAAACTTGATATCCCGCGGACCACTAATATTATTTGCGGCAACAAACAACTTATCAGAAGTCAGCTTTGTAGCCCCATATAAATTAATCGGAGCACAAGCCTTATCCGTAGATAAAGCCACAACATGCTTTACTTTTGTACGCAAGGCTGCATTAATCACATTTTGAGCTCCATGTACATTTGTCTTTATGCATTCATCCGGATTATATTCGGCCGTATCCACTTGCTTAATAGCCGCAGCATGAATAATTACATCTATGCCTTCGCAAGCACGTTCCAAACGTTCTCCATCCCGGACGTCTCCAATAAAGAAACGTAATTGAGGATACTTTGACGCAGGGTATTTTTGCTTCAGCTCAAACTGTTTCAACTCGTCACGTGAATAAATAACAATTCTTTTCACTTGAGGATAATCACGAAGGATTGTCTCCACGAATTTTTTACCAAAAGAACCTGTTCCTCCAGTAATTAAAACAGACTTTTCATTTAACATATTACTTCTATTTATATCTATTCTATAACTCCTTCGATTGTATATAAGAAGCTACAATATCATACTCTTCAAATGGTTGTCCCATATTTTTATTAATAATACGATCCTGAAACCAAATCACTGATGTACTATTTTCATGAAAAACAGAAAGTTTATTTCCATTATCCAACAAGATTAGAATTAAAAACTCAACCATTATGTTTGATTGTACTATTTTTAATCCATATTGATACAAATCCTCTGTTTTTTTTATATGAGGATGCAATTTCACATAAACATAATCAAAATCATTTTTCTCTTTATCCAGAGCTTTCAATATGTTTACATTAATTTGATGATTAGTTAAATAAATTCCAACCGATTTATTTTTCACAGATAAAAATTCTTCATATCCCGTAGAAAAATTCAAAAACAATGGTAATTCTTCCCTTAACCTCTTAACAAAGGGCTTCTGGAATGATTTCAAAGATTTTGAATATCCTGGGAACTGAGACCTATACAAATCCGGCAAATAAAGAAACTGCCCCGTAAGAAACTTTGAAAAACCAATATGGTCACCAACACCCGTAAGCTTATTTATTATATTCTTCAAGCCTTTTGAATTATCAAAACGATCTCTTCTGTAGCTTCCGAATCCTTCTTCAAACATATACATTCGTTTAAATCGGGATAGCTTAAAAAATATTCCATAAACAAAAGAAGCATCTACCTCTACGAACAACGTATTTACTGGGTGAAAAAACAAATATAAATCCAAATGAAACAAATCTTTGAAATATAATATATCATTCCATGTATCATCAAATGTCTTAACTTGATGAAAGAACAATTCCGCATCCCTAAAATGTCCTAAAATAATTAGAACCTTTTTTGAAGATGCATTTCCATATCCAATATTTCTTACATTAAAATATTGCAATGGCTTAGAACATATATATATATCAGTATCCATTATATCACGCCAGCTTGTTTCCTTATTTTATCGTATTCTCTTTTTAGTTCTATAAGTTGCTCTTTACAGAATAAATATACGACAGGAACCACAATTGTCAATAAAAACACGGCGAGAGCAGCATATAGTTTACGAGGGGCCACGGGTGTACTCTTCACAAATGCCTCATCAACAATCAATGCCCTATTCATACTTTTATTTAATTTCAATAATGCCTCTTCTCGTTTTTGTAATAATATCAAATAAACACCTTGAGCAATCTCTTGATCACGCTTATAATTCATGAATTCTCGTTCTTGAGTTGGAACGTTACCCATTTTATCCAAAATAGCCTTCTCCTTAGACTTGAGATCTTTCAATGTCAAATTCAGGCTTTCTTGCGCATTCTTGATCGTAAGGGCAACACTCTTACGCATTTGATCTAATTGCTTATCCATCACAGTAAATAAAGGGTTGTCCTCTTTCGAGTTTTGCAACATTCGCTGACGATTTACCAACAACTCATTATAAGTAGTTATGGAACCGCCTTTCTCTCCTTCTTGGACATTCATCAATACGGGTACCAAATTATACTTATTAGCAGGATTTTGCACGAAGTCTTCCATAAATCTAATAGCATGCCCTTGAGCCTCCATCTCAACAATTTTCGTTTGGATCTCTTTCATTTGATCCACATAAAATTGCACATCGGCTGTCAAGTCAGTCATTTGGTTATTTTTCTTATAGATCTCTATAGATCGTTCAGCATTAGCTAAATCCGATATTACCTTATTGATTCGCTCATCCAAAAACTGTATTGTAGCACGAGCTTCTTTATTATTTATTGAATCGGCACGATTATTATATTCAAACATTAATGCGTTTAAAACGTCAATGCCTCGTTTTTTCTCATATTCCCTCAAAGTACATTCTATAACATTTGAATTATCTGAGTAAGTCTCAATTTCTATATCCTGCGCAAAATCATCTCCAACAAAACCAGCCGGCCTCATGGTTATATAAAGTTTCATGCTTTCTCCCAATTTATGGTTAGTTCCATAACTTAGGACAAACCGATTATCACCGAATTCAACGATCGCAGGTAATGAAGAAAACTCATAAGACCGCTTCTGACTTTTTGTCTTCCCTTCGATCTTTATTTTTCCCTCACGATCTTCCCGGACATAAAACTCTATTGTTTCCTCTTGAGATTTCAATGTACTAGAATCTGCAACCATCAGAAAAGGGGTATTTACATACTGTTTATATTTCCAAGTTAACGGTTCAACATACTCTGCATTTAAGCCTAATTTTGAAACAACCTCATACCATAAAGTATGAGATTTTAACACCGCTAATTCATCATCAATAACAATACCCGCACTACCTCCTCCATTCAAACCAAAAGATTTCATCAAACCTGCCGCATCTCCCAAAGACATATTTCCTGAGGACATGGAAGTATCATCTTGAACTTTAAAACGAGCCATTACTTCGTAAGTTGTCGGATAATAAATCAAATATAATACAGCTGGTATTAGAGATATAACAAAAGTGCCTAGAAATAATCTCCAGTGCCTCAGATACCCTATTAGAATAGACTTTAAACTTATAGTCTCATTTCCTATATTTGTTGAATCCATAGCTAAACAATTACTTCTTAATATTAATAATCGTGATCACCATCGAAGAAATAACAGAAATCGCACTAATTATCGAGGAGAACACAGTTATATTATACTGTTTGCTTTGACTAAATCGAGAATTACGCTGCTTTGCCAAATTGGGCTCAACATAAATAACGTCATTTTGCCTTAAATAAAAATAGGGAGATGTAAATAGCGAAGGATCAGTTATATCCATACGAACAAATTCTTTTTGCCCATCATTATCTCTTATCAGCAAAATATTCTTCCTATTGGCTGTAATCGCCAAATCTCCAACATACCCAAACGCATCTAAAATAGAGATTCGATCATTCTTTATAGTAAAAGTACCGGGACGATTTACCTCTCCCATTACCGTAATTCTATAATTTGTAATCTGCACGTTAACCAATGGGTTTTCTATGTATTTTGACAATTTACTTTGTAGCTCATCACACAGTTCTTGTTTTGATAAACCTGCGACATGAATCTTCCCTAATACTGGGAAATTTATGTTACCATCCGAATCAACAAGATAAGTATACATTGATTGAGAGGCAGCGATAGGTTGGTCACCTTGCTGCGCATACGCGAAAACAGGGGGATTAAATGGCGTCGTCACGGACGGATCCGGAGCTGTAACAGATATCGCCAGTAAATCATCTTTACTGATACGAGACGTATAAGTTTGATTCATTTGACTAATCTGTTCTGGAGTCAAAGTATCTACTCCTTGCAAATACACTACGTCTTTAGGTGCGGAACAAGCCCCTAGCAACAAGACAAACAATATCACTACTGATATTAATTTAATTCTCATAATCTTTGTTTTCTTCAAATAAGATGCAAATATACAATTTTTAGTTGAACTCAAAGGCATAAAGCACCCGTAAGTCCAAAGATACTTCTATAACGATGCAATTGTCTAGATATTGCTGCATGCTAAATCAAAATTATAGTTGTTTTTACCGCTTTTTCATGATTATTGCGTAAGTTTGTGACAAAACAAAAACATATGGTTGAGATAGGAAAATACAACACGCTGAAAATAGTGAAAGACCTTGACTTCGGGGTTTATCTGGATGGAGGTAACGGGGTGGAGATCTTGTTGCCGACTCGTTACGTACCTAAAAACGTGAAACCCGGGGATGAGGTCGAGGTGTTTATTTATCATGATAATGAAGGGAGGTTGATCGCTACTACCGCACGTCCTCTGGCAACAGTCGGGGAGTTCCAGTTCATGGAGGTAAAAGACGTGAATAATGCCGGCGCATTTCTGGAATGGGGTATCATGAAAGATTTGCTCGTTCCTTTCAAGGAGCAGAAAATGCCGATGAGAGAGGGAAAATGGTACTTAGTCTACGTCCGGTTGGATCATGTGACAGGACGTATCATGGCATCCGCACGTATCGAGAAGTTCTTGAACAATACCCCTATCGATTACGAGCAGAATCAAGAGGTTCAGTTATTGGTAGCCGATGAGACGGATCTTGGCTATAAGGTGATCATCAATAACCAGCATTGGGGATTGATCTATTATAATGAGGTATTCCAGCGTCTTGAGAAAGGTGAGCATCTGAAAGGCTATATAAAAGAGGTACGTGAGGATGATAAGATAGACGTAAGCCTAACACCGCAAGGCTACCAAAAGGTAGAGGGGATCGCCGGCGTCATTCTGGAAGCGATGAAAACACAAGGGGGATACATCCCGGTACACGACAAGAGCGATCCGGACGTGATCTATTCCTTATTCCGCTGTAGCAAGAAAGCTTTCAAACAAGCGATCGGGGCACTCTATAAGCAACATCTTATCACGCTGGAAGATGGCGGGATACGGCTCGTGAACGAGAAGTGACCCATTTATATAAAAAAGTCAATGGAATCCGTTACAGAATCCATTGACTTTTCTTTATAAATCCATTGAGTTAGCGAACGGATTCCATTGACTTTCTAATCCAGCTTCAATACGGCCAAGAACGCTTTTTGCGGAACTTCTACCGTACCGATCTGCTTCATTCGTTTCTTTCCCTCTTTCTGTTTTTCCAGCAATTTACGCTTACGGGAGATATCGCCTCCATAACATTTCGCCGTCACGTCTTTACGGACAGCCTTAATTGTCTCACGAGCGATAATCTTAGCGCCTATCGCCGCTTGGATAGCGATATCGAATTGCTGGCGGGGGATCAACTCTTTCAGTTTCTCGCACATACGACGTCCGAAAGTAACGCTATTATCCACGTGCGTCAATGTAGACAAAGCGTCTACCGGCTCACCGTTCAACAGGATATCTAATTTAGCCAACTTACTGGGACGGAAATCATGTAAATGGTAATCGAAAGAAGCGTACCCTTTTGAAATACTCTTCAACTTATCATAAAAGTCGATTACGATCTCGCCCAACGGCAAGTCATAATGAATCTCGACACGATCACCTGAAATATATTCTTGCTTAAGCAGGATGCCACGTTTACCCAGACAGAGTGTCATGATCGGGCCGATATAGGTAGTGTTCGTGATCACGGAAGCACGGATAAACGGCTCGTCGATATGATCAATCAAAGTCGGGTCCGGCAAGCCTCCCGGATTATGTACCTCGATCTCCTCCCCTTTCTTTGTATGCACGATATAAGAAACGTTCGGTACAGTAGTTATCACATCCATATTGAACTCACGATCCAAACGCTCCTGAACAATCTCCATATGCAACAAGCCCAAGAAACCGCAACGGAACCCAAAACCCAACGCGGCGGAACTCTCCGGCTGGAAAGTCAAGGAAGCGTCGTTCAACTGCAATTTCTCCAATGAAGCGCGAAGGTTCTCGAAATCCTCGCTATCGATCGGATAGACGCCAGCGAAGACCATCGGCTTCACCTCCTCAAAGCCTGCGATCGCGTCTTTAGCCGGGCGAGACACATGAGTGATCGTATCACCGACACGCACCTCCCGGGACGTCTTGATACCGGAAATGATATATCCTACGTCTCCCGTCCGGATCTCCTCACGGGGGCACATATCTAATTTCAATATACCTACCTCATCAGCGTCATACTCTTTTCCTGTAGCGATAAACTTCACATGGTCACCTTTACGGATCACGCCGTTTACCACCTTGAAGTAAGCGATAATACCACGGAACGGATTAAAGACGGAGTCAAAAATCAAACACTGCAACGGGGCCTCCGGATCACCTTTCGGGGCCGGGACCTTCTCCACGATCGTATTCAAGATCTCAGTCACTCCCTCGCCTGTCTTTCCGCTCGCCCGTAAGATATCCTCACGAGGGCAGCCCAACAGTTCCACGATCTGGTCCTCTACCTCCTCCGGCATGGCGCTAGGCAGGTCGATCTTGTTCATCACCGGAATAATCTCTAAGTCATTCTCTATCGCCATATATAGGTTAGAGATGGTTTGCGCCTGAATACCTTGGGCCGCGTCCACGATCAGCAACGCACCCTCGCAGGCGGCGATAGAACGGGAAACCTCATACGAGAAGTCCACGTGTCCCGGAGTATCGATCAGGTTCAGTATATATTCTTCACCCTTATAATTATACTTCATCTGGATCGCATGGCTCTTGATCGTAATACCACGCTCACGCTCTAAATCCATGTCGTCAAGGACTTGAGCTTGCATGTCTTTACCTTCTACTGTCTTGGTATACTCAAGCAAACGGTCTGCCAAGGTACTTTTCCCATGGTCAATATGAGCAATAATACAGAAATTGCGGATATTCTTCATCTGCTAAATTTATTTTTAGGTACGCGAAGATAGGAAATTTAGCCTAAATACTATACTTTTGGCATACCATTTGTTGTTAATAGTATATGACAATACAAGAAATAAATAAAGCATACAACCGAATTATCGGTTCATTAGACGAAAAGGAGCTAAAGAACGCGTTCGATTTTCTCCAAGGTTTAATAGCGGGAATACGTGAGTACTCATTCCAAGACAGGTTGAACGAGCTACAAGATACTTATAAATATATGTTGCGATACCGGATCGAGGGGGCTAAAGATCCGATGCAAGACCAGATATACAACAACTTGATCGCATCCAGCTATGAGTTCGCGGATATAGTGAAGCACAAGGCCTTATCGGTAGATTCGCCTCTCTCCTATTATAGGCGTAGGCGAATGATGCAAAAGGAGCTTACCAACTATGACCAGCTCCACAAGGTCTTGAGAAACGCCTCTTTGGTGAAGATAGAGACTCCGACCGGAACCATTACGGAGCAGCAGCAAATCGAATCCGCCACGATCCTATTGTTCAATAAGATCTGGACCTCGAATCCTCTCAATAAGGAAGAAATAGCCTCCATCAGGAACCTATTGAATGACCAAGAGTTGCCTTTTATCATCGGTAGCCAAATCGTATCGGCATTAATGTTGGGATTGCAAGCCGCTTTCGATAAGGAGAAACTGCTATTATTATTCGATGCGGCCAATCTCCAAGAAGATGAGATTCGTTACCGCGCGTTGATCGGGATTCTCTTGACGCTCTATACCTATAGGAAACGTACGGTGCTATATCCGCAGATAGCGGATCGACTAGCGGCTTTATCCGAGGGATTTCCTAATTTCACGAAAGCGATCCGAACGATTACCCTTCGTTTTATCCTAGCTCGTGAGACAGAGAAGATCACCCGTAAGCTACAAGACGAGATCATTCCGGAGATGATCAAGCTAGGCCCTAAAATCAGTCAAAAGATAAACTTAAAGGATATCAATCCGGAACTTCTCGGAAACGAGATGAATCCGGAGTGGCAGAATATGTTATCGAACAGCTCCTTAGGGAAGAAAATGGAGGAGTTCAGCGAGCTGCAACAAGAAGGTGCGGACGTAATGCACTCTACTTTCGTGCACCTAAAGCATTTCCCCTTTTTCCGGGAATTGGGTAACTGGTTCATACCATTCACGACCGAGCATTCCGCTTTTGGCAATCAGTTGAGCAAGAATCAAACGGAAAAGGATATGCTAGATTCCATGACTCTTGCGGCATTCATGTGTAATTCCGATAAATATTCCTTATATTTCAGTATGATGCAATTGCCGGATCAAGCCCGTCAAATGATGATGGGACAGTTTGGTAGTCAAGCCTCCGAGATGATTCAGCAAACGAAGGAGGAATTGATCAGTAAACGGGGAAAACTGGAAATCATATCCGGACAGTACATACAGGACTTGTATCGTTTCTTCAAACTTTATCCGGGACATCTGGATTTTGATGACATATTTACATCTGCGTTAGACTTTCATAACCTGCCAATTTTGCAGCCTTACGTCAGTGATGAGGAAAGTTTGACAACTATAGCGGAGTATTATCTCCGGAAGAATTACTTCCTCGACGCGCTCACGATCTACAATCGCTTATCCGATGCAAATCAAGAAAGTGATATCTTATTCCAGAAAATCGGTTACTGCAAACAAATGAATGGCGATATACAAGGCGCCTTGGAGGCTTATTTACATGCGGATCTTATCAATCCGGACAGTAAATGGGTTATTCGCCGGATCGCCGGTTGTTACCGTACCTTAAAGCAACCGGAAGAAGCGTTGAAATACTATCATCGTTACGAGGCTTTCAATCCGGATGATTTATCGATCCAAATATGTATCGGCCACTGCCATCTTGAACTCAAGAATTATAATGAGGCGCTGAAATATTATTTCAAGGTAGATTATCTGGACAATAAAAGTACGAAGGCTTGGCGTCCGATCGCTTGGTGTTCTTTCTTGACCGGTAAATACGATCAGGCCCGTAATTATTACAAAAAGATCATGGATAATCAACCCAACACCCAAGATTTCTTGAATGCGGGACATACGGAATGGGCATTACAGAATATCAAGGGAGCGCTTGCTTTTTATAAAAAAGCCGTGGAGAAAGAGTCCGGTGATTTCTCGAAGTTCCAAGAGCAGTTCAATCAAGATATTCCCGATCTTCTTGTAGCGGGAATCGAGGAGGCGGAAGTGCCGTTGATGATGGATCAACTCCGGTATTCCTTGAGCGATATATTCTAACTAGTCATCCAACAATTTGAGAAGACAAAAAGAAATATCGTATGAAAGAGATGATATTAGAGACAAAGCGACTCCTATTAAGGGAATTAAAACAAGATGATTTTAATAATATCTGTAAGCTTTTACAAGATCCGATTGTAATGTACGCTTACGAGGGAGCGTTCAGTAAAAAAGAGGTACAAGAATGGCTTGATAAGCAATTAAGGAGGTATCAAAACGATGGTTTTGGTTTATGGGGGATGATAGAGAAAGACAGCGGAGAGCTTATCGGTCAATGTGGTCTCACCTATCAAGAATTCAATGGTCAACAGGTTCCGGAGATCGGTTATTTGCTTAGGGCGGAATACTGGCATAAAGGTTATGCTACCGAAGCCGCCATAGCTTGTAAGGAATACGCCTTCAATATCCTTAACTTCGACAAAGTATACTCCATCATACGGGACACAAATATCCCCTCTCAAAAAGTAGCACTAAGAAACGATATGAGGGAAATCGCAAATTTCATAAAACATTATCGCAATATCGATATGCTTCATTTAGTATTCTGCGTGAATAAGTTATAGTTATCAAGCGGAAAGACAGGGTTTTGAACCTATAACTCTAACCGCTTATATTTCAGCTACTTTGCTTTCAAAATTTCAAATAGGTAACGAAACAGTAACGATTTTCAACCGTTAAGCCTGTCCAACTTTGACCGCTGTTTGTCTGCCTAACTTTCGGGTTCAAAGATACGGCATTCTTTTGAAACTCGCAAATATCTGATAATAAATATTTTTGGGTTAGTGCAAGGTGCAAGCTATATATATAAATATATACTTGCACCTTGCACTAAAAAAAAGCACTGGGGTACAAATGGTTAAAACAAAATCCGTATCTTCGTAACCGATTAAAAACAAACGTGTATGATAATAACTAACCGTGAAGAAGTAATAGATAAAGCGTTCGGAGTATTTGTCAGGATGAACTACGAGAAAGCAAGCATCATCACGCTTGCCAAAGCCTGCGGAGTGACAAAAACGGGCATCGTTTATTATTTTCCGCACAAGCTGGATTTATTCATGGCTGTGGCAGACAAATACGTGCTAAAAATGCACGAACCGGGAAACAAGTTTGCCGCTCCTGCCGATACGTTGGAGAAGTTCATCGGGCAATACGTGGCGGGGGTAGCCGCTTCCATGAAAAGGATTGTTGAACTGATTGACGATAATAGCAGCCCGCATGATTGTAGCCCTAACTTCTACTACTTTCATTTCCTGTCACAAGTGCGTATGTACTATCCGGGCATCAGGCAGAAAATTGAGAAAATCTACCGACAAGACTATGACCTATGGGAGAAAGTCATACAAAAAGCAAAAAATAGCGGGGAAATCAGAAACGACACGGACGTGAAGAAAACGGCTACCATGTTCCGGCAAATGTTTTTAGGACTGTCATACGAACAAGCATTTCTGAACGGTCTAAACGTGGACGAACTGGCAGAAAACTTTCGCTATATCTATTCGCTGCTTAAAGCCTGATACAGTTTTGTTTTTTTAACTTCTATTATTTTTGAACGTATGTTCAAAATGTGGCGTTTTTGTTTTATCTTTGGAGCATGAAGCAAAATTCAGCGACATGGATAAGGTTCAGAAACAAAGAGGAAGCATCGTGCTACACAAAGAAACAAGGGACGGTGCAGACTACATACGGATAGAATATGCGAACAGTCAGGCTGTAACCCAACTGCTCGCCCAAGACACGGGTATGGAAATGGCTGGCAACGGCTCTGCATACATGGCATCAGCCGCTTTCAGCCTGCCGGATTTCTACGACCGCTATTCGCCCCACGCCTATATTGATTACAGCCGGGTTTACGTGCGGCATCCCAAACCTAAAAGGGAATACACACTGCCGAAAGGCTACCTCGAACTGCTGGAACAGAAGCGTTACAGCCCCTCGACCGTCAAAACATACCGTGCCTATTTCAGCGACTTCATGGAATATCACAAGGGACGGAACATCGACCGCCTGAAAGTGCCGGACATCAACAAGTACATACTCTATCTTGTGAACGAGAAGAAAATCTCGGTGTCGCAACAGAATATGCGCATCAATGCTATCAAGTTCTATTACGAACAGGTGAAAGGCGGCAAACGGCAATACTACGGCGGTATCACCCGTGCCAAAGAGTACAAGAGCCTGCCCGAAGTGTTGAGCAAGAATGAAATTAAGCGCATCCTTGCACAAATTTCCAACATCAAGCATCACTGCATGATTTCGTTGGTTTACTCTGCCGGACTTAGAAGAAGCGAATTGCTTAACCTGACCCCGCAGGACATCAACAGTGAAACAATGTCGGTTCGCATTATGGGCAAGGGGAAGAAATGCCGTTATTCGCTCCTTTCACCCAAGTTGCTGGAAGAACTACGGCACTACTTCCGGGAATATCGCCCACAAAAATGGTTGTTTGAGGGCGAAACACCCGGAGAGCAATATTCGGCAAGTGCATTGGTGAAAGTGCTGAAAGAAGCCGCACATCGTGCAGGCATCAAACACCGTGTACACGTACACATGCTGCGCCACTCCTTTGCCACACACTTGCTGGAACAGGGAACAGACCTGCACACGATACAGGAATTGCTGGGACACAACGACATCAAGACCACAACCATTTATCTTCATGTGTCAAGTGCCCATAAAGCAAAAATCCCTAATCCTCTTGATACACTGGATAATTCGTGAGGTGCAGTTATAGAAGTGTAGGAACGACACCATAAGGTGCGGTTATAAATAAATTAGCAATAAAATTTGAAATATGGATAAAGACGAGATAATATCAAAATTAGG